>CAYRYR010000065.1:0-15633 GCA_964428385.1 uncultured Methanoregulaceae archaeon
ATATTGGTTTATTATAATATACAACATCCTATTTTTTCATTAGTATATTATAAATAGAATAAATATAATTTTATTATATACAATATTTGAATTGCATTGCAGGGGTAATGGTTCATGGAAATGAAGCATTTGATAGATTTTACAGAAAAAGATGATGAGTTTGCAGAAATTCTAGTGAAAACTGGGTTGAAAAAAAATTATGCAAAAGTACTTGTATTTCTTGCGAAAAACAAGAGTCTCACATCACGAGATGTTGAACGGGGAACTGATCTCAGACAGCCTGAGGTGAGTATTGCTATAAACCACCTTCGTAAACGGGGATGGGTTAAGATTTCAAATCTTTTGACAGAAAATAAAGGCAGACCTGTGAAATTATATACACTCCATATTTCAATACAGGATATATTGCATGAGATCGAATCAGAAAAAAGTGAAGAATTCCAGCAATATTTAGATCTCTTAAGCTGTGCCCGAAAACTAATCACCTGAACGATATGATATCATCCTGCATCCGGTATTCCCTGCAATAATAACGGATGTTTTTTCAGCATAGGTGGTAAAAAGGCCACATCCGACAACGCCGGGTAGCATAGTAATAGTTGCTTCAAGTGCACCTGGGTTAAAATTGTTTTTAGGATAATAATCAAGTATGAGATTTCCATTATCAGATAATACCGGACCATCTTTTTTCACTCCTTCACGAATATCAATGGTTCCACCCATCTTTTGAAGTATCCTGATAACTGGATAAAGTCCAAATAAAACAACTTCAATGGGAATCGGTCCATGAAGATGTTTCACAAGCTTTGACTCATCTGCAACAATGACTAACGATTTTGAGACTTGTGCAACTATTTTTTCCCTGACATGTGCAGCACCTCTTCCTTTGATAAGATTGCCTGATGGATCAATCTGATCTGCACCATCTATCGTTATATCAATAGACTCAACGAGATCAAGTGTTGTAAGAGGAATGTCATAGGATGTTGCCCTGATAGCTGTCTGGATTGATGTTGGGATACAGAGTATATGTAGTCCGTTTCTGATTCTTTCTCCAAGTTTTTCTAATGTATAGGCTACGGTCGAGCCCGTTCCAAGCCCGACAACCATTCCTTCAGTAATCATATTAGCAGCTGATTCTCCTGCCATTTGTTTTATATTTGAAATATCCATGTGATCATTCCCTGTATGGTTAGAAGATCTCCCAGATAAGGTTATTATTCATTTTGTTATTACTTCCAGTATTGATATCAGGATAGTAACCCGGCCAGTGTCTGTTTTAATGATTCTTTTCCAGAATATGCTGTACAATCAAGTGTTATTGGCGTTACTGATATCTCCCCCTGTGCTATTGCATGGACATCTGTACCCTCTTTTGCATCTTTGATAAGTGGACCATTAATCCAGTAATATGGACGTCCGCGTGGATCCAGTCGTTCTTCGACACCAGTCACAAATAATTTCTCTGCAAGATGAGTTATTTTATATCCTCCCTGAATACGAGATGGAATATTTACATTGATAACATCAACATTTAGTGGAAATCCATTCTGAAATATCTGACACATAATTTCTGATATTACCCTTTTTACACCGATAAACATGTCAGAAGAGAATAATGAATGCCCAAATTTGTCACCCTGATCCTCTACCTGTAACGAAAATGCAACCCCAAAAACACCCTGATTCGATGCTTCAAGAGCTGCCCCCACCGTTCCGGATGTCATAATTGATTCATAAGAGAGATTTTCTCCAATATTAATGCCGGAAACCACTATATCAGGATTCCATTTCAGCGCATGAAGACCAATAATCACTGAATCTGTTGGTGTTCCTCCCACGGCATACGCCACCTTTCCATTATGCATAACTTGTGAGGCCCGTATTGGTTCAAAGATGGAGATGGACCTCCCCACTGCACTTTGCTGGGTTGCGGGTGCACAAACCATCACATCCCCAAATGGTGTCAGTGCTTCGTATGCAGCCCATAATCCATCCGAATTTACACCATCATCATTCGTGAGTAAAATTCGTTTTTGCATAGTAGTAATAACATAGTCAGTATATCTAAAGAGATTAATGACTGTATGGATTATCATAGGTAATAATTAATTTAAATGTTGTATGTACAAAGCCTATTTCTGTTTTTTCTGGTACATAAATCAAATGAATGGACACCATTTCTCATCATCAGAGTGGATTTACCACGAGCATATAAGCAGGAATACAAACAAAAATGTACCAGATGAAGATTCTTCTTGCTGAATATGCTATGTCACATGATCCAACGTTAGCGCATGAAGGTATCGCTATGTTTAAAACTTTAAAAGAAAGTTTTGAACGTTGTAAAAATCAGGTTCTCTCACCTGTACCGGAAAAGGATTTTGGGAAAGAAATCCTCCGGCTGGGTCCGTTATGCGATATTGGTCTTATTATCGCTCCAGATAATATTCTTGCACGATATACCAAGTATTGTGAAGACACCTGCAGAAGTATAGGATGTAATTCAATGACAATAGCACTGTGTGCAAATAAAAAAACTACATCCGGCATTTTAGCGTCACATAATATTGATGTTCCTTGCGAAGTAACAACCGGGAAGAGAATCGTAAAACCACTAACAGGATCCGGTTCTCAGGGGGTACGATTAACAGAAGAACCCTGTAATGCAACAGAATTTGAACAAGAATTTATTTTAGGAGATAATATTAGTGTTAGTCTGATTGGTAGCAGAGTCTGTGGTGAATCGTGTTCTTGTTATACCGGGAAAAAACCACTTGTTTTGAGTATAAATAAACAGAATATCAGAATTGATAAAAATGGGCAGTTTCATTATGAAGGAGGTGAAATACCATATTTCCATAAAAATGAGTCTGATATTATAAAAACAGCCATAAAAACGACTGAAGTGCTCGGATGTCAGGGATATGTTGGCATTGATATGGTGGTCAATAATTATCGTATAGTTGTAGTTGATGTCAATCCCCGTCCGACTGACAGCATAATCGGGCTTTCAAAAGTACTTGCACAAGAGATAGGCAATCTTATTATCAGGGCAAGTTATGGAGATCTTCCTGATTTTGTAGAACTTACTGGTCACGTGCGATTTGATGCAACAGGAAGGATTTTAGTATGACAATTGGTATTGATGTTGGAGGGGCCAATATTAAAATTGCCACAAAAACGAAAGTTCATATACATTACTGCCCTCTCTGGAAAGAGGCACCCATACAGCATCTTATAAAGTCATATGCAACATTTGAAGAAACAGCTGCAGTGGTAATGAGTGGAGAACTTGCTGACTGTTTTGCAGATAAAAATGAAGGGATCACCTATATCGTTCAGGAGATAAAGGCAGTCTTTCCTTATGCATATTTTTACGGAATAGATGGTTGTTTCCATCAGGAATCCGTCAGGGAACTGGCAGCGGCAAACTGGCTTGTGTCTGCTGATTACCTTAAAGAATTTTATCCAGACGCTATCTTTGTGGATATTGGCAGTACTACTACAGATATCATTCCATTAATGGATTTTTTCAATTTGAAATATCAGACCGATCTTACACGGCTGCAGCATGGTTTTCTTCTTTACACCGGGATTTTGCGAACACCAATATATGCAGTGACTGATTCTGTTCATATTGAAACACGAAAAACACCAATAAGTAGTGAATATTTTGCAACAACTGCTGATGCCTGGCTTGTATCCGGAAAAATCAATGAAAGTCTTTATACCTGTGAAACTGCCGATGGAGCTGGTACAACATTTCTTGATTGTTCACGTCGTCTCGCTCGAATTGTCTGTTGTGATTTTAATGAACTTCCACAAGAACAGATAGTTGCGATAGCACATGAAATTGTACAGAAACAGACTGAACAGATCTGTGCATCAATAGCAAAAATTCAGAACATATATCAGACTGATACGATTATTGTAGCAGGGATAGGTGCTCCTCTTCTTTCTCATGCATTGGGAGCTGTCTCTCTTAAAAAAGAACTTCTGGATTATGCAGATGCATTCCCATCTTTCGCGGTCAGAGAGGTATTTTTACGAAATAAATAAAATTAACATTACTCCTGCTATCATTTCAGCAGGAATTACCCTCATATTTATCAGGCTACATATCCCATTTTTCTTTTTTAATATTCCTATTTCCATTACTACCATTTCATAAAAAGAAATAGATCATCAAACAAGGCGTAATCTTTAAATAAAAAATTCGTAAATATGAGAATTGTTGTCCCAATGATTAATACTTCTGAAGGAAGGTTGGAACTTATCGGTCTTTCATGTAGCAGATATCGCTGCATCAGGTTTTAAAAAAACAAGAGAAAATTTCTTTTTTTAAGATATTGATAAATTTATAAGCGAATTTTCTTTAGTTACAATTGATAACAATATACATTCCAGTTCTTGAATTTACAGTAAATTTAATTACCCATGTCTTTTATCTTTTCACAACCAATCTGATGAAAGATTCAATAATGGATAGATCATATTGCGAAGATATTCTTGAATTCCTTTTTCGTTTTGAAAAAGAGGGAAAGAAATCTGCCAGCAGACAGGATCTTATATCTGTATCAGGCATTGCTCAACCCGAACTGAATCTGATTCTTGATTGTCTTATAGAAAAAAATACCATTGTTATACTGAACGATAAGGAGATAGTATTAACTGATGCCGGACGACTGATTGGTGAAAAGATAAGCAGAAAACACGAAGTTCTCGAGTGTTTTTTTTATGAAATGCTGGGAATGCCAATAGAATCAGCATCTGAACAGGCCTGTCTAATTGAACATAAAGCATCAGACGAAACAATTGATTTACTTGATACCTATCTTACAAGAGGCCCTGGATGGTGTCGTCGTCATCGAAAAAAAAATGAGATTGATACAATGATATGCAATAACATTGGGGCATTTGAAGAAGGAGATCGAGTGCGGGTCAATCTCATTAAAGGGTGTGGACGAACACGACGTCTAATGGATATAGGTGTTCTTCCTGGAGAAACTGTAATTATCAAGAGAAAACTGGGAGATAATAAGTCACTTGTTATAGAAGTGAAAGGTGTAGAGATATGTCTCAGCCCTGAAATCGCTTCCATCATCCTTGGTGAAAAAGTTCTATGAAGATCGGGATTATTGGAAATCCGAATGTTGGGAAATCATTACTATTTTCCAGTCTTTCTGGTGTTGGTGTTGAGGTAAGCAATTACCCGGGAACAACTGTTGGATTATTATCAGGTACAATCTGTTATCGCAAAAATCAACTGGAATTACTGGATCTCCCTGGGATATATACCCTTGACGGACCTGGTGATGAAGAATGTCTTGTTAGGAATGTCATTCAAAAGAAGGATATTAATGCTCTTTTGGTAATTATAGACGCGGTACACCTTGAAAGAAATCTCTATTTGCTTCTTCAGATAGCTGAATATGATATACCTTTGGTTATCATCCTGAATATGATGGATGAAGCTACAAATCAGGGGATAAGAATAAACACTGAATATCTATCAAAGCAGATAGGATCTCCTGTTATAGAGACGATAGCAACCGAAGGGAAAAATATCGATAAAATAATTCCGGTAACACTCACAGAAGCAAAACCTGCAACGATAACAACTCTCTATGATCGGCATATAGAGGCTGGAATACGGAGTCTCTCTAAAGTTTATGGCATTCATAAAACTGAAGCTCTTTTAGCTCTCGAAGAAATAGAGACAAATGATGAATTACGTGATGCAGCTGATACAATTATTCAGGAGATAGAAAATGAACACCGGATGTCTGTACACCAGATAATTGCAGCTAACCGACATCACGCAGCTAAAAACCTGGCAAATTCAGTAATTGAACAGACAGAAGTCCGGGAACGAGCAGGATTCGATCGATTTTTAACAAGAATCTTTCCTGGTATTCCAATACTGATACTTATCATAACAGGCATGCTTTTTTCCGTTTTCATTCTTGGAACATGGATGGAAGAACAGATTGTCATCCTTTTTGACAATTTTTTTATTGATCCTCTCCTTATTTCAGATTTGGATCCCTTTTTAAAGGAATTGTTATTTTCAGTTCTTATTGCAATAGAGGCAGGAATCGGAATTGCATTTCCATTTGTTCTTACATTTTATTTACTCATGTCATATATTGAAGATACCGGATATATGACACGTGCAGCATTTTTAGCAGACAGAACAATGCATCACTTTGGTCTGCATGGTCAGGCAATCATTCCGATGGTATTGGGATTTGGATGTAACGTTCCTGCGATTATGGGCATCCGAAATCTTACTAGTAAACGTGAGCGAATTATTGCATCATTTCTAATTACCATGGTTCCGTGTTCTGCCCGAACGGTGATAATTGCAGGAATTGTTGCAACTTTTATCGGTATTGCATATGCATTTTCCATTTACGCTATTATTTTAGTTTTACTCATAATTACTGGATATGTCTTCTCCCGGATAATACCTGGCCAACAGTTAGGAATGGTTCTTGAGATGCCACCTCTTCGAAGACCATCATTGTATCATGTTATTATGCGGTCATGGATTCATATCAGGGAATTTCTTTTTATTGCAATGCCTCTGCTAATTGTAAGTAGTGTAGTTTTAGGTATCTTACAGTATTATGGAGTTATCGAGATCTTTCAAAATTTATTTGCTCCGATAATTGAGACATTTCTTGGTCTTCCGGGTTTTGTTTCTACTGCTCTTCTTTTTGGCATTCTCCGAAAAGAGATGGCTTTTGAGACTCTTGTAGTTCTGGCAGGGACTGCTGATTTAACAACAGTTATGACAAAAATCCAATTATATACGTTCGCTGTTGTCAGCACCCTCTTTGTACCATGTATCTCTACTATTGCGGTACTGGGACATGAAATTGGATGGCGTTATGCCTTGTTAATTTCTGTATATACTATAATTCTTGGATTAGGAATAGGGACACTCGTACATATTATTGGTCTGCCATATCTGTAACTCTTCATTCTCATAATGGACAGGCAACCATTAAGATATAATGAAAGGTGACAAACATTGTAACATGGATAGCAAAAAATTTATTATTGGAGGTGAATTTAAAAATTCCTCTGAAGTACGAGAAATTAAATATCCATATACCGATGAGACAATTTCATCAGTTTTTTTAGGAACACGCCAGGATACAAATGATGCCATACATTCTGCCCAGGAGGGATCCAAACTAACACGTCTGTTATCTTCTCATCAACGTGCTACCATTCTGAATTCTATTGCAGATAGCCTTGGTGATATGGAAGATCTGATAATTGAGACCCTTATTAATGAGGGGGGAAAGACATATGCTGTTGCAAAAACCGAAGTTACCAGGTCACGGGAAACCCTGAAAAATTCTGCTGAAGAGGCAAAAAGAATTTTTGGAGAGATAATATCTCTTGATGGATCACCAGGGGGAGAAGGATATACCGGATATGTAAAACGTATTCCCGTGGGCATTGTCCTTGGAATCACTCCTTTTAATTATCCTCTTAATTTAGCCTGCCATAAAATTGGACCTGCAATTGCAAGTGGAAACGCAATTATTCTTAAACCATCATCAAAAACTCCTCTCTCTTCCTTAATTCTTGGGAAAATTATTATTGATGCAGGTTTTCCAAAAAAAGCCATCAGTGTAATACCCTGTGATGTAAAAAATGCTGAAGAGATGGTCAGAGATATACGGATAGGCTATGTTTCATTTACTGGAAGTTCACCTGTCGGTTGGCATTTAAAATCAATATGTTCCCGAAGGATAGGTCTTGAGTTAGGAGGTAATGCCGGAGTTGTCATTCATAATGATGCGGATATCAGGTATGCTGTAAAACGTATTTGTTATGGAGGATTTGGTAATGCAGGTCAAAGTTGCATTTCAGTTCAGAGGGTATTTGTTCAGGAAGAAATATATGATAATGTCCTTGAAAATTTAACCATGCTGACAAAAAACCTTGTTATTGGAGATCCTCATGATCCTCATACTGATATTGGACCTATGATATCAATACACGATACACAACGGGCGATGCATGCAATTCACACAGCAGAGAAAAACGGGGCCACAATTCTTTGTGGAGGTTCCTGTCAGGGATCTACTCTTAAACCCACCATCCTTATAGATACTAAACCAAATATGGCAGTTAACAACCAGGAAATGTTTGCTCCAATAATTACTATAACACCATATACAACATTTGATCATGCCATTCATGCAATCAACCAGTCTTCATTTGGCCTTCAGGCTGGTGTTTTTACGACAAATTTGGATCTCGCATTTCAGGCTTATAATGACATAGAAGCAGGTGCTGTTATTATCAATGACATTCCCACATTTCGTATTGATAGTATGCCATATGGGGGGATGAAACAATCAGGTATAGGAAGAGAAGGCCCCAGATATGCAATAGAGGAAATGACTGAACTGAAGATGATGGTTCTTCATCAAAAAATAAGTACATAATTTTTATATCTCTTCAGGTATAATTTTGTATAATAATTTATTCCTCCTTTCGGGCACCATAATTACATAAATCATCTTAATGTTTTTAAAAATAGTGCAATATTGCGTCTTTCACATAAGAGAATGAGGTTGCATAATGAATATCTCAAATAATTTCAAACTTATCATCATCTTTGTAGCCTCTCTTCTCATCCTTATAATGGGAGCAATGCTTACAAATGCTACAGAGGAATATGCAAATATCTGGCTTGGCGTGCTGTATTTTGCTATCTGGATGACGCTTCTGGCATTTATCTATCAAAATATGATAAAAGACTATTTTTATCATAAGAAAGAAAATCTTCCACCAATCCAAAAGGACATTTTTGTCTCCCCATCAGATGAAACTTATAAAACCTTGCCTTTGCGTGAGCGGGTAAGTACATATGTAGATGAACGTCGTGGTCTGACAGGGATAAAAGAGACAAAAGCTCATTTAAAACCCACTTCTTACCAGAGAAAAACAGATCTATCTGCAATATCGTCATTTCATAATGAACCAGAATTACCTGAATTGCCAAACATAGAAGGATCTGATATAGAGAATATATCTTTTTCTAACGATGTATTAGATGAAAATGAAATCGAACTGCTGGATATAGAAGAAACGGGAGAAAATACTCAATCTTTAATTCAGGAATTAGATAGTGAAGATCTACCGGGTTTAACTGATATAGAATTAATAGATGATGACCTTGTTATTTCTTCCCCTATAGATGATATAGACACAACAAGTCTTCCTGATGATATTTTATCCCCCGATTTCTTATCATCAGAAGATGAAAATTCAGATGTGCCTGGTGAAATGGAATTACCAGATTTTAATAATCTTTCAATTCAGGATCCAGGTGATTCTTTAGAATATAGTGACGATATTCCTTATACCGATCCTGATGGCATTTATGTTGATGATACGATACTGAATATATCTGATGAGGATGAAGAGAACCGTTCAATAGAATTATTACCTACTTCATCTGAAAATACCCCGAAAAAAAATGGAACGCAAATGATAGATCTTCCTTATATCGATGAGGAATTGGATTCTGAATTGAATCCAGATGATTTTTTTGATGATGAAGAACTTGATGATATAGATCTATCAGAGGATCCTGATCTGTAATATACTTAAACAGACAGGGAAGTATTCATAGTACAATTACCAATATATTTTGTCATTACAATTCCTATTTTAATACATTTATATTTCTGATAGCAATGATTCAACGAATGATTTTTTTTATCCTGATACTCTCTCTGCTGATTTCATCAGCAACCTGTACAATATCAAAAACCAATGGCTCCTATTTGCAAGGTTCCGATTTAATTATCACATCTGTTACTTGTAATCCTGAAGTATCACCAGGTTATCCATTTTCTATTATTGCTACTATTTTCAATAATGGATCCTATAATGCAGGTAAATTTACATTGTTTTTTTTCTTTTCTCACGATTCTGTTCTCAGCACAGATGACACATTTGTAGGAAGTTCCGGTCTTCCCCTGCTTTATGCAGGGGTCCAGAAAGATATTGTGATAACTGAAACGTTTCCAAATACAATTTCTGAGGGAATTTATTATCTTATTACTGTACTGGAACCTGATACCAGGATGATAGAATCAAATCCGGAATCTATTTTTCATATTCTGACACCTCCGGTAGCGGTAACGAAAAAAGAATTACCGGATCAGGTTTGGTTTAATAACCAGATTACAGATGCTATATTTACAAAAACGAATGAGGAACGTATAAAATCAGGACTTTTACCTCTTACCCGGGATGATGATCTTGAGAAAATTGCAGTATCATATGCCAATAAAATGGTTGCACTGAAATTTATAGGACATACAGATCCACAAGGTAATGACCAGAATGATCGTGCAAAGGCAGCAGGATATATTATTTACAGATACCATGATGATGGAACACTATGGCGTATTGGTGTTGGAGAAAATCTTGCAAAAATGCCAACAGGTACCGTTGCATTTAAAGGGTATATCGATCCTGTTGATCCTGAAATAATTACCAATGCAATTATGAATTCCTGGCTTGAAAGTTCAGGGCATCGAAAAAATATGATGGATTCTCATGCTGATCGTATTGGTATTGGTGTAGCATTTGATGGACATAATTATTATGCAGTTCAGGAATTTTTTTGACTTCTCATTCCGTGCAATAATCCAGGACAAAAAATACATAATAAGGATTTAAATTGTTATATGTGAGTAGTATTGTGATTATCTCTCTTTATATAAAGGGATTTATACTACTTATACTAGATATAGTATTATCAGTTTATGATATGAAATAATTTGCATTTTCATTTTTTTCTCACATAAATTCAGCAGGAAAAACAATACTTTAAAGGGAGGATTTATGACTTTACACGATTTCCAGCTTAACTTGTCATCTGAAGATCAACAAATGCTTTTTTCTATAGCAGCCAGACGTGATATATCAGTCCAAGACCTTATTACTGAGATGATTCATTCATATTGCGGAACATTTCGATCAGAAGAACAACAAATGCTCTGGGCTTTATCCTGCATGCGTGATATCATTACTTCTCCCCGTATCTCTAAAAAGGAGTCTCTTTTCGAATCCGTGGAAGGTGAAGAGACAGAATCAGTGCAAGAAATTATCTATTCTCTTCAGGATGAATTAAAAAGAACTAAAAATCAATTTGAGCAATGGCGAGCAGAAATTGGGATACAGTTGCATGCTATCACTTTGGAAAAAACTTCACAACAACATGTGTCAGATGAAAAAGTAGTTGAAAATAAATCATCAGAAATGGTTTCTTCTAAAGCCGTAAAAACAGAATCAACAATAAAAAATTCTTTAGATTCATCCACATCTCCTGACTATGCGAATCAAAATACCATATCAAAATCTCATAATTCTTCAGAAATTTGTTATGAAGAGCGGGAACAGGAATTACTGCTCCCGGTAATCGAAGCAATTGATTATCATGCACTTACTAACCTTGTCGACGAAAAAGAATATTCTCAAACTGAAGCGGCAGTAATTCTTGGAGTAACAACAAAGATGATACGTCGTCTTGCTAAAGAAGGAGGAGTTCCCTCACGGAAATCAGGACGAACATTATTTTTCCATGGAAAAGACATTAAGGCATATATTAAAGCGAATAAAAATTAAAATTCTTTCAATCGTATCATTTCGGATGAATTTTATGTATTCCGTATAAAAAAAGAGAAGAATATTTTTATCCAGTAAAAATTAAGACTCCATCAATAAAGGGTTTATTATGAAAAATATATTTCAAATCACAAAGAAAAATGCATCACTTTTTTTATATATAATTCTTTTGATGACTCTTATCATATCTCCTTCTATGCTTAATAGATTGGCAGACCCGGATTCTGTTCCTATATCTCCTACACGTTTTCAGTTTATCAGAATATCTTCAGATGATATATTCATGTCAGTGACACAAAATATTACATCTGATAATACCCCGGTTGATAAAAATTCCCAGATATTGGAATCTAAACAGATTTATCCTTCTAATATAATTAAACCAGAAAATGACGCAGATTCAACAATCAGAACCGGGTTTGTCGTATCTGTTGATCAGGTTGACAAAAAAGTGCGTTATACTGAAAAATATCAGATGATTGGCACTCTTTTTGATATTAATGCAGCTTTCCAATATGCCGGGTGATGACATTAAAAAGATTTTTCAGATATGGTTTATTCTATCCGTTTACAATGGAGACATTCTTTATATCCTTTTTCTTTGATAAGTCTCAGTATTTCCCTGGGATTTCCGTGGCATTTAAATTCCCCGTCTATCAACACATGACCTTTATCGACATCTAAATAATCCAGAATATACCCGGTATGAGTAATAATAAGACCACTTTTTTTTCTATTCACAATAGCCCTCTGTTTTTGAAGCAGGTGTGCTATCGAAACTCCCATCAAATGTATATTTTCCAGATCAACCCCACTTTCTGGTTCATCCAACATAATGAAAGAGGGATCCTGGATTATCATCTGTAATATTTCACTTCGTTTAATTTCTCCCCCAGAAAAACCAAGATTTATATCTCGATTGAGAAATTGTTCCATATTCATGGATTTAGATGCTTTTTCAACTTTTTCAGCTCGTTCTTCTGAAGTATGTTGCCCAATTACCTCCAGAAGTTTTCCTAATTTCAGTCCTGCAATAGTTGGTGGACGTTGAAACATCAATCCGAATCCCATTGATGCCCGTTCATTAACTGAAAGGGACGTAACATCTGTTCCTTGAAATGATATCGTTCCTTTGGTAATATTATATGTTTCAAAACCCATTAAAGCCATAAGAAATGTGGATTTCCCTGATCCATTAGGGCCCATTAGAACATGTGTCTCTCCAGGTCCGATATCTAAGTCAACACCGTGAAGAATTTCTTTACCTCCAACTTCTACATGGAGGTCGTGTACCTCTAGCATAATTTTATGTAATATGAATTAATTGAATGTCTATACAATAAAAATAAAAAAAGTTTTAATTTTTTTATCCTTATAGGGAATAATAACCATGTTACAGGATTTTTGTCCCTGCATCAGGACCTGGCATACAGGTAAAGACTTCTGTAATAGATATGATAATTAATGATCTCATTGGAAGTCCGGGTTTTCTGTTTTCCATCATATTTTTGGCTTTTTCATATTTTTCTCCATCATGAGTGATAGTAACGTTTCCTTTTATCTGAAAGCATCCCTGAACTCCTGCACCATATACAAATAAAGCTACCTGATTATTTTCTTTCAGATTTTGCATTGTTTTATTCATAAAATTATCCATGATCCATATAGTGTCAGGTTCAATAACCCAGACAGCACCCATGGGTACAACGTTTGGAACACCATTTGCCGAAGAAGTTGCCATAGGAAAGACTTTTACAACTTTCATGGCGGTTATCATCTCATCTGTTAAAGAAACCATACCATATCATTGATGTAGGATTACATAAATCTTGCAATTAATCGTGAAATAAAATATTATAATTCATCTTGACGAATAAGAAATCTAATTGACGATACGAAAGACTCTTATCTCATCGTTAACAACCTAATAAGGCGGGCCGGTAGATCAGTGGGAGATCGCTACCTTGGCATGGTAGAGGCCGCGGGTTCAATTCCCGCCCGGTCCATTGTATATCGAATACTTTTTTGGTAGGATTAACGATACATAATAAGGTGCCTTTTGGGAATTAAAGAATGGATAGTTCCACAAGATCGTATATTCTTTGATCTGTTTAAAAATCTTGCAGCAATTGTAAGATCAGGAGCAGATCATATGGTTGAAACAGCAATAGGACAACAGGATATTCATCTGAAATATGTGCAGATGAAAGAAATTGAACATACTGCAGATGATATTGCACATTCAATATTTGAATTATTAAACAGAACTTTTATTCCACCTTTTGAACCTGAAGAGATCTCACGACTGACAAAATCACTGGATGATATTATTGACTACCTGACTGATACCATGCAACATATGCATACCTATAGTATCAATAAACCTGATATTCACATGGTTGAGATGGCTGAGATTATTCAGAGGAGTACAAAAGAATTAGAAGCTGCTATATCAGATATTATTGATATAAAAAGACCGCAAAAAATACTTGAACATTGTATAGAAGTGAATCGGCTAGAAAATGAAGTTGATGACATTCTTGAGCGGGCAATAACTGATCTATTCAAAACTGATGATCCATTAAGAATAATCAAATTCAAAGATATTTATGAGGATCTTGAGAGAGCAAGTGACCGGTGTGAAGATGCTGCACATGTTATTGCAGACATCACAATCAAGCATTCTTAACATTATTTATTTCCAATAACCGCCTATGGATATTTTAATTATAAGTGCAGGGTTATTTCTGGCACTTGCTTTTAATTTTGTAAATGGTCTCAACGATGCAGCTAACTCTATAGCTACTGTAGTTGCAACCCGGGCACTTTCTCCATTAAAGGCAGTAATGCTGGCTTCTATCTTTAACTTTCTTGGACCCCTGATTTTCAGTACAGGAATTGCATATACGATTGGAAAGGGGATTATCAATCCGGAACTTATAACTGTTCAGATTTTATTAATAGCTCTGATTGGATCAGTAGTCTGGGTCTTTGTAGCTTCATTTAAAGGTATTCCGGTATCTAGTTCACATGCACTTATAGGAGGGTTACTTGGTGCAGGTATTGCAGGACTTGGAATTGATTCTGTTCTCTGGCCATCAATGGAGATCTTTACTCAGGTGATCGTGTATGCTACATGCGGTGGAGTCACAACCTTTGTCCTGTACAAAATAATATGTTTTATCATTCATGAAGAAACTGAAGATTATTTACTTATTCCTTCCTTCCTTACCGGTTTTGCTCTAATTATTCCAATTCTCATATTTTTAGATATTGTTAAGATATCAGGAATCTTTTCAATCGTCATCTTTATTGTCATTTCTCCAATGTTAGGATTTTTAGCTGCATATTTTTTTGGTCTTATGATTATGCGCTTATTTAGGAATAGTAATCCAAAACAACTAAATTCAGGATTTGTTCCTCTTCAAATTCTTGCAGCCTGCTGGCAGGCTATCGGTCATGGGGCAAATGATGCACAAAATGCAATGGGAATGATTACAGCCATGCTTGTTGCCGGCGGAATTTTACAGGACTTTTCTGTTCCGTTCTGGGTTATTATCCTGTCATGCGGGGCAATTTCTTTTGGGACCTTATTTGGAGGGTGGCGGGTTGTAGATAAACTTGCAAATCGAATAACAAAAATTCGTCCATACCAGGGGTTTGCTGCTTCTGCTGCTGGTGGGGGAGTGCTCTCAATGATGACTGCATTTGGTGTACCGGTATCTACAACTCATGCTATTAGTGGAGCTATAATGGGAGCTGGGACAACTCGTGGTCATACCGCTGTAAGATGGGGTATAGTACGAGAGATTGTTCTTGCATGGTTTCTGACCATACCTGCATCTGCTATGGTATCATTCTTTATTTTTTCTTTTTTACAAATTGTCTTCTGATTTAATATTACTCACCGTTCGCACATATTAGATCATAGTATCTTGAATTTCCCCAAAGGCTGTG
>CAYRYR010000066.1:0-15218 GCA_964428385.1 uncultured Methanoregulaceae archaeon
GCAAGACATCAGGCTCAACCTATGAAAATGAGGATCCATTTTCATGACAAATTTCAAAACTATTAAAAGAATTCAGATGTAAAACAATCTCATATCGAAAATAACCTGTAGATAACGGGTTCATACTGACAGGGATTATATGAATATACAAGAAAGCTCAGCGGTTCAGGAAATATGGGAAACAATTGATAAAGGCATCAGTAAAACATCTCTGAATGATCTCCAGTATAAAGTGTATACCGAGAAAGGAGATCCAGAAATAATTTCCCTGTATGAAAAATGGAAAAACGGGAAATTAATTCTTCAACCTGATTTTCAACGTACTTATGTCTGGGATAAAGGAAAAGCTTCACGACTTATCGAGTCTGTTCTCCTAAAAATTCCACTTCCCATCATCTATCTTTCTGAAATCGGAGACGGGCGTCAGGAGGTCATTGACGGGCAACAACGATTAACCTCTTTTTTTTCTTTTATTGAAGAGATATTTCCCTCAGGTGAATCTTTTGATCTCAGCAACCTTTCTGTATTTCCTCATTTAAACGGTATGATCTTCTCAGATCTTATGGAAGAGATGAAAGACATCGTCAGGTATTATCATCTCAGGACAATTACTATTTTAAAAGAGAGTAGTTCAGATATTAAATTTGAGATATTTGAGCGGATTAATACCGGTTCTACTCCACTCAATGAGATGGAGATACGAAACTGTATGTATCGTGGACCATATCTTAATCTCTTAAAGCAATTAAGTCTTGATGAGCAATTCCAACATTGTATCCATAATGACAATAAAGAAAACGCTCTCAAAGATGTTGAGATGGTCATTCGATTTGCATCTTTTTTCCATGCCGGATATCTCAATTATCACGCACCGATGAGGCGATTTATCAACCATGATCTCGAGTTATACCAAAACATCTCTGATGATAATGAGAAAAAGTTGATTGATGCATATACCAGAGCAATTAAAAATGCCATTCTTGTATTTGGAGACCATGTCTTTAGACGATACCATGGTGGAACAAAACGGGAGGTCAATGGTAGATGGGGATCGCGGATAAATATTCTTTTATTTGATTCCTGGATGTACACCTTTGCACATACAACCACAGAGGATATTACACAGCACAGAGATGCCATCAGAGAGGGAGTAATAGATATGATGGCTACAAATTATGCATTTATTGATGCAATTGCATTCTCAACCAGTGCAAAAGAGCGGGTTGACAAACGTTTTCTTTATGCAAAGAAGTGTGTCGATGAGATTATTAACGAAATAAAAATCAATAATACCACCTGTTTCTCTTTATCAGAGAAAATAGCGATGTTCAAAAAAGATCCTGTATGTGTCTTTTGTGGCAAAGAGATTCTTGATGCTGATGATGCTGCCATTGCAGGGATTGACAGATACTGGATTTTAAATACAATTCTTCCGGATAAGCCTTCTTTAGCCCACCGGTACTGTAACCGGCACAATGTGTAAAAATATGCAATACTTATAGTTTCACCCATCTAAACACAAAAAATGTGATTTAGATCGGCTCAAGAATTATAACAACTTATATTTCTGGTTCTTATAAATACTGAATGATACCAGACTGATGTTTTCACGATAATAAAAATTATACCGATTCAGAGATTGACAAATCATTCATTACTTTTTTTGCCTGCATCATTTGTATTACCATGTACTGAAGAACCATACCGATAAGAGCACAGAGTAACCCACTTATAGTTGCCTGTATTATATAAGTAAATCCTTCATTTGACAATATAGGAAATTCAGATAATCCTCCCTGAGAAAGGATATAACTGGAACCTCCATAGGCAAACACTCCAACTGCGCTGACAAAAAAAGGAAGGATGATAACTTTGGTGAAAATTTCGCGTTCATGGAGAAAACTATCAATAATACTTCCTGAAGATATTAATATTCCTGCGACAGTAAACCAGACAATAGACCCATATATAAAGATAAGAAGAGCTGGAAAGAGACCTGATCCATCCCAGTACTTCGCCAGGTTACTATATCCTTCAATAATTGCAATAACACCAATTATAATCCCCCCAATAGAAGTTACAAAAGAGAATCTGCCACGTGAAAGTGTACTTTTCAGGCTCTTATACTGGTCCTGAATCATTTCATCAAGAGAGAAACCCCTATACAAAAGGTATGCTCCAATACCTCCGGCAATGACAATTGTAGCAATTTCAGGACGATCTAAAACATAACTAACTGCATAAAGCAATAAAGCAAGACCAGGAAGGACAAGAACAAACCGGGAAATCTTGGGATCACTGATAAGTTTTTTAATAATGTAATATGTTCCTTCAAGATTTGGCATCTGACTGACTACCACACGCTGTATACTCGATACCGGTATTCGCGATGTTATTATTGGAAGGACATATTCATCTTCTCCACCATCAGTGACAAGGATACAATTCGTGGACCCGGTCATGGTTATAACATCATGTAAAAGCCGGCCAATCTTTCGGTCTCCTTCTATAAATCTAAAGTGATTTCCACCAATGATGGCGATGTCTGCTTCTTCTCCATTCTCAATCAATTCATCATAGGTTTTGATTGTCTGAAAAATTGCATTAACATCTGAATCTTCAGGATCTTTTAGTGCAAGAGATTCTGCTGCATTAAGACAGGCATCCCTGCCAATTACCGGACTCTCAATAAATGCTTTATAGCCAATATCATCATCCCTGTCCACGTTCAGAACAAGAGTCCGGGATTTCTCCATATCTCAGTATTGGATCTAAAAAAATATTAAAGAATTGGTCTGAAAAAAGATTCAGGTAATATTCTATGTCAAACCAATTAGATAAGTTTTGATCGTTGAAGAAGCAGGATGTCTTCAGTGGTAAGTTTTTCTCCTGCACGGAACATATTGAATATCTGTTCTGCTTCTTTGCGAACTTCTTTCTGTTCCTTGTTTTGTTTTGTCTTTTTACTCTTCTTTCGAAGTCCACCGATAACTTTATCGTAATCCCGCAGTTCCTTCTGGCATTCGATAAAGAGTTTATGTTCAGTATCTGCTGTTTCCTGGGCCTCTACAAATTTCCGGTGGGCAGCATCAGCATCTTCACGGGATGCGTCAGCTTTACGGTAACACTCAACCATCAGGTCATGGTGCTTTTGAGCATCTTCAGCAAGTTCAGTGACATGATCATGAATGTCTGATGCTTCTTTTCGAAGTTCTTTAGCTGCAAGGATCTTCTCTCGAACCTCTTTATTCTGCTCAAATTCTACCTCATGCTCCTTGACCTGATCCTTCATCTGCTTAATCTTTTCGATCAGTTCACGCTCTTTTTCTGTGCTGAAAACCTCAGTCTGCTGACGGAATTCAAGGTGTTCTATCTGCTTTTGTAGTTCCTTGATTCCCCGGGTCTTCACACCACCATGATCTTTCTTGAATGACTCAACATCAGTGAATATAATGTTCGCTTCTTCATTGAGCTGGTTTCTGCGGACTTTTAGCTCCTGCACTTCTTTATTGAACTGGTCTCTTAGATCTTTATGCTTTTGAGCTTCTTCCACAAATTCACGGGTCTGGTTGTTTAACGTGTTACGCTCTCTCGCACACTGGCTTGCCTGGGCATTGAGCTCATTGCGCTTATTTTTGTGATCTTCTGAAGTTGCTACAGATGTTCTTCGTTTGTCAATCAATTCATTCAGCATTGCTTTACCATTCCTCGCATAAGTTCCTTTTTTGCACTCGTACTATCGAGTGTTGAATGCGCAGGAACATCACCTGAAAATAGGCCAGATAAAATCCGAAACAGAACTTTTTCAATCGCAGTATAAAAACCCATAACGTCACAGGAAAAGGAAAAACCCTGGACACGGGATACGCGTATAATGTTCGACAACGGTTCTTGTTCATCAGGCTATTCACGTATGTTCGACTCCCTGTACCTGAAGAGCAGGATAAAATTCCTGTTTCTTCATGCCGCACTCGGTTCAGGTCTATCAAAGACCATCAGTATTAGTAGCTATTAGCAGGGATAATGGTTTCTTACAAATAAATAAAAAAGATGAAAAATTTTATTAAGGACTATGGCAGTAGGGAATTTTTAGTTATACTTGTTACATCCAGATAATTTCGGAACCGCTTGCCAGATCATACATAGCACGATTATTTCCTTTAATCATTTGGATATTTGGAGATTTGTAATTTGCAGCACGATTTTTCATGTTTTCTATGCGATCTGAATATCGTTCCTGCAGGTTTGCCATCGGATCAACTTTACTAACCCCAGTCATGATGGCCATAACACGCACTTTTCCTTCCATATCGTTTCGAATCCTGGCTCCCCAGATAACATCAGCATGAGCATCAAGTTCATAGGTCAATGAAGATGCTATCTCTTCTGATTCAATTAAAGTAAGATCAGAACCGCCGGTGATATGAATCAGACTCCCAGTTGCACCACGATAATCAATATCAAGCATCGGATTTGAGAGGCACTCTTTTACCACACTCTCTGCTTTATTTTGTTGTTTACTCTCCCCAACGAGCATGGTAGCAACCCCTCCTTTGCTCATGATAGCTTTCACATCAGCATAATCAATATTTATCAGCGATGGTTCAGTAATTGTTTCGGTAATTCCTTTAACCGTCTCACCAATTAACTGATCCATTACAGAAAAAGACTGAGCTAGAGGTAGATTGGGAACAAAATTTTTCAACCGGTTATTATCAAGGACAATGACAGAATCTGCCGATGCTGATATTGCATCAAGTCCATCCTCTGCTCTTATTAAACGTGCTTTTTCTACATCAAAGGGATAACTGACCATTCCTACAACAATTGCCCCCTGTTCTTTTGCAATTTTTGCCACTACCGGTGCAGAACCAGTACCAGTTCCACCACCCATGCCTGCAGTAATAAAACAGAGGTCTGTCGAGTCAAGTAGGTTTTCCAGAGTGGGACGTGCCATCTCTGCCGCTTTCTTCCCAATCTCAGGATAACCTCCAGCTCCGAGACCTTTCGTAAGAGATTTACCGATAAGAATACGTTTATCAGCCTTAATCATATCAAGGTGTTGTTTATCCGTATTGATAGCAATGGTCTCAGCACCAGATACCCCCATATTATGAAGGCGATTTACCGTGTTATTTCCGGCCCCACCACATCCAATAATTACGATGCGTGGCTGCCCGTCAATATCATCTTCATAACCCTGAGAACGGGTCTGAATTTCTTTCTCTCGTTCGGCATTCATTACTGCTGCATTAATTATACTCTGCATTGATACTCCCCCTCATACATTAAAGGTCACTTTATCACTATCTGCTAAGACCTGTGGTGCCTTATGTTGAATCAGCTCACGTACGGCTCCCCTGATGGCTTCGGAGATTGTTGGAAATTCCCCGGCTGCTACCAGTTTCTCCAATGTGGCAACCTGCTGCTCTGGCAGTCGAATGGTAATTCGTCTCATCATAGATATCACATTGATGTATGACATATGTCACACATATGTCTGCTTTATGTCAGACATAAAGATGCTAAATGTCAGACGTGAGATATATTGAATTTTATTTAATTCTATTTATATCTTGTGTAACTTTACACAGAATGAAACAAGACGTATTATTACTCCTACATCTAAGTGATAACGAGTCTGTCAGGAAGGTTAATTATGGAAAATTGTTATGAGGTACACCATGGGGGCCAGGTAAAACGATTCAAAGAACAATTCAAATGCCATTTTCTTGATTTCAGCGCCAGTCTCAATCCTCTTGCACCAGATCTGGCACTTCCATCTGATGTGACACAAATAAAAGAATATCCTGATGATTCATTTCAGATTTTAAAAGAAAAAATTGCACATTTTCATAATCGAAGACCTAATGAAGTAGTTGTTGGCAACGGTTCTGCAGAAATTATCCGATCATTTTGTCATGCTTTTCTTAAGGGCAACACAAAGACGTATATCCCACAGCCGAGTTTTGGAGAATATGCCCATTCTGCGCGCATTTGTGGATCTGATATCATCAATAATAATCATGGAGCTGCCGCAACGTTCCTTTGTAACCCAAATAATCCAACCGGTGAACTATGTCACAGAGCAGATGTACTCGCTTATCTCAATGAAATTAAAAAAGATGAAGGATTACTATTTGTCGATGAGGCTTTTATTGATCTTGCACAACCATCAGATAGTGTGGCTGATGTTTCTGATGAGAATCTCTTTATAATGCGTTCGCTGACAAAATCCTTTGCAATACCCGGTATTCGATTTGGATACGGCCTTGGCACTCCCTCTCTAGTTGCAAAAATGGAGATGATTCGGCCACCCTGGTCTGTGAATGCTGTTGCAGAACAGATGGCTATCGAAGCTTTTTCGCGGTTTGATGATCTTATAGTGTCACGATCTTACATTAAGCGGGAACGAAATTATTTACAGGATCAGATCTTTGAGATGAATCTGATGTGTTATCCGGCATCTGCGAATTTTATCCTTATCAGGGTGGGAAAACCCGTACAAAAACTCTGTTCGGATATGGCAAAAAAAGGAATTCTGATACGTGATTGTAGCTCATTTGGACTTCCAGAATGTATCAGAATCGCAGTCAGACGTCATGATGAAAATGAGATGCTGGTGGAGTCAATTATACAATGCTTGCAGTAATCATGGCTGGAGGTCTTGGTACACGTCTGCAAAAAGGAGAAAAAGCACTTGTACAGATTGCCGGAGCAACTATGGTAACCTGGATTGTATCTGCTTTCACCAATGCAGGACATACAGTTCTTGTGGTTACAACACCGGATACACCATATACCAGCAATTATTGTAGGGCTCATACAATTGAAACATTCAGATCAATGGGTCATGGGTATCTTCCTGATCTTATAGAAACCATTGTTGCAATTGAGGAAAAAGAAGCTTTCTTTGCGGTTGCGGTAGATCTACCCTGTATTACATCAGATCTTATCCAGATAATAGAAGATAATTACAGAATGTCTGGAAATGATGCATGTTCGGTCTGGGTGCCTGTTTACCTGTATAATAAACTCGGAATAGATCCACCAGTATCGTACATTGAAGAGATAGACGCAGTACCAGCCTGTCCGGCAGGGATAAACATTTTACGTGGAGACAAAATCCATCAGGAACAAAACGAACTGAAATTAGTTCTCAATGATAAAAGACTCATCTTCAACATTAATAATCCAGAAATACTGGTAAAATCAGAAATATTTTTATTAAACAATACGGGTAAAATCAATTTTTAGTCTGTTTTTTTATTGTTACCAGAACTTAAACGCCTCTTTTATGAGTTATCACTCATTAAATATATACATTTTTTCATAAGAAAAGCACAATCATTTTGTAACCAGCCATATTACTTCCCTGTAGAGAGAGAACCGGATTTTTGGAGTTTCTCCATTATTCATACTACTTCTATCAGATATCTTATCTGTAAATAGTACCATTATGCATGAGATAGAGACGATGTGTTCTTGTAGCTTATCAGACAATTTTCTGGTGATACGTTGTGAAACTCTTAATTTTCGTAACCACCATAAGTGTATATGGATATTATGCGTGAACTCGAACTAACCGGCCATATCATTGATTCAGGTATTATGACACGGGTTCTTGATGCCATTCTGGATATGGGTGGCATTTTTGAGATTGTCACGTTTGAGATTGGAAAACACAAAACAGACACCAGTTATGCTAAAATTATAATCACTGCAGATTCTGAAGATCTTGCTGATCGGATAGTCAGTAGGCTTCACAGGCAAGGTGCAAGACTGGTAACGGTTGATGATGTAAAATTGGTTCCTGCAGAAGCTGATTGTGTGGTTCCTCAAGGCTTTTATTCTACCACGAATTATCCGACTGATCTGAAGTACCAGGGAGAATGGATCCCTGTCGAACAGATAGAAATGGACTGCCTTGTCGTTATTGATCCTAAAAAGAAACGGGCATTCTGTACACCTATGTCTAAATTACGAAGAGGAGACCTGGTAGTTATCGGAGAGCAGGGACTCAATGTCCACCCCCCGGAACGATCCAGAGATGCCAGTAATTCATTTGAATTTATGCACGGAGTTGTATCATCAGAAAGACCCATTGAAACTATTATTGCAGGTATCGCAGATGAAATGCGCGACATTCATGCTGCAGGCGGAAAAGTTGCACTTGTTGGAGGGCCGGCAATAATTCATACCGGATCTGCACCTGCTCTTGCACGTCTTATTCGTGAAGGACACATTGACATTCTTTTTGCAGGGAATGCACTGGCAACACATGACATTGAATACAGTCTCTTTGGCACATCACTTGGAATGGACCTCTCAACAGGTAAACCAATAGTTGCCGGACATAAAAATCACATTTACGCCATCAGTGAGATTATGCGTGCTGGCAGTATACGCGCTGCAGTTGAGAGCGGGATTATTACATCAGGAATTATGTATGAAGTAATCACTAAAAATATTCCCTTTGTCCTTGCCGGATCTATTCGGGATGATGGACCTCTTCCTGATGTAATAACTAATGTTATGGAAGCTCAGGATGCAATGCGGAAATATATACCAGAATGTAGTATGGTCATTATGATTGCAACAATGCTTCATTCTGTTGCAGTCGGAAACTGCCTGCCTTCCTATGTAAAAACAATATGTGTTGATATAAATCCTTCAACTGTCACTAAATTAATGGATCGGGGAACTATGCAGGCAATTGGTGTAGTAAGCGATGCTGGGACATTCATCCCAATGTTATTGAACCAGTTGCACCTTATATGTGCATGAAAATCTCTTTTTTATGATGTAAGAGGCATGTTATACGGGCGTTCATGCTCCATTACAAATTCCCACTCCTCATGACAGTCACATTGATAACTCATAAGAGAACGTAAGAGCTCGCGATCCGCAGTTAATGCATAATCACGTATTCCATCAGTAAGGATTGTATCACATGTTCCACAATTATGCGGACCACGGGCCTGTCCGCCTCCCATTGGATCGCATGACAAATGAGGTTTTGCGGTAAGCAGTATAGAAACGACACTCCATAGGTATGGAGGACGATACTGACCTGCTTTGTAAAGTCGCTCTACATGTGTATTACGCTGAACTGTGCATGGGTTCATTGATATCATATCACTATAAGGAGCAATATCTTCAATGCTGTGTATCATATCATCAAAAGCTTCTTTTTCTGTCAGATATGCAGGTTTATGAAGAAGATAAGACTTGACTCCCACACCATTATCATGAAGTTTGTCAGCGGTTTTTACAAATTCGTCAAACGTTACTCCTTTATCAATACACTTCTCGCGGATAGCATCTGAAGAGGTCTCAATACCAAGAGCAATATACAGAGGGGTTTTATGCGAGCCATCATCAAGTTCTGTAACAAATCGATTAATAAGATCTATATCAGTATAATCTATCCGACTCTCAATTATCATACATTTCCCACGAAACTGTGAAGCAACAGCATCATGTATTGTCTGTGGAACCTCGGCCGGATCAAAAAAACTCCCTGAAGTATACAATTTAATAAGGGGTGTCTCTTCATAATCGAGATTGTTCTGCAGATATGAAAGCTGCTGTTGCATTAGATAATCCAGATTATCGTGATCTGCTCCCTGAAATCGTTCATGGCGGTACTGACACATCCTGCATCGGTTCCATGAACATCCCCCTGATGTTAGGATGATTGTTGTGGATGGTACAATTTCATCCACTAGTCTATCCATCCCCTGCCAACTTGCAAGAGGACGAATGATTTTTTCATTATTCATCTGGTGTTTCATATGTATCACACTCGGGTAATATAAGGATACCAGACGGATATATCCAAAAGAATCTTTATGACCAGTTACTATGTATACGTATTGTGTTAATGAGGAGATTTTGATAGTATGATACTTAAAAAACCGGTATTTCTTTTACTTGTAATTTTGATTCTCTGTTTTGGAATAACATGGAATGTATCTGCGTATTATATGAACATTGATGTTCCACGCGAGGTCCATGTAGGGGATGTTATCAATGTGACAGGAATGACAAATATTCCTCCGGATTCCATTAATATTATCTTTTCAGAGACACGTAATATACCAATTGAACGGGGGAAAGAGACAATTATTCTTTCTGATAAGGGAGATAAGAGTTTTAATACTTCATTTGAGACGACAGATCTGGTGAAAGGACAGTATAAAATTGAGGTGATCGGCAATACTATCCATGCATATTCAGGGGGTTCACGTTCAATACGAATTATTAACCTGGTTGACCGGTCTGATGAAGTTATTCTAACATCACCTGATTCACAGCAATTTGATGGAGAACTGGATATTGAAGGATATATCAGGGATTTTACAGAGAACGCAGTCCAGATAGATCTATTTTTAGATGGAAATCCGGTTTTTGGTCCGGAATTCATACCTGTAAACAAACAGGGTGACTTTTCCTATGACATACCTATTTTTTCAGCTGGTCCATATACCATACGGTTCACAGATTACAATGGAATGATAGGATCTTACCCAATACTAGTGAAAGAGCAAATAGTGACGTCTCTACAGACTGTAAAACCAATAAGTACCTCTACTCCACTCCCTCTTATGACGAGAACCCTTATTGATACTGCCTTTGATCCTGATAATGCATTACAAGTTTCTGCAAAGGTGTCCCGTGATGCTCCAGGATATTTTTTGATAACTGCAAATGAAACGAATGTGCTTATTCAGACATCATCAGGTGTCGACTGGGTAATGGAATATATCACAGATGACAGAACAGATTCATGGAAAGTAAATGACAAAGGACGTGATGGGACTGAAGATATCTCACTTACGGTAAATCCGGATGATAGAATTTATATAAAAGTATATCCGTATAGCTTTACTGCGATGGAAGATATCACCCTTTTTGCTCAAAATGCAAAAGATATTGGCGTTTCTTCAATCGCAGCTGAAAAATTCGGGTCACCAGGAACAACACCAGGGTCACCACTTCCAATTGTAGTGGTTATCGCTGCGCTCGGGCTTGCCATGACTCTGATATGCAAACGGGAGCAATAATTTCTGCCCCCTCTATTTTTTTTACGGATACCTTTTTACATGCTGCAAGCCATTTAATTAAGGTGCCGAGGTAGTCTAGTCTGGGAAGGCGGTGGCCTTGAAAGCCACTGGTGCTTTGCACCTCAAGAGTTCAAATCTCTTCCTCGGCGTAAATTATTGCTGTTCTAAAGCCGTTGATATTATCAGGCTATAAATTTATTTTTTTCAAGTACTCATGACCCAGGTAAAGAACTGATATTAGTAACTTGTTTCATTGCCTGCCAAAAAAATGCCCTTATAGTGCAATTACATACCCAAATCTAAAATTATAGGGTTTGTAGCATGAATAAAAGAGAAGTGATAACAACCGCCTTCTGTGAGCCTCTCATGGAAATAAAGATCATTCAATGCTGATTCTCCCATATATCTCCTTAATCTGCTCAATATCATCTTCTATGAATGGTAGTTCCTGAACATAGTGAGCATAAGCAGTTTCGGGGGTGTGGCCTATATTCGTGCACACCTTCAGATAATCATCACCCAAGAGTAACCTCCATGATTCGCAAGTCTTACGGCTGGTCTTTGCCGACACTCTGAAGCCATAATATCGTGAGATCTTACCGATTCTCTCGTTGTATGATTGTCTGGTCATTGGTGAGTATCCCTCATGTATCCAGTGCTCAACCGCCTCCCTCGCTGCTGGTGTTAATAATATCCACCTATCAGGATTCTTACACTTCATTTTGCACGAATCTATCCTGATTTTCCCTGACCGCTTATTGTAGTGTGTAACATCAATTTGAAAGAGCTCTTTATACCTCATCCCAGTATGGAATAGGATAATTATGGTATCTGTAAACCGGGGATCCCTCGCGTTATCGACCAGGATAATATATTGAGATGGGAAGAGTATATCGGTCCCGGCCTTGCTGACTTTTGGAAGTTGTGTAATAGTAATAGATTCATTCTTGTATATTTAAACCTGTCATCTTAAGGTAAAATGACAGGTAAAAAGAAGGCATATTGAAGATATTTTTTTAGGGTGAGTTTGTGGTTCACAGATGCAAAGGTATACTTCTTCTGTATCCGTGTTACAGGAATACAAGATAACCAGGCAAAAATGAGTGCCGAGTAATTACATAAGTGGAAAATCCTTCGCCTACGGCCTACAAGTCACGTGAAGCGAACGGAAATGTGAATTCCAAGGTTAAAAATACATCACCGCGTATCCCGAAATGGCTGATTGAACTCCTTACACGTACATTTAACTGCTTTACGTCCGCTTTTTATCGCTCCAGGAATGCCCCCTCCGGCATTAATCCACTGCCCGGCCATATAGAATCCGGTAAGACCTGGAAGATTCAGGGGAAGTTCAAGAAAAAATGATTCCAGAGTAACCAGCCATCCTTCATATGATCCTTTCCAGTTTCCCGTGTATCTGACAAAAGTCATGGGTATCGCAACATCAATGACCTAAACAGCTCCAGACAATTCCGGATACTGGTTGAAAAGAATATCAATGACCTGTTGAGCTGCATTCTCTTTCTCATCCCGGTATTTTTCTCCCTGATATGGTATTGTATCCCACCACTCATAACTGACCGGTAACCATAATGTGATTATACCTTTTCCTTCAGGAAAAAGCGTTGGATCATGAGCGTGGTTTCTGAATGTAATCGTTTTCTGTTCGGCTCCTCCTATTATCACAGGGTTGTCCAGAATTAGTGTCAGTTCATCAGGGATGGTCTTAAGATCCGAATTAAAACCTAAAGAAATAAACAGAATTGGCGGGAACCATCTCATATTCTGATAATATCCTCTGATAGTGTCATCACAATATTCCCCTCGTAACCAGTCAAAAATAGTGGAATGCCCATATGCACATGAAATGACGCAATCTGCATATAATTCATTGCCATCGGATAATCTGACACCTACTGCTTTATTATTCCTGGTGATGATAGATTCTACCTTACTTTTATATCTGATAGATCCTCCCAGTTCCAAATATCTCGTTTCTATAGCTTGTGCCAAGGGAAGAGAACCTCCAATCGGATACCCGGCATTTCCAGCCCCCTGCAAAGCAAGCCCCATCAAAGGGAAAAATGCTGATTGTCCCTCCCAGTCAAGACCCACAAATAGCATCCTTCAAAGGATAGGATTTTTTATTTCTGACAGGATTTCTGCAACAGGAGATTTGTACTTTTTCATGAGACCAATAATAGGGATGAGTCGCAGCTTATCTCGTATAGTCAAATCAACCGGAACTTCTATTGTCCTCAGTTTGCGGATATCTTTACAGAACGCGGCAATAAATGCTTTATCTTCCGGTGATATCAAAAGAAGTTCAGATTCAAGCCTGTCAGGATCATTATATATTGTCAGTTCATAACCCTGCTGATCTCTGACTTTGACCCAGTACTCTGGCTGAATAATCTCCTGGCCCTGTATAAGACCAAGTTCTTCATATAAGCGGTATGGCAGAACCGGATCTTGATCCTGTCAGCCAATGGATACAGAGATCAAACGTGTATCATTTGCGTTTCCAGGCAGTGCATAATCCTCCAGGTAGGGTATGCATCTCAAGAATTTCGGTCTGAAATCCGCTCATTTGGAGAAACATCCGGCAGCAAGGCCAGCCATACCTCCACCGATTATAAGAACAGAGGGAACCATTGGTGAAAGGTGGACTAAGATAGATAAATAGTTACCTTCTTTATCTGGCTGTCACATTTCTGTTATTTACCACGTATTTAAAGAAAATTACTAATTTTCTCAGGAGAAAAGTACAATTTCATTTTGACTCGTTGAAATCCATTTTCCAGAATCAAATGAGAAAAATATCCTCGGGATATAGAGAAAATCCAGATGTTCAAATAATGCTCCTCTATGATTAAACAGACTACAGATCACATAATCTAAAGCATTACTATCGCAAATTATTGTATTTTTAGATAATGTAACCAAAATCAGTAATTTCACCAGATTTATGATGAAAACAATAAAGAAGATCCTTAAAAACCGGTTCAATATTCAGAAAGTACCACCTGCATTCAAAATTCGGTGATATTTAGATTCTAAAATTTTTATGTAAAACAGATTTATGTAATCTATCTTATTAATATCATACACACCAGGCACATACATAAAGCTCATAGATGAAGATATATCAGGAAGGGAGATCTATATCTCCTTATGGAAGAAATAATGGATCTTATTATTAGTATGTTGACTTTGGTACTACAAGGTCTGTTTGAATACTATGGTATTACCTTCTAGTTATTCTAAACAACCGTATCTTTTTTGGACAGGGGTAAATAGAACCTCATGCGATAGAAATTGTGCAATAAGTACTGGTTTTCGTATGTTTATCTCTTCTGTTCTGCCAGTCCGAAAATATCAGATGAGTTTAAGACACCAGATCATTATTATAACCATTTCCTGCAAATTGTGATTCGCTACCATGTTCACCTCATGCAAATTCTCTATTAACAGAACAGAACGAAAGGATAAAACCTCAAAAGAATTGCGAATTTCATTTTGGAGGATCTAAATCCATCGGTACTCGTGCAAAAAACACCAAACATAGCTAACCCTCAAAAATTATATACTCAAACCAGGTAAAAAATTACATCTTCACCTTGTATCCAGCTTCTGTTAGAATTTTTTTTGCTTCCTTTTGCCATACTACTTCATTCTTCGATGAAATCGGCAATATGTGAGAATTATATAATGTTCGCAGTACATCATTATCAGTAGATAATTGTCTTTTGTCCCTTACTTTCCCAACCACTTCTCCATTAGAATCCTTTATAAGTATCACATAACACTCAAGCGCCCGGCAATGAGAAGGCATAGTCCCATAAATTGTACAAATATAAGTCTTATCAGATCTTCCCTGACGAAGAAACGGGCAGGCATCAGGAAACGTTGAAAAAATGGTTTTATCCTCAAATGCCTCTTTTCCAATTTCTGTTAACTGACCAATAAACCTCTCTCCGGTCATTGATGATTTACAATGAAAAACACTCCCTTCTCTTGATTCAATCGTAATATATTGCCCATGAGCAGTACAACATTTTCCACATTGATAACATCGAAATGGCATAACAATTCTAGTAAGATGAAGGCATTATAATCGTAAGAGAGTTTCTGAATCTTTTTTTATAT
>CAYRYR010000067.1:0-3310 GCA_964428385.1 uncultured Methanoregulaceae archaeon
AAAAAACCGGTATCAGATACCAGGATATCATCCGAAATATTCAAACCTCACCTGGTGATAGTATTAGTATGAAGATTACAACACTTCTTCTTCTTTGCGTTGTCCTTGTTCTCTCTATAGGCATGGTAAACGCAGAACAGATTCCCAATCTCACCGGCACATGGCTTACCACAAGCGGAACGGTGGTTCTCTTCACCGGGGAGACACAGGAGTTGGGAGCTTCTGCTGATGTCTGGAGCATCTCACAGCAGGATCTGGTAATCACCGGCACGAATTCCTTTTATATCGGAGATGAACTGATTGAGGAATTTTTCACCGGTATTATCACCCCTGACGGGAAGACCGTGTATATTGTTGACAAGAATGGCGGGTTGTATATCGCAAATCCTAATGAGGATGATACCATGACGGTCAGTTATGTAAATACCGGAGAAGTGCGGGATAAACCAGGTTATGGTCTTGCTCTCACGATGACACTTGAAAAACAGACAGAATAATCTCTTTTTTTACCAGTAAAATCCCCTAAAAGGGGGATGTAGGTCATCAGATATGAGTACCTGGTAATTCCAGCCTGTATATCGCCCTGATACCGACCAGAATTGTTGATTCACGACAAGACTCAAAACAAACCTATCTTACATCCCATTGGTTATCTTTTCCTTGACCATATGTTACCTTAATCCATCTGTCACCGGATTGAGAGTTGTAGTCACCGTGAACACTGAAGTATAGGGTATAGACATGAGCAAGTTATAGATCTCTGTATTACCAGTGAAGATCTGGATTACGAGATTTGTGAATAAGCGAGTGGAACAGTATGCATGAATTTGTCATGAAAATGGATCCTCATTTTCATAGGTTGAGCCTGATGTCTTGTATCATCGCGTTTTGTTAGGAACCGATCAATTATAGTGCACGGCAAAAATTCTTGGAATAATCGAATTGAAACTGAGATTCCGACAACAATTTCAAGATGCGCAATGGTGAAATGAGAGATTTCTACGAGAGATATATTAATTTATTATAAATTTATTAATTATATATAAAAAACGTAATATTAGTTAGACAATACCCTTTCCCATCAAGTGTAAGATTCAAGATACCACCGAGATAGTATAAAATATGAGAATGAAACTTCATGTGGTTTAAAGTAAATGAATTACTATGAGTGTTACAATAACAGTATCTGATACAATTTATCAGGAACTGATCTCTCTCAGGCGGATGGATGATGAATCCGATGAGGATATAATTAAAGACCTTTTGTATCACGCAATTGATGATGAACCACTATCAGAAGAAACAATAAAAGCAATAGATGAAGGGTTAGAAGATATCAAAGCCGGAAGGATCATCCCCATCGAAGACGTTATGAAAGAGTTAGGGATCGATGAGTGAAACCCGATATTATTCGATTAAACTCACCCCCAAAGCGGATCGGGATATTCGGAAGATCCCTATTATTCCAGAAAAATCTGTGCAAAGAAATAATTTCATTGGCAGGAGAAAGACATCCAAAATGATGGATGCATCGGATAATAGGATACCGGGAGTTATATTCTATCCGAGCCGGAGATTATCGGGCGGTGGTCACTGTTAAAGATGATATGATGATAATCCTGGTTATCGAAGCTGGTCATAGAGGTAAAATATATCGGAAATATCAATCGTAATCCTTCACTCATCCACCAGATCCCCATGGGTTAACAGGGATACTGAAACATAGGATGGTGATCTACAATCATTGAACTGCGCTTTTTTTTCTGAAAACCCAAAAATTAATCGATGTTTCCAGGTAATCCGGATAGCCCATTTTCCATGTAGTTTGCCAGTAAGAGAATGAGAATAAAGGGTTTTGTCGTATGGATTGACACAGAGAAGGTGAATTTTCTTTTGAAAAATATCTTTTAGCGTTGGATTATTTCGAATCCATTTTTTATAACTTCGTGTAAAGCCTGAACCCCAGGAGAGTTTATACATCATTTTCCAGGTCTGCGAATAAATCGTCAGCAGTTCCGGTTTTTAGTCTTCCTGTCTCATATTCTCTCATGGTTTCTTCGCAACGAAGGGTCATTGCTTCTCTGGATTCTTCAATACGCCTTTTTTCCAATATTTCATAGATAAGCGCTTTGCCTTCCGGATCAAGTGTAGATATATCAGTCAGAATTTGTTCTACTAATGAACTTGTTTGTGTGGACATGTGTAGCTCTTTTTTGATTACCTTGATTATCTCATATTCTCATCTGTTTAATAGGTAATGACTCAACTTTCTGGAGGGTCTGCCTTAATCTATGTAATGTGATAAGCGTGTATGTCTTCTTATAACCTCCGTTTCACTTCGATACTAAAAAGACGTTATGCCGGGCATTATCATCACTTGATTATTTTCAACCTCTTTCTCCGCCCCTCTGTGTCCTCTGTGGTTGGAATTTTGACCCAAATAAGAAGGAAGGGTTTCCCCTCCCCCCTCTTTCAAAAACGCATCGTACGACTTTCACCGCAATACGCTCACACATGTCGCATGCATGATGAATCAGAAGACAATTGGTGTTTCTATTTGTAAATACCTAACCAAAATTTTATTCCCTTACTTTAACACACCTCATACAAGTCAGCACTCTTTCAGTTTAGGACATCTGTCCCTATCTACAGGTATTACACCTGAGCCTTCGCTTTTTGTCAGACCCTTATCATTAACAAAGTATTTTCTAGCAAATCAGGTTTGCAGGGTTTTGTAATAGATAAATAATGATGTTTTAGGTGCCGTCTTTACGCCGAGATTGCTTGTTTTCGTTCGAAGTGGAATAGGTTATGGAGAGAGGGGATATATCAAACATGAACTTAATGCTGACAGGGATTGCGTAGTATTAAAAGAGCGGATATACACCTCGGATAGTCTGTTAAAATATGATGAGGTACTGGATAAGATCTCGGATTCTGTTACCGTTACGAATGAACTCTTCGCAGGTATGCAAACCAGAGAAGATGTTGATTCTGGTACTGGTAACCGGGATTATATATCAGGGAGCGGGGATTTAAACCAGGCAATAGATGATAAATTTGATTTTTTCTTTGATTTATTCAAGTAATTTCTCTTTTCTCTCATTATTTTTACTCCCAATTTATATTGAAATGAGAGTAAGGCAGTTGAGAATTACAATTATCCACTATGAACCGAACCCTTCCTGATACGAAAACCTGATTACCTCAGCCGATCCGTATCTTTCTCTATGTCCGCTGATCCCTTTGACACGGTGATGCTGAGATCAATAGAAGTAAAAAACCGCTTTATTCTCGCGGCTGCGGCAAG
>CAYRYR010000067.1:3410-15151 GCA_964428385.1 uncultured Methanoregulaceae archaeon
GGATTTTCACGGAACTGGTGCAGGGTTATCAAAAATGACGGGGCAACTATTATCATGAACAGGGGACTTCGTTCATGGGAACTGATAGAAGAGATTATCCAGAAAGAAGAGACAGATTTCATCGGTCTGTGCAGGCCACTTATCAGTGAACCTTTTCTTATCAGACGGTGGTACAACGGTGACAGGGAAAAATCCACCTGCACCTCTTGTAACCGGTGCGGTCTTGCAATAGCAAAAGGACTGCCACTTGCCTGTTATCGTGACCAGAAGAGAGAATGCCGTTGTCTGACCATTCAGGGATTCTGTAGTCTGTCGTTTCCAGAAACACCTGATGAACTGACGAAACAGAAGGGATCATCATCATTAAAATCTCCCCGCTGCCGGTATGCACGAATCCTGCATCCTCCTCCACATAGGTCCAGGTAGGTACACGAACCACATCGTCCGGAGAGGTTCTCCTGCTTATTCCTAAAAAGAGTAAGAACCGGATTCTCTGAGTCATTCCATATCTCAGAAAACGGCCTGTTTCTCACGGATCCCACCAGGAATTCAGGAGTCTGGGCAAACTGGCAGGGATACACGTTCCCTTCAGGTGAGATATTTGCAATCCTGACACCAGCACTACAACCTCCTTTCATTGAGGATATGAGGGCTCTTGCTTCAGGAAGATCGTGTATATTATCCCGCTCCATCATCTCAAGGAGATACACGGCATCCTCCGGTGCATCCACCGTAAGAAACTCCATAACCGACGGGTCTGTCTTTTGAGCATACCGGTACACCATTGCATAGGCAGAAAGAACGTCGTCTTTATCCAGCTGAATATCCTTGTACGGTCCGGTTCCCCGTCCGGCAGGGACAAGCCAGTATACACAAAACCGGCATGCTCCAAGATTCAGTGCAAGGTTGATAAGATCTTCTAATTCATGGTGGTTCAGACGGGTCAGGGTAACCCTGACACCACATCGCACTCCCGCTTCTCTGCAGTACGCAAATGCCCGGACTGCCTGGTCAAAAGCACCGGTTTTGTTTCTGAACCGGTCATGAGTATTTGCCAACGAGCCATCCAGCGAAATCCCGACATACCCGATACCGGCATCACGAATCAGTGCGGCAACTTGTGGGGTGATAAGAGTACCGTTTGAACTAAGTGCTGTTTTTATCCCACAGGATCTAGCATGTCCGGCGAGCTGCCACAGATCTGCTCTCATAAGCGGCTCTCCTCCGGAGAACAGGATTATCGGCACCTTAATCTTCGCACAGTCATCAATGAGCGAGAGGGCTTCTTTAGTTGAGAGCTCATCGGTCGTTGCCGTATCCGGACCTGATGCATTATAACAGTGTGTACATGAGAGGTTGCACAGCCCGGTAATATTCCAGAACAGTACAGGTCTTGGGATCGTTGCATAAGCGAGATACTGTTGCTGCACGGTAGGTTCCGTTTTTTGATGCATCATCGAACTGATGGTTCCTTTTCCGTGAAGACACTGGGTAATTCTGTTCATTGACCAGCCACCAGATCCTGCATGGTAACATGCGGAGAACGCTTGTATTCATCAGTACTAAACAGGACAATATACGTAGAAAACCCGGTCTTTTGTGCTATCATCTCTACCTCAAGAAGAACCTGTTCTTCTGACCAGCCGTGATGAACAGTATAATGAGTGTATTTCCACAGGTGAGGAACTGCACCACGACGGTAGCAATGACTCACTCCTGGCATTAAAGCGAGTGCAAGTCCGGCTGTATCTGCATCGGTCCCACAGATCTCCCATCCGACCAGGGCGTTTGCTACAATACCCAGACTTCGCTGGTTGATACGTGCTCTGAATCTTCTGATAACTCCTCTCTTTTTCATAGAACGTATCCTCCTTATAACCTCTTCCTCCTCAATACCGAGGCGTTCTCCAATAACTGCATAGGGATGGTGCACAAGGGGCAGACCCTTCTCTAGTTCAGTGAGGAGATACAGATCAGTCTCGTCCATCATGTTGCCTCCCCGTATCCTTTTTATTTCGTAATGGGAATCTGACATCAATCTTATACTTCTTTTCAGTGACAAGATCGAGGATGTCATCCGGATGAATTCCTGTGAGGGATTGGATTTCAGCCAGTATCGTATCGATATGGTCCCGGGACCGGGAAGAGAGAGTAAACCAGAGATTGTACGCATGTTCCCGGCGAAAATTATGAGAGACTTCTGAGTACTGGTTTACAAGAGCAGCAACCCGTTGTATATCTTTTTCCGGTACCCTGACTGCTATCAGGGTCGAGACCCTCGGACTAATCATATCAGACTCTAGAATCGGTGCAATCCCACGAAGCACACCGGTATCAGCCAGTCGGTTGAGTCTCACAAGCACCTCTTCCTGAGATATTCCAGCCTTTTGTGCAATCAGTTCCCAGGGATTTGAGATGAGCGGGATCTCATCCTGCAGAAGATCAAGGAGAATAATATCAGTCTCATCTGACGAAGGTGGTGAGTTCATACAACATCCCCTGGCACATACGGACAGAGTGGATCCTCTGCACAAAGTTCCCCCTCAATATCCAGAGGGCGGACCAGACTACCGCAGGAGTGAGTTACTCTCCCATATGCAGAGAATGCTCTGGCCCGGCATCCCCCACAGATCTCCTTATACTCACACCTGCCACATGTTCCCTGCAACCGGGAAAAATCCCGTAATGCTGTGAACACAGGAGAATTATCCCAGATATCTGAGAACTGAGTCTGCCGTACATTTCCTGCAATCACCGGCAGGTATGGACAGGGGGTGACATCTCCATCTGCAAATATCCTGCAGTATGAGATTCCGGCAATACATCCCCGTCCCCATCCGGGATTTTCGATTCCAATCTCCTCGGCTACCCTTCTAAACTGGGGAATACAAGTGGGACGAAGAGCAATTTTCTTATCCGTATATGAAAGAAGGACGTGTTTAAGCAGTTCTTCATATGAACCAAACCGTTCATGGTTCTCCTTTTGTGACCGACCGGTGGGAACCGGTACAAAGAGCTGGAAATCGCGTACCCCAAGCGTGATTCCGAATGAAACAACCTGGTCAACTGCTGTACTATCAGGAGAGAGAAGCGTCATGTTTATCTGAACTCGTATACCATGAAAATTACATAACCTGATGGCACGAACAGCCCGGTCCCATGCCCCCTCATATCCCCGGTAGGTATCATGAACAGACGGATTCACGGAGTCAAGGCTTATTGCAACACTGGTTATCCCGGCTTGTTTTAGTTGTATAACCGTCTCCTCATCGATAAAGAAACCGCTCGTTCCCATTGCCATTAAAAGTCCCAGATCTGTTCCATATCGTGCGATATCATAGATGTCCTCCCGCATCATCGGTTCCCCACCACTCAGGATGACAACAGGATTTCCTGTATCGCGAATCTGTTCAAGGACGCGATAAGCCTCATCTGTCGAGAGAGGATTGGTAACCTCCTTTACTCCTGCATCTGAATAGCAATGAGAACACCGGAGAGGACACCGAAGGGTAATATTCCATGATACGAGCCGAAGAGGCACATGGTCATGCATACTCATAAGTCATATCTCTTTCATCCATAATACCCTGACTCATATGTATCATGCTCCCACAAAAGATTTTTCGGCTTTGTCCATTTTTCAGGTGATATGAGATAGTCATGTTATATCGTTATTGGCATTATTTTTTTTAGCATTGCCTTAATCGGTAAGTGCTATCGAGGATTACGCCAGATTAACCCCTGGTTTTACTCCATTATTCCAGGAAGTTTTGTAGTGCACCATAATTACATCCTTCCTGAAAATGATGATATAGTATCACTTGTTTTTCAGACAGAGCCGGTTTTTCCCGATGAAACGAATTCTGTATGACATAACTACACCCATCTCATGTTATACAAGGCAAAATTGTGCATTCCACCTCAGTTATTGAATTACACCATATGCAAGAAGTGGGAAAATTGATATCAGGTGCACGTATAGGATACAGTACGGAGAGATCATGGAGAGAAAAACCCTTACAACAAACCAGGGAGTTCCAGTTACTGATAATCAGAACTCACTTACCGCCGGGACACGGGGAAACGTGCTGTTACAGGATGTGCACCTGATAGAAAAACTGGCGCATTTTGACAGGGAACGAATCCCTGAGCGGGTTGTACATGCAAATGGAGCTGGAGCGCATGGATATTTCCAGGTGTACACAAGTATGGCCCCGTTCACGAAAGCGAAGTTTTTGCAGGATCCTTCGGAAAAGACACCGGTCTTTGTCAGGTTCTCCACCGTTGTCGGTTCCCGCGGATCTGCTGACAGTGTCAGGGATCCCCGTGGATTTGCCGTGAAATTCTATACAGAAGATGGGAATTATGATCTTGTCGGGAATAATCTGCCGGTATTTTTCATCAGGGATGCGATAAAATTCCCTGATATGGTACATTCCTTTAAACCGTCACCTGACAGTAACATCCCGACCAGTTCATCGGCAAACAGCAGGTTCTGGGACTTTATATCCCTCTCCCCTGAGTCTACCCACATGATAACCTGGCTCTTTTCAGACCGGGGGACGGTGAAGAGTTTCCGGAAGATGGAAGGATTTAGTGTTAATACCTACATCTGGGTCAATGCACAGGGAAAAGGGTTATTTGTGAAATACCACTGGAAACCTGCTGCAGGGATAGAGACGATAGACAGGCACGAATCGACCCGTCTTGCCGGAGAGGATCCAGATGTGGCAACAAGGGATCTCTTTGATACTATCGCTTCGGGCAAGACGGTGGAGTATGATCTGTATGTACAGTTAATGGAGTTAAAGGATGAAGATACACTCCCATTCGATCCCCTTGATGCCACAAAGACCTGGTCTGAGGACCAATACCCACTGATACCGGTCGGAAAGATGGTGCTGAACAAAAATCCTGATAACTACTTTGCCGAGACCGAACAGGCAGCATTCTGTCCGGCGTCTCTCGTTCCTGGTATCGAGCCGTCAGCTGACAAACTGCTTCAGGGAAGACTCTTTTCGTATGCAGACACCCAGCGGCACCGGCTCGGGCCAAATTACCTGCAGATACCAATTAACCGTCCGAGAGTCCCGGTCAATAACGACCAGCGGGACGGAGTAATGCAGTCAGGAGAAGGCCATTATGGACCCGTAAATTATGAGCCAAATTCTCTTGCAGGGGGAGAACCCCACGAGTCCGGTGAGGCTACGTTTGCCGGGCGTCCGTTCTCAGAAGGGATGAAGAGAGAAAGGATACCAGTCACCGATGACTTTACCCAGGCAGGTGAACGATACCGATCGTTATCACCCATGGATAAGGACCATCTCGTGGATAACATCGTCGATCCCCTGAGTCATGCAAAGGTAGAGATTCAGAAGAGGATGGTTGAAAACCTGACAAAAGCAGATGCAGACCTTGGAAGACGGGTCAGAGAAGGATTACATCTCTGACTTTTTTTTTAAGTCACTCCTGGATTTCCGGCTCCCATAAAAAATGCCTGTAAAAACGGGTGCGAGACCAGAGGTTTTGAATACAACACGAAATAGTGGAGATAACCATCATTACGAATGATAACCCATCCTGGTTATAATACCGAGAATAACGTATTCAGGATAGGGATAAAGTAACACAACACCTGCGTTTTTACCGGAACCAAAAGGCTGTTGTATCGCTCAATGCTGTATCGTTCAATATAGAAAAAACAAATGCGAGTGTGATTGAGATGATTGAACCGGTGCACTGAGTTCATTATAGTAACGAAAACACATCACCAAAAAACGTAAACAAGATTTATATATTTATAAATTGTCATATAATTCATATAGATATTTTTCCGCTGATCAGATGGAACATCTACCATAAATCCATCTGACCCAGGGATCCTTTCTGCTGTACCAGGAAAAATAATCCATTGAGTTAAAGATATCAAAGAGAGCACCAATGTGAAAAAAACGCATATAACAAGGATAATCACCTCGTATATTCACAGGTCCTAAATATAGTATAATGCCAAACTTTCTGAATTAATCCAGAATGATTGGCTTATACTATGTAGTGCAAACGAAGTGCACCTCTTGAAATAACCGCCGTTTCACTTCGATTATTTCAAAACGTTATACTGTGCACTATAGGCTATCTTAATACAGGGAGTTGACTTCTTTGTGTACGGAGAATGATGGATACCCTCTTTGAAAAACTTCTGCCTCGTAAGCCAGTTCGGACATGATGATCGTATGAATAAAGAAAATCTTGCATCCCAATCTGCTAACCTGCTTCTCGTATCTGGTATCTCACTCATCGTTCTGACCAGTCTCTATCTTATGAGTCTCTCGAACTATCTTCTGTTTCACAGCATTGTTGAACTTGCTGGTATCGCTGTCGCTTTTTGTATCTTCATCATCATCTGGAACACCCGTAAAGTCATAACAAATACGTTTTTTCTGATAACAGGCATCTCATTCCTGTTTGTTGGCAGTATTGATCTCCTCCATACGCTTGCCTATAAAGGGATGGGAGTGTTTCCCGGAGCTGATGCAAACCTGCCTACTGAACTCTGGATTGCTGCCCGGGCTTTTCAAAGTCTCACGTTTTTCATTGCTGCTCTCTGTATTGGAAAATCACTTACAAAAGAGCGACGATTTGATGCGGGTATCATCATCATCGTATGGACCCTTGTCTGTAGCATTCTGATTGCAAGTATTTTTGTATGGCATACATTTCCATCCTGTTTCATTGAAGGCAGTGGACTAACCCGGTTCAAGATACTGAGTGAGTACGGTATTTCTGCACTGTTTGTTGCAACGATTCTTGTCTTATACGTAAAACGAAAGGCTTTTGATCCTGAGGTCTGGCACCTCCTGGCTGCAGCACTCATCTTCATGATAGCAGGAGAACTGGCATTTACATCCTACATCAGTGTATACGGGTTTACCAATATGCTTGGCCACCTCTTCCGCCTTATTTCAGTATATCTCTTTTACCGGGCTATTGTTGTTGTAGCCTTAACCAAGCCTTATAATCTCCTCCTCCGTGAACTGAAACAAAATGAACGTGCCCTTCGGAAAAGTGGATCGCGGCTTCGTTTACTTTTTGATCATATGAACGAGGGGATTGCACTCCATGAGCTTGTCTATGATGATGACGGACATGTGAGCGATTACCGGATTATTGCCATTAATCCAGGATATGAAAAAATACTAGGCTTTTCCAGGGATGACGTTATCGGAAAGACCAGTGTTGCGGTATACCATGTAGAGACCCCTCCCTATCTTGATATATATTCCCGTGTCGAGCAGTCAGGGCAGGCTGAGGTATTTGAGACCTATTTCCCCGGACTTGAAAAATATTTTACGATATCTGTATATTCTCCCAAAAAAGGACAATTTGCCACTTTATTTTCTGATATCACCGAGCGCAGGAAGATTGAAAAGGCACTTGAAGATCTTGTTTCTGATTACGAGACTATCTTTGCGAATGTCCCGGCGATGATATGGTATAAAGATACAAAAAACAATTTTATCCGGGTTAATCCTGCTGCTGCGGCAGCGATTGGAGGATCCATATCAGATATTGAGGGAAAGAATATCTATGATCTCTTTCCGGATTTTGCAGACGCATATTACCAGAACGATATAGATGTGATTGCTACCGGGAAACCAAAACTGGGTGTTACCGAACGATTGACCAGCCTGGATGGTAAGATATTATGGGTGCAGGCTGATAAAGTTCCGCTCCGGGATAAGAATGGAGACATATATGGAGTCCTGGTGGTAAGTGAGAATATTACCGATAGAAAAAAGGCAGAAGATGCATTGGTTCTGGCTAATAAAAAATTGAATCTGCTCTCAAGCATTACCCGGCATGATGTCGGCAATCAGCTCCAGGTTATTTTTGGATATCTTGATTTTTCGAAGGAAGAAGACCTGGATCCCCTTGTGAGGGAATATATCGAAAAGGCGGACGTATCAGCACATAATATTGAGAGACAGATGGCCTTTACCAAGGATTATCAGGATATCGGGGTTCATTCTCCGGTCTGGCAGGATGTCGGCACGGTTATCTCTCGTGCGGTTTCAACCCTTGATATACGTCCGATAGAGCTTCATATAGAGATATCAGGGATTCTCGTGTATGCAGATCCCCTTATGGGGAAAGTGTTTTACAACCTTGTTGATAATGCAAAGCGATATGGAGAGACAATCACCCTGATTCGATTCTATGGATTTGAAGGTACAAACGGATATACCATCATCTGCGAAGATGACGGGGTAGGGATACCACTGGAATTTAAATCGAAAATTTTTAATCGTGAACACTATACCCATACCGGGTTTGGACTATATCTCTCACGCGAGATTCTGGATATCACCGGGATTACTATCAGTGAAACGGGTGAACCGGGGAAGGGTGCACGGTTTGAGATAGTAGTGCCAGCAGGGAAGTATCAGTTTACCCATGAAACTCGTGTATAGGAGAAAGATGCAATACTTTCTGTCTCTATCATATCACTTTTGTAATAGATCTTGAGCGTTCAGAACAAGTACATCAGTAGATAGTGCAATCGCATTTTTTCATCTGTATTATCGTCTACACACCAGGGATCTGAAAGGCTGCTGCTTGTGGCTTATACTATTTCACTCCTTTTTTAACAGGACAGCCCGGCTGAAATGTACTGACTGGAACCCTGTAACCTGAAATCCGGCATTTCCTGCAATTTTAACCGTCTCTTCAAATTCGACAGATGAGACAACAAACCTGGGTTCTACAATAAGAAACCTCCCTCCAGGGACCAGAAGAGCAAAAACCTCTTGCATTAGCCGGGTTGGATCAATAACTTCATGAACCACATACCATGCAAACGCAACATCAATCTGTTCTGATTCATTAAGAGATAAGGACTCCGGTTCTGCCAGATGAAGCCTGATGCGGGAGAGTAAGCCTTCCTTTTGTGCCTTTTTCCGAAGAATTTCAAGCATCTCCTCCTGTACATCAACTGCAATGACCATCCCGGTATCTCCGACTTTTTTTGCAATGGCACGGGTAAAGAGGCCGGGTCCGCATCCAATATCAAGCACCCGGTCTCCGGATGTGATATATCTATCTACAAACCTATCCGGCTGAAACATGAACCTCCGCAACCATCCGTCAAGATGACCGGCGCGGGATGCAGGGAAAACTTCATGAGCATTTGTCATAAGAACACCTCCAGCCTTCTGACATTTTGTTTGGCTGACTCTTTCTCAAGAATGCAGGTATCAATTACTTCTTCCATCATTCCGAGGAACTGAAATAAAAATGCTGCCTGCAGAGCAGGGACATCCTCCATCACTTGTATTATCCTGCCAAATACTGCGTTATGATGTTCTTCATGACCGATACAGGCAATCCTGCCCGTTTTGGTCAGTCTCAACAGGATCTCTTTGTCGTTTCCAGGCTCCTGGTACTTTTCGATAAGTCCTTTTTCTCTCATCTTTGTAGCCATCTTAGAGATGGCCCCTTTAGTAACTCCGAGTCGTTGAGCAAGAGCAGTGATATTGGTTCCTGGTTCTGCACCAATGACACAGAGGGTGTGTATCTCAGAAGGAAAGAGCAGGTCACCGGTTCCAAAATCCCGGGGGATCTTCTCACTTCTGTTCATTTTATTCATTATTCGTGCCCAGTGTTCAAAGATCTCTCTTCCCTGACCTCCATTCTGAATGTATTCTATCTCCTTTTTTGTTGACATGGTATACCATAATGTTTACCTTGTAAACTATATGATAGTGTCCTTTCTAAAAATCAGTACTATTATTCAGACCCATATATCGAAAAGGAAGAGGGGAAACGAAAGTTTTAAATATTTTCGCTCATATGAGTACTAATGGTACAGTAGGTACCAGGAGATATAGCATGCCAGGATATGACAGAACCGGACCCCGCGGAAGGGGACCAATGACCGGAGGAGGTTTTGGCTATTGCCAGACGGCAGCAGTCAGAAATCCTACCCCGGATGAATCAGTACAGGGAAAAGAACTAATAGAAGGCGTACAGAACCAACCATATCCAGGACCCGCCCAACAAGGCTATCCAGTGTATGGATTAGGACGAGGAGGAATTCCTTTCGGATGCGGCAGAGGATATGGAGGGGGCAGAAGGCGCAGGTTCTGATAGTAGAATTTTGTTTCAGAGATTAATTCTACATACACGTCCCTTCATCCATTTTGTGAACGGTAAAAATGTAAACCTTTTTTCTAACCAGGAATAAACAGGAAATCTTTTGGATAAAGTATCACAATCATTGTCATGTGAGATGGACCGTACCAGTATTCCTAATATATGCTCTTTTTACGTCCGTATTAAAAAATTGACCTGCAATCGATATCAAAGATAATTTTATCGATTTTCTGAATGATGCAGGGAAGATTATAGTGCACTGCAGAACTTCCTCTAATAATCGAAGTGAAACATAGGTTATTCCGGGAAGTACAAGCTAATCGCACTACATAAATTAAGGCGAACTTTCTAAAGGTATGCCATTACCTATATTGCTGTACATATTCACATTTGCCGTGATACCTGGTTTATGTATGCCAGAAGAGGTATATATCGTATAGATACAGTACATCATGAGAGAGAATAGCATGAATAAACCAATAAAAATCGGTATAATTATCTGTGACCGGTACAGCACCTGTGCAGGCGGCAAGTGTTTGCGAGCCTTTCATAATCGGGAAGGGGCATTTGAACGGTATAAAGAAGATGAGATACAACTCGTCGGGTTTACCACATGCAGCGGGTGTCCTGGGGGTAATATTGAATATGCACCGGCAGAGATGAAGAAAAACGGTGCAGAAATAATTCATCTTGCCACAGGAATGATTGTCGGATATCCTCCGTGTCCACGAATCAGGTATTTCTCAGACTTTATAACAGAAAAATACGACCTCGAAGTAGTATTTGGAACACACCCCATTCCAACGAGTTACTACCAGACACATATGAACCTTGGAACATGGGATAGTGAACGGTCAAAAGAGATAATCACTCCAACGCTTGCAGATGAAAAAACAAGGGAAGCATACAATTAATACTGGTGTTAATGTGGGTATTTTCCCGGTCAGAGGGTATACAAACCGTGTCAGGATCTGCAAAACTCTTCAAACCAATTTAAAATATCCTGGTTTTCCTGAATGGAACTGATGAGGAGCTCAAGTCGATGAACGGTCTCCTGGCTGACATGATGCTCAATCTGACATGCATCAATTTCTGCAGTACGTGAAGAAGTCCCAATAATGCGGAGAAAATCCGCAATAATACCATGCTTTTGTTTCAGCTCTTCTGCAAGCTCTTTTCCCCTGGCAGTGAGAGTCGCTCCGGCATGAGGAGTGTAATGCACATACCCTTCTTTCTGCAGCTTCTTTAATATCTCAGTGATAGACGGGGGTTTTACCCCCATCATCACTGCCAGGGTGGTTGTGGATGCTAACCCTTCCTTCTCTTCCAGTTGGTGGATATTTTCTACATACTCTTCAATTGTTTTTTCTTTCATGCATCACCCCTTATATGCCAATCAGAATAAACCGCATCAACCCTCCGACCAGAAAAGCGGTAATTACCATCACAGAGACAGCTTTGCCCATATCCACCATGCCAAGTTCTTTATATAATACTGCAAAAACCCCGACACAAGGGAAATACATTGTCAGAGTAGTCACTGCAACAACCAGCTGGGCCGGTGTCATCTGTAAGGGAAGCAACATACC
>CAYRYR010000068.1:0-14948 GCA_964428385.1 uncultured Methanoregulaceae archaeon
AGCTCTTGCAGTTGAGCGGGGTGACAATGTGGTCATCATCGACCGCGATGAAGATCGGTGTAGTGAGATGTTGGAACGATATGACCTTCTTGCTATTACCGGAAACGCAACAAACAGTGCCATCCTTGAAGATGCTGGAATTGAACGTGCTGATGCTCTTGTAGCCACTACCAGTGATGATTCTGTGAACCTTATGACCTGCTGGATTGCCAAACGAATGAAAGTAGCCAATGTTGTATCTATTGTGAACCAGCAGGAACATGCAGATATGTTTTCTGATGTCGGGGTTACTATCAGTCAGAACCCTGATGAACTGGTTGCAACACGCCTGTACTTCTGGGCAGAAAACCCGCAGCTTCAGCAACTGGCATCCCTGCCAGGAGGTACTATCTTTGAGATACAGGTCGAGAACGGGGCCTTTATGATTGACCATGAGATTAGAGAGATGAAAGTTAAGGATTTTGTCTTTATTGCAATCAGAAGACAGGGAGGAGAACTTATTATACCAAATGGCGCCGTTAAATTCAGACCTGATGACGTAATAACCGTCTTTACCAAGAAGGATGCCGAAAAAGAGTGTTTAAAGACTCTGAACAAGTACCTAAAAGAGGGGAAACCAGGAACTAAATAAAGTGTATCCTAAAGATCAGTTGAAAGAGTCAAATAACTGCTTAAGACCTGCTTTTCCCAGTTTCATTGCCAGTTTTGGATTTGCCTTTGCAATATTTTTGATAAGATTAAGCGTATTAAATTCACTCATATTCATATCTGCCACTGAGTGAATAATAGCATTGAGATCTTCATCAGTTAATTTTACAAATAACTCTTTTATCTGATAGTTCCTCTCAATGGCCAGACCCATCATAGACGAACGCCAGGTAGTGTCATATATCTTTAGCGCTTCAGCACTCACATTACCATTTGAGAGAGCTGTCGTTCCTATCTCTCCGGCAAGAGAACCGGTATACAGAGCATTATAGATGCCCCCGCCGGTGAGCGGATCTGATACCCGTGCAGCATCTCCTACGATAAGCAGCCCATCTGCAACCGTCGATGCCAGAGGTCTGCAGATAGAAACGCCACCGGCAATGAGTTCTATTGGTTTACCTGATGGGAAATGTGATGTGACAAACCTATCCAGGTAATCTTTTGCACGGGTCTTATCTCCACTCTTATCCCCACCAATTCCAATGCCAACATTTGCAGTCCGTTCTCCTTTCGGGAATATCCAGACATATCCGGCAGGTGCAACAGAATTTCCGGTAAAGAATACGGTAGTATGAGGATCAATATCAATATCAGTCATCACGTACTGGACACAGGTCTCCATCTCACGAAGAGGTACGGTTGTATCGACACCACACCATCTTGCAAACTTGGCCTCAACCCCGTCTGCTGCAACAACAATACCCGCATTGATATCTATTCTCGCTCCATTATGCTCAATTGTAGCGCCAGCTATACGACCTTCTTCCAGGATAGGATTTACAGCCCGGGTCTTGACCATAATGTCTGCACCGGCATTTGCAGCCTGCCATACAAGCTCACGGTCAAAAATTTTTCTATCCAGTACATACCCGACTTCAGATCCGGCATTTTCAGATCTGAGATTCATGACAAAGCCATCAGGAGCAACAATCTGTGCCTTATCTATTTCACTGGCTATCCAGGCATCATCTGGCTTGAGGAACTGATGTAGGAGCTCTTTTCCTATTCCTTCTGCACATCTGACAGGTGCTCCAATTGCCGGGCGTTTCTCAACCAGAAGAACAGAGTGTCCCTTCTCAGCAGCTCCTTTTGCCGCCATTGCGCCTGCTGGTCCACCACCAATCACCAGCATATCATATGAGGTCTTCATTTCACAACCTCCAATGCACCGAGTGGACAGACACGTGCACAGATTCCGCAATCTGTACAGCTATCTTCGTCTACATCAAGATAGGCATCGATAAGTTCCAATGCACCCTGTGGACAGACGGATACACAACAGCCACAGTATGCACAGATATCTCGGCGAACAGTAATCATTCCTTATTACGTCACCATCATGAACAATTAAGGTATGTGATGCCCCTGCAAAATTCATGCAGATGTACAGATACAAAAAATGAGCAGTACCAGACATTTCTGATACAATTACGCGAGAATCACCAATACCACTACTGTACAGGTATTTCAAATGAACCATATCTTCCTCCTCCCCCGGGATGAAGAATGACATTACCGTTGCGGAGCGCATCTATTGCATTACCCACCCGCTCATGAACGTGCCGTATCTCATCGCAGTTGAGTCGGGTTAGAATTCCAATTTCATCGCCTAAGGTATCAGTTAATCGTGTATACAACTGATCACCCTTCTTTGTCTGTGATGAGGATACACCAAGAACGATCTTTATGATATCATACAAAGGAATGATGTGCAGGTAGGGAGGGCGTGGTACAGGAGATATATCAGAAAGCTCTTCTGCCCGGTCCTGTACCCCTTTTTTAATCCGTCCACCACATGACCTGCAGCGCCATCCCTGTTCGTGTGCCTCTGTACGAGTGTACAACTGATAGCATCGTATACATGCGGTTCGGTTATATTTGCCTTCTTCAGGAAAAAAACCAGCATTCATTGTTATTGAACCATGTTGCACTGCATCAAAAAATGATGGTACTGAACAGGTCCTGACTTTTATCATCGTAAACTCGCGCCCGATTTTTGCAGGATGAGGACTATGAGCATCAGAATTGGTTAAAAAAGGGACCCTGGTAAGTTCACTTATAGAGGAACCATACCCACTGTCAGCAGAGAGACCAAGCTCAAGTAAATCAATTGATTCATCACCATAACATGCCCGTACACAATCCCATGCTGCATAGAGTGATGTCCAGGGGGTGAATGCATGTGCCGGACCTATCATTCCTCCATTTTCATGAACATACTGTGCTATTTCTTCTCCTGACAATCTGACATGAGGGCGGCCATTTGTTTTGATATTCTTAGAGAAACCCTCAAGGCAGGATCCAAGTGTTTTACAGGAATCCATGTCAGGCATGAGAATGAGATGATGAACCCGGTTTTTATCTTCAACCTCTGTTGTCGGGACAACGAGAATATCATCTGACGGGGTATCATCCCAGTATTGCCGCCATTGAGGATGAAGAGCGTCTCCGGTTCCAATGACCTGAAGTCCTTTCAAGGAGGATGCTGCAAGAATAGCGGTGGGAAGCATCTTTTTCGAAGATGCCATTGAGAAGAGAGAATGGATATGAAGGTCTGCTGAGACTATCATATTACCCGATGTATGAGAGTTCTTCTTCCTGACTTTTCTCCTGTTCGGCAAGTTTCTGTAACGCTTCTTCCATTTCTGCTGCCCTTTCATGCAGATTGCTGGTATCGACCTCAATACCAAGCAATGTACAAAGGATTCCCAATAGAAGCGTTGCACTCTTTGGATCTACAAGGTATCCAGATGTCTCTCCCATCAGACATACCCCTTCAATCCCCTTTGGAAGAGCAAATCCTAACATAAGACCTGCGGCACCGATGATCCCGCCACCTGGTTCTCCTTCACCAAATATGACTCCGGTTTTTTCTATCTCTTCTTTGAGTGAGATCTGGTTAACCGCTCCAAGGACACGGGGAGTCTCGACAAAATGACCAACACCGTAACCCCCGAGTGTATATATCCGTTTTACTCCAAGTTTTTCGGCGATATCAACATACAGAGAGGAAAGGAGGTAATGACCTTCATTTGAGGCACTTTGAAAATCACCGACCAAAAAGAGACAGGTTATCTCATCACCGCAATGCCTGAATATCTCGTTATTACAGAGACGGGTGACACCATCAGCCCCCAAAATGACTTGTGGGGGGAAGTGTATCGAGGTAATCTCTGCGATTTTTTCTGCTCCAAGCTCTTTAATCAGGTGCTCGGCTACCAGTTTACCAACATGGCCAATACCGGGTAGTCCCTCAATAAAAATAGACGCTTTAAGATCTTCTTCACTTCGCCCGTCAATAAATGTGACTGAAATATCTTCCATCATCGAACCAGTCTCCGGTACTGGTGATACTTGTCCTCTGGAGAAAAACGGAAGGGGTGGGGGGTTACAGTACGTGTGTTACAAACCGGACATAAGTCAGAAAGAGTATAGGTATTGTCTTTTAGACATTTCCTGATTCGACCTTTCATACAATCTTGCCTGATTTTGACCTGCGGGTGAATTTTCCTTCACTTTCAGCCCGTTTCAGCACTCCGATAGCAGCATTTGCAGCCTTATCCAGAGCTATCTCTGCAGACTTATAATCCGTCGCTGTCACCTTCAGACGATAATTAGGCGCGCCAAGATAGGTGATTTCTATCTCGGCATCATCAACTTTTGGCTGGGCACTACGAAGTGCCCGCCTGATAATATTTACCCCATCTGCATTTGTGGTTCGCAGATACAGATCTCCACTAATAGTAACAGTGGGAATTCGTACATTATCCCGTGCAATGGTGAGAAGAGCCTCTATAATATCATCAGATATTGCACATTCCTTTAATGCAGCTTTCCCATTCTGCACTATTTCTTCAAAGGCACTGTACAGTTCCCCATACTCTTCATATATGGCAGATGCAATTGCATCTGTTTCCTCAGGTTTGCCTGCTGCTTCTGCTGCAAATCCAATCCATTTCAGTGCCTTTGACTCATTTTTCCATTCTCGTATCTTTTCCCGGCGCTGATGTTCGTTTACATCTTTCAGAGAGAGATCGATATGGCCTTTCTTTGTATCGACGTTCAGAACTTTACAGACAACTTTCTGCCCTTCCCGTATATGATCACGGATATATTTTATCCATCCACGGGCGATCTCTGATATTGGGATTAATCCCTCTCTCCCCTGATATTCATCCAGATGGACAAATGCCACGAAATCTTTTACGTTCTGCACTGTACAGACGACCAGTTCCCCGGCCTCAGGCCAATCTCTCTCCTGCATCAGACACTCACTCAACTACTGACAGAACTTCCGCTTCAATCCGTGCCTTTCCACCAGAGGGTCTTGCCAGAACACGTCCACATATAATACAGTCTACAACTGAACTTGCCTTATCAAAAATCAGTTGTTCATGCTCGCAATCTGGACACTTTACATTGATAAATGTACTCCGGTTTTCCCGTTTCATCTGAACCATATTTATTTCTCCGTTAACTCAAACTTAGAAAGACGATATCCGGGTCTTAAATGAGCTTTTTTACAAACCGTACACCGGTATCGCACATTGATCTTCTTTGTAGGTTTATCGCCACCAGGAACTTTTGAGAATTTTCCCATGTTACCGATTTTCCCTCTCCGGCTTTTCTGTCTGTCAATCCAATGAAGACCTGAAGATTTACCTTTTTTGACCTTTTCTACTTCATGAACTTCATGTTTTCGACAATATGGACAGTATGTATTGAATTTTGTTGGCATCTTCATAAAATGAGCCTCGTCATGCTAGGGTGAATACCTATATTATTAGCCCGAGTTAATATTTAAGACTATTTCGCGTTCACTCAAAACCTCTGCATTTCTGATTGGAAGCGTGATGATATCATCCTTAAAAATCTCATATACGTGCCCATCCAGACCCATAAACGGTTCCATATCAGTGATTACACGGACCAGCGCGTATTCATCAGATCCATCACTCTCCTCTGATGAAGGAAGATCCTCAGGATACACGGCATTTAAGAGGTATCTCTCGTTTTCTGGTTCTGATTTCAGATGAGGGTCTGTGATACCATAATCACTTTTCTTATCCAGTTCAGATGCACTCATACCCAAAAGGCCTGCAGATTCTGGTGCCACAGGTATTTTTCCTTCAAGCATCCCCCGTCTTGCGTCCCTTATGGCATCAGAGATACGGTTATACACTTCAAGTTCAGGCGGCAGAAAAAGACGTATCTCATTTTTCCCGATGAAACCTCCTGTAGCTGCAGACTGCGCTATTGCAACTATTTTTCCAATTCTAATACTAAATATCTCTTCACTTGTTGCCCTGATACTTGCCACTTTCTCAATAAGCATACGGGATTCATCAGAGAAAGGATCTTCAGTGGCATAGACTTCTTTTTGAATTGCACGAATCTCAGCCTGTGCTGTAAGATACGTATCATGTGGCATCTGAACAAGTTGTCCTGACTCTCGCTCAGAGAGAAGGATTCTTCTGAGTTCTTCAAGGTGCATCATCCACCTCCTGCAACTTCTCCCATCCCACGGCAGCAGAGAAACATCCCTAGAGCTTCCGGGACGGTATTTATCCCTTTTTTAATATGGTACTGATTATCAAGAAGCGATATCTCATAAGATGCTTTTGATTCAACATGTAAATCCCGATCAGAGAATACCACAGCATCAATGAGAGGGTTAAAATCATCAAGTTCTTTTATCGTAAGGGGAACAACACGAAAGCCTGATTTTGCATGAAGACTACCGGGTAGACGAATAAGGCGTTTGATATCGGTTGTGACGGGTTCATCTGCCTGGACTCCGGATTCCCTGCACAGGGTATAAAAATTCCCATTGATATCCTGGCATAATGCTTCGAGTATGGTCGAAATCGTCTGATCATCCATATTGATTGATCCAGGATCTGTTCGTAGCCGGGAAGAGATCTCCGGAATCATCTGGATAAACCGGTTTGCACGCACATCTCCAATTCCTTCATACGCCGTGAGTTCAGCATTGCAAGCAGATTCCTCATATGCAGCCAGCTGTTCAAGGTATGTAAGGAGTGTATTTCTAAACCGACAGGGCCAGCCAATCCTTCCTTCCTGGTATTGAGAGAGCATTGCTTTTGGTTGTATCCCAATCCCACAGATATAATTAATAATTTCACGACGTTCCGGACTTGTCCAGGTTCGAAATGCAATGTCCTGTATATGAATATGATACCCCCGGCCACCGGAAAACACTATCTTTAAGGTCTGTTTTTCAATGCCAAGCTCATCGATGAGGACAGAGAGTAGTTTGTATGCCTCCTGTTTGATTCGTTCAAGCATTGCATCATATGCCCCCCGCATGATGTGGTCTGCATCAAGATCAAAAATAAGATCTGCCCCGGACCAGTTTTTATCCTGCATGGTTGGTGCTCCGGGATTTTCATAATATGCAGTTGAATAATACGCATGGGCAGGAATCAGATTTCTGATATAGGTTTCCATCTCTTCTGATGAGAAGAAACCAATATGTCGCTTCATCCGAATCTCATCCGGATATGCATCATCAAAGAAGATGAACCCAAATTCACGCTGGGCTACAGATGACGGGGCAAAGAGAGTTCCTTTCATATAGTAATCAGAAAATCTATTTCTGATGAACGTAAGCGTCGCAGGCCTCATATCGATGGAGAGATTCCTTATAGATCCCTTATCATATATGGGCCTGTTCGCTCATAACCAAGTCGGTGATAGTATGGTCTCACCCCGATTCCTGCCATAACCGCAAGTCGCCTGTAACCAGCTGTCCGAGCCTGCTCTTCTGCTTCGCTTAATACCGCTTCCCCAAATCCTTTATGCTGCATCTCACCCATCTCATGAAAAGCTGTTTTTCCAATAGGAACCACAGTGCCATATACATGCAGTTCCCTGATGAATGCAGCACCTAAGACCTCAGGCCTCCAGGCATTATCGGTCAGTCTGAGCCGTGCAAATCCAATGAGAGAGTCATCAGCAACAGATGATATAAACCGTTCTTCACCACCACAGCATTCATAAGAGAGCGTATTGATATGAGTTTCTCCACTGGCTACACGTCGCCCAATCTCACGACACCTGATACACTTGCAGCGCCCACCACGTGACTGCAGACGTTCAGATGCAAGCTGTCTAAAGTTACTGTGACGTGAGCCAGATACTATCATCTTTGCCGGGATGTCACGCTGAATCCTCTGTAATCGGCAATACTCTGGAATCTGTGCTTTTGCATCTGCTATCAGGTCAATGAGATCGTTCTCATCATATGTTTCATACTTTCCCTCCTTCCATAATCGTTCCACACCAGAGCCCGGTGTAACAAGAGTTGGATAAATCTTTAAAAAGTCGGGTTTAAACCTGGAATCTGTAAAAAGAGTACGAAACATAGATTTATCTTGTTCCATCGTGCAACCCGGAAGGTTGGGCATGACATGAAACCCCACTTTCATTCCGGCATCACGAAGAAGCGTGTTTGCGCTGACCGTATCAGCCACAGTGCATCCCCGTTGGTTATACTGCAGAATTTCGTCCTGTAACTGCTGAACACCAATCTCTACTTTGGTTACCCCAAGCCCAAGCATCAGGTTAATATGTTCTTTTTTACACCAATCAGGACGTGTTTCAAAGGTTATTGCGACACATCTGACCTTTGCAGTCTCATTGCAGGTAAAGACATCGGTAGTCAGAGCAGCAGAATCCGGGTCTGGATTCTGATAGGTGTTCATTGCCCGAATGCATTCCTTTACAAACCACTCCTGATAACTCTCATCGCGGGCAGTGATTGTACCACCCATGACAATTAATTCTGCTTTGTCAACACAATGACCGAGTTGTTCAAACTGGCCTAGTCGTGCAGATACCTGCCGGTATGGATCATACTCATGAAATGATGCACGAAGAGCTGCTGGTTCTTCCCCGGTATAACTCTGGGGCGTATGAAAAAGATGCTCAGGCCCACCCGGGCACGGAAGACATATGCCATGAGGGCAGGGGGATGGAGAGGTCATCACAGCAACCGGAGCAACTCCGGAGAGTGTTCTACTCGGTTTGACCATCAAAACGGACCGAAGCATGTCACGTTGTTTTGGGGTGGCTAATGCCAGTATCTCTGACTGTTTTGGAATTTCAGAGAGATGGTACTTTTTGCAGGCCTGTGCAATAATCCTGCGAACATTGCGAGACTCCTGAGGCGTTGATAAAAGATGAGAGATTATCTCCCGTTTTGCAGCCTCACTCGTCATAACGTCAGTTCTCTACCGGTATCTCGACATCACAAGTTAGTGATTCAGGAGTAAATGTCATAAGTGGCATACGATTATGCCGGATGTGGCCGACTATCTCTTCGCTGAGAATTAAGATAGCCTCTTTATGTGCTTTTTTATTTTTATGGATATGAACAGGAGAAATATGAAGATCGTTATACCGGTTGGTTTGAACCTCTTCTTCGGTGATGATCTCATAGTATTTCTTCACATGGACAAATAGCATATGTAAATGTAATAGTTCTTCCTTCTGCACAATATCACCTAACGATACACACAGAAGGTTCTTTCATATTTTGATATAGTTTGCGGCAATAGCTTAAAGCCACCCTTATCTACATTGAAATTGAGCATTTTCTTAAATAATGCCGCCAAATCTCAATTATTTACCCTAAATAGTGGCAATTTCAACTAATTTCTCAAATTCAATATTTCATTGTGATCAACGATTGTATAAAGTTATATATTACCCCATAAAAAACTTTCCATAATTATCCTGAAATATGAGGAAGTCCTTCAGGGAGAGGTATCAATTTTACCAGCGCTCTTTTTTTTCCCAGCTGACAGTCATCATAGAACTCATCATACCGGTTAATGATGATGTACTTCTGCCCTACAAGAATCCCTTCAGGATTGCAGCGTGCATATTGTTCACATCGTTCATGAGCACAGGGATGACGAAAGGTAATGGTTGTGTTTGGACGTGCCTCTTCACAGCTGATAAGAGCACAGATGGGTGCTTCAAGTACATCAACCGCACAGACATGACCATGATGTATCCGGCATACATGATGAGTAGGTCTTTTTGCTATTATCTCGTATCGTTTGCCTTTTTCTAAATTGGCACATGCCCTGATTAAAGGACAGTCAGCACAGGCCGGGACCGGGCCGTCATAGACAAATTCTCTTCCCACTTCTGCATGCACGGCACCAATTAATGTCACTTTTTTCTTTGTTTCCGGCACCTTATTCACTCCTATGTATAGAGCAACCTGACAAGTTCCTCAGCCGCTTTCTCTGACAGGCCCATGTCAATTATTGTAAACCGCTCCGGCCTGATATCTTTTGCACGTAATAATGCCTCTACTATCACAGAATCAGGAATACCTATCTCTGACGGGGTGACAGGAGCTCCAATCGTTTTAAGGGACTGCTGAATGGATCGCCAGTCACCGCCATGCAGATACATCATCATAATTGAACCAATCCCGCATATCTCTCCATGAAGAGCTTTTCCCGGTACAAGGCGCTCGACTGCATGACCAAATTTATGTTCAGCTCCGCTTGCCGGGCGTGACGAACCTGCGATACTCATTGCCATCCCTGATGAGACCAACGCTCTGACCACGAGATCCACAGCCTCAGGGTTGCCAGGTGTTATCAGATCTGCATTCATAACGAGCATTTCTGCTGTCATCTTTGAGATAGCAAGAGCATACCTGCTGATATGGTCACCCCGCACCCGGTGAGCAAGTTCCCAGTCAAGGATTGCCGTGTAATTGGATATGATATCTGCACACCCTGATGCGAGCAGACGGTAAGGGGCTTCTGCAATGATGCAGGTGTCTGCAATGACTGCAATAGGGGGCTTTGCTTCAATTGATGCATTTCCCTGCCCCAGAGGTATACTCGCACGGTTTGATACGATGCCATCATGTGATGCAGCGGTCGGAATGCTGATGAATGGTTTGTCTAGATTGTACGAGACTATCTTTGTAGTGTCAATAATCCTCCCCCCACCGATACCGATGAGGAGGTCTACACCTTCTGCTGCCTCTCCTGCTTTTTTTATTCCATCCTCGTCAATGGGTCCTGCCAGAAATACCTCAACAGAATAGGTACCCTTAAGAAGAGCACATGCTGCATCTGCAGCAACTGCACGGGTATGTTCCCCGGTGATAATAAGGATGGAGGATCCCTGCTTAAGTTCCAAAAGAACATGCGGGAGTTCTGATAAAACATTACTCCCGATGACAATGTCTCGTGGAAAGACAATCCACTTCATCTCACCTGTTGATTCCTGGCTGCCAGACTGATATTTTTCTTGACTCATACAACTCTTATATTCGGGACTGTTCTTCCTCTCATGTTCATATCTCAACCCTGATCAGTGTCTGCACTATTGATACACTGGTTGTAGTTTTCCTTTTGTATCAGTTCTTTCTGCTCTGAAAAGAATCTTCTGTTCTGTGTGTCAGATATCATAAGAAAGGATACAGTACATTATACCAGGCAAAAACGGGTTTATCGCAGTTAAATGAGTAAAATCATATTATTGCAGGTGATTTTGAGACAACTCTACAATACTAAACCAGGATTACTACGGATGTATTGGTTTATAGTAACGGGCAATGCATAGAGAATTTCTCTTTCCAATACCAGGGAGAAACGTGTATACTCTTATGGAAAAAGAACAGAGGCTCCATGCATACATACTAATTTCTTTCTGCCTATGTGTACTGGTTACACCATGATTCGGGAATTTATCTACCAGTATTATATCGATCCCATCAGATATGGTCAGGCATATACGCTTGTCGATACGCTGACCTATGCGATAATCCTCATCCTCACTGTGTATCTTCTGTACCGATGGTTCAGACATGCAAACATTGCGATTGACAAAGAGTTTTCATATGCAATTTTGCCATGGATAGTATTTGGCGGTCTGCTCCGTGTTGTAGAAGATACAAAGATAATAGCTTCAGACTGGCATTATCTCCTCATTACACCACTTATCTTCTTTGTTATCCTATTCTATGCCCTTATTGTATTTGTCATATCACAATGGCTACAGAAGTGTTATGGTACCCCGGCAAAACAGGTCTTTGGTGCGGTAGGAATACTCAGTGCTGTTGTGACGTTTCTCATTCTGATACAGTTTGGCATCAATGAGGGAACTATTGCCGTCTCAATAGGAGGTATCATCCTTCTTCTGGCACTTATCGCAACTGCTCTTATCTATCTTTTCATGCGCTACCTTCTTGGATGGGAGTACCTCACCGACCGGCTCTACCAGATTCTCATCTTTTCCCATATGCTGGATGCGAGTGCAACCAGTTATGGTATTGATCTGCATGAGGTTTCGTATGTTGAGCAACATGTTGTCGGTTCAAACCTTATCGAACTGACCGGGACCGCGTTTGTTATGTATCCGTTAAAGCTTCTCATCCTCTTTCCTGCAATTTTTATTCTTCAGGAATACAGAAAAGACGGGACATCAGACCTCTGGCATCTCATTCTCCTGGCAATGATAATGGTCGGTCTAGCTCCTGGAATACGGGATATGATGCGTATGGTTCTCTATATCTGATTAATCCTTTTTTTTCTAGTCATGACATCTGATATGATTGCCATTCCTTCATCAGAATAGACATGACTCTGTCTGAAAAATAAGTAACACCATATCATCACATTCAGGAAGGATGAAATTGATTATTATTACATTCTGACTTTCTTATTGACAATGTCCCATATCACGTTAATTATTCCAACCGCAGAGAGCGCAGAGGGCGAAAAAGAAGTAAAAGTTAATCAAGTGGTTATTACGGACCATTCCAAATCAGGCGGAAAATCTTAAAAATCAGGACAATCGGAATCTGGACCCTTTTTTAGAAAATCCAATGGGAAGTGTTTTTTATTACCTCAGTTCTTGTGTACCCGGATGAACGATACCTTATCTCTCACAAAAGATTTGACGTTACGCCCCCTGCTCTTTCGAGTCATTATGCTCTCAGCAGGAATATTTTTCTTCTTCCTTATTGCCGGGTATGTATGTACTATCATGGATCCCTCCTTTGGAGCAGATATGCTTGCCCTTTTTGAGGAGATGGTTGCGGCACAGATACGTACTGACTCAGCCCCGCTCCTGGCATTCCAGATCTTTTTAAATAATCTTGAGATTTGTGTCATACTCTTTTTAGGAGGGGCTGCTTTTGGGATGCTTACTCTTCTCATCCTTGCAATAAACGGAATTACAATTGGTGCAATACTCGAAGTATTACGGCAGGAAGAAGGAAATGCGATGGTACTTGCGGCTATCATACCACACGGGATTTTTGAACTGCCGGCAGTCATTACATCAGCAGCGCTCGGGTTCATGCTTGGCCGGGCTATTATTAATGAATGGCAACAGGGGGGTGATGCTGCCCGCGCAGCCTATCCCCTTGGCCGGCTTTTTGTTCTGTATGTAGTGCCCTTTATCACGGTGGCGGCATGTATAGAGGCTTTTATCACACCAGCAGTCATACAGATGCTGGCATTGTAGACTAATGACAGGATTCTGTGAGATGGTAATGCCTAATGCCCGGCAGAGCGTTTGACGCGCGCTCCATGAATTAACCTCTGTTTCACACCAACCCCAATTAGAAAATAATACATATACGCAATAATACATCGGAGAATATATGGAGGAAGACGCAGGTTCCCTTCCAAGGAAGGATTCATTTTCAGAATGGTACAATGAGATTCTCTGGCGTGCAGAAATCATGGATGTACGCTACCCGGTCAAGGGATTATATGTCTGGTTTCCGTATGGGTTTGGCATCAGAAAGCGGGTCTATGGTGTTTTAAGGGATCTTCTTGACCGTGATCATGAAGAGACGCTATTTCCCCTTCTGATCCCGGAACATGAATTTATGAAAGAAGCTGAGCACATCAAGGGATTTGAAGAGGAAGTCTACTGGGTAACCCATGGCGGCACGACACCACTTGATGTGAAACTGGCTCTGCGTCCGACAAGTGAGACTGCTATCTATCCGATGTATGCTCTCTGGATACGATCTCATGCAGATCTGCCAATAAAACTATATCAGATTGTCAATACCTTCCGGTACGAGACCAAACATACACGACCGCTCATCAGGCTGCGTGAGATTACCTCGTTTAAAGAGGCACATACCGTCCATGCCACCTGGGACGAGGCTGAAGCGCAGGTTGAAGATGCAATTTCACGATATCAGGAATTTTATGAAACCCTCTGTATCCCTATCCTGATATCACGCCGTCCTGACTGGGATAAGTTTCCAGGGGCTGATTACACGATTGCAGTGGATACCATCATGCCTGACGGAAAGACGCTTCAGATAGGGACCGTCCACCACCTTGGAGATCACTTCTCAAAGACCTTTGATATGCGGTATGAGGATGTAAACGGCGAACAGCAACTCTGTTATCAGACCTGTTACGGGATATCAGAACGATGTATTGCAGCACTTCTCTCCCTTCACGGGGATGATACAGGCCTTATCATTCCACCTCAGGTTGCCAATACTCAAATCGTCATTGTCCCCATCATTATGAAAAAGCGGGCCGATGAGGTACTTCAGGCTGCAGAGACCCTTCTAAACGAACTGAAAGAAGCAGGATTCCGGGTTGCTATTGATATCCGGGATATGCGGCCTGGTGCCAAGTACTATCACTGGGAGATGCGTGGAGTGCCACTCAGGCTTGAACTCGGCCCCCGTGATATCGATAACGGGATGGTCATGAGTGTGAGTAGATATGGTAATAAATCTCAGATATCCCGGGATGATATCATCTCCGGTGTTCAGAATAAGATGAAAGAGATACACGACGAGATGGTACTCAGGGCAACCAGACATATGAAAGAGCATCTCTATTTCGTAGAGGATGTTACCGGGATGAAAGAAGCGGTCAGTTCCGGGGTTGCAGCTGTTCACTGGTGTGGGGACCGTGCATGTGCAGACCGGATGGAAGAAGAAACAGATGCCAGTGTTCTTGGAACTGAGGTCAGATCAGATCTCATCGAGACAAAAGAGGGGTCCTGTATTATCTGTGGGAAACCGGGGTCTGTCGTGACGCTTGTCGGGCGGGCCTATTAACCCATTTTTTTAGCAGGTTGCAGGGTAATAACAAGGTCTGCAGGATCTTTTTACCTTCTCATTCGGGGACTATGCACCGATTTTTATGGATAGATAGAATAAGTGCTATTTCTCCTCCATCATGAAAAGAGAG
>CAYRYR010000069.1:0-1516 GCA_964428385.1 uncultured Methanoregulaceae archaeon
TTCCCTGGCACGGCTGCAAAACCTCAACAAGCGTTTTTACAACACATGCAGGAGTGTAAAATTCACCAGCCAGCTTTCCTTCCTGCTCGGCAAACATCGAAAGACAGTACTCATACGCCCTTCCGAGAATGTCCTTTTGGTCCCCGTGATCAGCCATCTCAATGTTTGTGAACATGTCGACAACTTCCCCAAGCCGGCGTTTATCAAGTTCGGGACGGGCAAATGTCTTTGGAAGGATGTCTTTAAGACGCCTGTTCTCTTTTTCAATAGCCCGCATCGCATCATCAATTGTAGTTCCAACCTCTGGTGTGTGAGCTTTTTGTGCAATTACATCCCACCGGGCATCAGACGGAACAAAAAAAACACCCTCGGCGAGATATTCATCGCGGTCTTCCTCAAATCCCTCGCCTTCTTCTTTGAGTGCGTTATATTTCTGCTCAAATTTATCTGATATATATTTAAGAAAAATTAAACCCAGAACAACGTGCTTGTATTCCGATGCATCCATATTGCCCCGAAGGACACATGCTGCACTCCATATTTTTTGTTCGAATCCTATATCAGCGGAATTTATCTCTGCCATTGTATTTAATTCTCCATATGGGTGATATCCAATGTTTTCTCTGAAATAAGTAAATAAAAAGTTTTTTCCTATTATCTCTATTCTTTATTACTAATCAAAAAAGGTTCTTAAACTACCTCCACTAAAAACGAGTGCCAAAGTAAATCTTTTGCAGAACATATTCAAAACAGATCAAATTTATTTGATAGAACAGAATCCCGATACCTAATAATGGAGTGAAAACAATCTGATATTATGACATACTGGATAGCCTCCGGAAACCGGGAGAACTGGGAAGTCGTAAAGAAACACAATATCTGGGGAGTCCCCAAGCGAAGCAGATCCCTGCATGGCCGGGTAAAGGTCGGAGATAATATCCTTATCTATGCCCGGTCTGAAACCCATGGAAAAGAAGTCCTTCCCTCAGTCATCCTCGGTGAATTTGCAGTAACTGAACTATTCGAAGATACAAAACCACTTTTTACTGCCCCGCCACAGATGGGTGATGAGGTCTTTCCCTACCGGTTCAGACTAAAACCGGTGAAGATATTCAGGCAACCGGTAGAGATAAAACCGCTTATCCCACAACTCGGGTTTGTCACCAATAAAACGATGTGGTCAGGTCACTTCCGCCAGGCGATGCGGGAGATACCTGAGGAGGATTATCAGATAATTTTGACTGCCGGAAAATAATATCTGACAGAAAAAGGATACCTAAAATTTCTCCCCTCCTCCCCCCGTTCCACACCCCCGTGAAAATTCTTTTAACCCCTCTTCATAGTATATACCAGCCCGACATTCCAGCGGGAGACTCTATCTATGATGGACTTTGTATCAAAAAGCGGGTTCTGTCGATTTTTCAAGTGATATTGTCAGTCATGTTTTCACCCTTTACATCGATTTTTCCAGTTGAAACGACATTCGGTTGATGATTGAAATGATTTACCGCAGAGG
>CAYRYR010000069.1:1616-5628 GCA_964428385.1 uncultured Methanoregulaceae archaeon
CCTCTGCGTCCTCTGCGGTTGGAATTCTAAAGTAAAATAGATCTTTGTCAAAATGAAAGTAAAAATGTCGGTTAATTACATCCTGCCTGAACGTGATGATCTGGTATCACTTGTTTTTCAGACAGAGCCGACAAGATAAAGACCCTATTTTAGTGCACATCAGAACTTTTTGGAATAATCAAAGTGAAACGGCGGCCATTCCAGGAAGTTTTGAAGTGCACGATAAAAGACTTTCTTCTTTTATTGAACTATAAATGGACGTATTTGTTCTCATGATCCCGGTTTATGGCCATTACCAGTATGGCAGCAAAGAGGCCATGATATACAGAAACTAACGGGCAATTGAGAAAAAAATGAGAAGTGAGATGAGATTGGGCACGGTTAAGATATCTGGGCATATATCAAAAATTTGCAATCTGTGAAACGCCACATCAGGTACAAATCCATAAAAAATAGGGAATTACTGTATTACATCTGAAAAGTAAGGGTAATTTTTCGAAAATATCCGAAAAATCTATATATCTATATGTTGATTCTATTTTAGGCAAAAATTATGGCAGATTTACCAATTGCAGCTGTAGTAAGAATCGCAAAGGCTAACGGAGCAGAGCGTGTCGGAAGCGATGCAGCAGAGATGCTTGTGAAGATGGCAGAGGAGTATATCGCGAACATGACGAAGGAAGCGAACAGACTGGCTGCTCATGCCGGAAGGAAGACCATCAAGGCAGAAGATGTCGAGATGGCTGGGAAGAAAGAATAACTTATTATTGCTGATATCAAAATTCTTTGAAATATTAATTGATTTATAGTGCATAGCATAACGTATTGGAATACCTCGTTGTAAAACAGGGGTTATAAGAAATGCGTACCTGCTAATCGCGCTACATAAATTCAGGCAAACTTTCTAGGAAGTTTTGCCATTAATTATATTTCGTGAGTCTTTGAATTGCGATATTCCGGCAATCTAGTACATCCGGATGTCCCGGATCATTTTCATGCCTGAAAATGGCATGGAAGTATCTTTTTTTAACAATGATTTTAATTGCAGGATTAGTACGATATAGCGAGTAGAATAAAAATCAGATTCATAAAAAAAAGAAGTAAATTATATCGTTTTATAACAATTCATGCAATAGTGAATAGGTACCATAATTTATAGGGTAAACCGCTTCAGGATTTTTTGAAAATGCATGGTCATCTGCTGGATCTCAGTTGCCCGGGCAGCAATCTCCTGGGTTGAAGCACTTGACTCCTCTGCTAATGCCGCAAGGCTGTCCATATTTGATACACCTTTCTTTAAAATATTCATGGTGTTCGAGATTCCTCCGGTTAAATTATTTGTGGCAACCGCCTGATTTTCTGTTGCACTGGTAACTTCACTGATATTCTCAACAGTAATTTTTACATCCCGTACCATTTCTGTGATAGCATTCGTTGTCTGACTAACACTTTCAATACCAGATATAATCTCATCATATGCCTGTTTCATTGCATCAGAGGTCTTCTCACTTCTGGTGATTATCCCAATTATGGATTCCTGAATCTCATTTGAAGTGTTTTTTGATTCTGATGCCAGATTTTTAACTTCTCCGGCGACAACTGCAAACCCCCTTCCTGCATCCCCTGCCCGGGCTGCTTCAATTGCTGCATTAAGCGCAAGGAGGTTTGTCTGGTTTGCGATATCAGTGATTATTTTAACTATTTTTCTAATCTCCTGCATCTTATTATTCAGGTCAGTTATCTCATCTACCGCATGCATGGAGATTTGTTCAACAATTTTCATCTTGTCCCCTGCCTGATTTCCGAGAATGACTGCAGCGTCGCCCTGTTGTCCAACATTGGTTGAGAGTCCCTTCACGGTCTGGGCAGTACTTGCTATTTCTTCTATAGAAGCACTGATATCAGTAATCCTGGAACTGGCGAACTCGAGCTCTTCAACCTGCTTGCTCAGGTTTGTGGATGTGTTGACGGTGATGGTTGCGACTTCCTCTGAACTCGTAGCAAGGTCATTGGTTCCCATTGCTACATCATTAATGGCGCTTTCAATCTGGTGATAACTAGAAACGATATCTTTGAGGGTATCATGAAGGGCAGAAATGGTTGAATTGAGATCAGTCTTCAATTGTTCAAGGGGATCTTCAGGAAATATCTCTACTAACGTGGTAAAATCTCCCTGAGAGAGGGCGCTCAGTGTTCTCCTGACTTCTTTAGTACTGGATGTTAAGGATTCAGTCTGCTTCTTAATTGTATTAAACAGATTTCGTTGTGCAGTAATATCATTGTACACGATGAGAATATTTGTTATCTCCCCCTGAGGATTCTCGATCGGGATCCCATACTGCTCAAGAAGTCGTATTTCATGAGAGAATTCCACCTCTACCTCTCCAAATGAACATTTCTTTTGTTCTATTACGACTTTGAGCCCCTCTCCTGTCTGATCAATAATACGAAAATCCTTCAGGTTCATAGAAGAGAGCTGTGTACCTGACAATCGACTCAGGTTATGAAATGCAGTATTGGAGACGAGAATTTTAAACGAGGGATTTACAACAAGGATGGGCATTGGATTTTGTTGAACTATCGTCTCAGACCGTTGCTGAAGTTTTTCTATCTCAATCCGTTCTCTCCTTTCTTCAGTGACATCATTATAGACAATGAGGATGTTGGTCAGTTCATCCCGTTCGTTAGAGATAGGGATTCCATACTGCTGAAGAAGTCTGATTTTTCCGGAAAAATCCACTCTGACTTCACCAAATGAACGCTTCTTCTGTTCTATTACAACTTTGAGCCCCTCACCTGACTGGTCGAGAAGGGTAAAGTCCTTAATAGACATAGTGAGGAGCTTATCCCTGGCAATCCCAGACATCTTGCTAAATGCCTCATTTACAACTAAGATCTTAAATTTCAGGTTGACTAAAGCTATAGGCATTGGGTTTTGCTGAACCACAACCTCAAGTCGTTTCTTAAGTTTCTCAGACTCAGCTTTCAAATGTCTTTCAGAGGTGATATCTTTATAGGTACTAACAGTCCGGGTAACATCGCCCTTATTATCTAAGACTGGTGAAATATATTCTTCCCAGATAAAATCACCAGTAGGGAACCGGAGGGTTAGTACTCCCTGAACCGGCTTTTTATTTCTGATGCATACTGATATACCGTCGCCACTTTCTGCGATAACTGGCAGTTTCGAAAGGTTGGTTACCTGATCCAGGGAAAAACCACTTACTTTGCAGAAGACTGAATTTGCCCAGGTAATCTTATGTTTTAAATCCCGGTAGAGGATGGGATATGGGAAGTCCTGAATCATTGCAGTCGGGAGAGAGTAATCATGATCGATTTCTCTTTGGTCAACAGATGGTGATGATTGTGAAGCAAAATTCATATGTTATTACAGGTGTTCATATGCAAAAAATATTAGCTTATGAAGCTATACTACTGATTAGTATCCCCATGTGCAAATCAGACTCCTTATATCTCTGCAATATTGTGTTGCATCCAAACCTGGGCATTCCCATTACTTACATATTCATATTCTTCATCTTGTAATTTTAAGGAGGATGATATTCCTGGTAAAATGCTATAGGGGACAGTGTCCAAAATTTGGGTGATAAGATATTCACTGTTTTTTAACAATATGTCAACTTCCTCACTCATAAATGAAATGCTGACACGCACCCCTCCCCATGGTATCACTATATCTCATAAGCTTCACCTGCAGGCCATTTGATGGTACGATGAATCCCAATTGAAAGGTTATAACTCAGAAGAGATCACATAAAACAAGCATTGAATGATCCAACTCCCCCTCTTCATTCAGAAGCATCGTTCATTATGCATCCTGATAATGACAATTTTCATATCTATTCTGATTAGTCTTATCTGTTTACAAACAGGGTATACCATCATCTTCCAGAACCTTTTTTACTTCCCGATAATCCTTGCCTGTGTATTATATTTCTGGCGTGGATTTTTCTTCTCCTGTCTGCTTAGTCTCACCTATTTCGGACTTATG
>CAYRYR010000069.1:5728-14392 GCA_964428385.1 uncultured Methanoregulaceae archaeon
GAAAGAATGAGATCTGGAAACTGCTCTATCCGGACGGGGAATATCGCAGGCAGATAACCAGTACCATCACCAGGATAATTGGTGAGAAAAAATATCTTGAGGCCTTTGAGACATCTATCCATACGAAGCAGGGGACTGTTCGGACCATCTCCTGGAACACGAAAGGAGTCCCTGATGAAAATGGGATAATATCTTCGTTTATTGCCATCGGAGTGGATGTAACCGACCAGAAACAGGCAGAGACAGAACTCCGTTTTTCTGAAGAAAAATTTGCAGCAGCCTTTACTGCAAGTCCTAATCCTATTACCATTACAGATGTTGAGAATGGAACAATACTCGATGTTAACCTGGCATTTGAAGAATGGTCTGGATATGTACGGGAAGAAATAATCTCCAGAAGGATACAAGATCTCCATATCTGGACATACCCGGAGGAGCGTGACTCCTATATCAGAAAAACCCGGGATGGGGAAGAGGTAGAAAAGAAAGAAGTCGTACTCACGACAAAACGAGGGGATAATCGGGACATTCTCTTTTCCGCACGTGTTATTCAGGTGGGAAACAGGAAATACATGCTCTCGCTTGCAGAAGATGTTACTGAACACAATAAGATAGAAAAAGAACGAGTCAAACTGTACAATGAACTTTTAGAAAGCAATGAACAATCCCAAGCTGCGAATGAAGAATTACTCGCAGCAGAGGAAGAGCTTAAGTACCAGTATAATACCCTGGCATCTTCAGAGGAGTCTCTCCGTGAGACAAAAGAGTACTTAGAGAGCCTTATCTCAATAGCAAACGTTCCTATACTTATCTGGAACTCATCATTTCAGATAACCCGGATAAACCGTGCAACAGAGATCCTGACTGGATACTCTGCTGATGAGGTTCTTGGAAAATCCCTTGATGTACTCTTTCCCCCTTCTCTCAGAGAACGATCAATGCGTCTGATTCAGACAACTCTCGACGGAGTGAGATGGGAAACGGTTGAGCTTGAGATCCTGCATCGTGATGGGACAGTACGGACCGTCATCTGGAACTCATCCACCCTCTATTCATCAGACGGGGTAACACCTGTTGCAACAATTGCCCAGGGACAGGATATCACCACACAGAGGCAGCTTGAGAAGGAGAAAGACGCAGCACTCATCCAGATACAGCAGAATCTTGCTCAACTGGCAATCCTCAACGATGGGATACGAAACCCGCTCACGATTATTCTCACCTGTGCAGAGATGCTCGATGACAGCAATGCAAAGCAACTGATCTCCACGTATATCAAACAAATCGATGAGATGGTCGACGAGCTCGACAAAAGATGGATTAATTCAGAAAAAGTCCTTAGCATCATCAGAAAGCATTATCAGATAAATCCCTCACCATTGACCGGGCAGAAATCACCGGTGCTAAAACATAAAGAAGGACCCGGTGATGAAACAGACCTGGTATTAGGAAAAAAGAATACCATCCTGGTTGAAGAAGCCCAGGCAGCACTCTTTACCATCCTTGACAGCATGGATGCAATGGTATATGTCGCTGATATGAATACACATGAGCTCTTATTTGTGAATCAGCGGATGCGTAATATTTTTGGAGGTATTTCCGGACAGAAGTGTTACGAGGCTCTCCAAAAAGATCAGGATGGACCATGTCCGTTCTGTACCAATCATCTGCTTATCGACAAGATAGGTCCGACCGGAGTGCACCAGTGGGAGTACCAGAACACCAGGAACAACAGATGGTATGACTGCCGGGACCGTGCTATCCGCTGGAGTGACGGGAGGCTGGTCCGCCTTGAGATAGCAACCGACATCACCGACCGGAAAAAGAACGAAGAGGCTCTTTTGAAGAGCGAACACATGTACCGGTTGTTTGCTGAGAATGTTAGTGAAGTTATCTGGACGATGAATATTTTTGGTGAGGTTACCTATGTCAGCCCGACTGTGTTTAAACTCCGGGGGTATACGGCTGAAGAAGTGATGCATCAGCGACTGGAGGAGATTATTACCCCTGTCTGCCTCCCTCTCGCGTATGAAAAATTAAAAACAATCTTCGAAGAAGGCAGGCAGGGGATTTTTAAACCTCCAAAGCTCGTTTTGCTGGAGCAGATCAAAAAAGACGGATCAACAGTCTGGACCGAGAACATTGTAGGGCTTGTCAAAGATGAAACTAATGATTCTATCCTGATACTGGGTGTTACCAGGGACATCACCGAGCGCAGGCTGGCAGAGGAGGCTTTGCGCAAAAGTGAGGAGAATTACCGTAATATCTACATGAGCGCTGTAGAGGGAATATTCCGGTCTACTCCTGAGGGCCGCTTTATCAGTGCCAACCCTGCGATTGCCCATATGCTCGGCTATGACTCGCCAGACGAACTCATACGTGTCGTGCGGAATATCAGTGTTGATCTCTTTGTCGATCCAGAGGATCGTATCAGATTTACCAACGCCTTGAAACAAGAGGTTGTCCTGAAAAACTATGAGGTGAAATGCCATCATAAATCCGGAGCAACGATCTGGGGCCTGTTAAACATTCGGATTATCAGGGATGATGCAGGGAATGTGGTATTTTTTGAAGGTACCTGTCAGGATATCACAGAACGCAAGCTGGCAGATAATTTCCTGCAGATTCAGCTCACCCTCATCAAGGCCCTTACTACCTCACACACCACAAAGGAAGCCTTTGAATTCATTCTTGATGCTGCTATGTCTGTTGAAGGTCTGGACTCTGGGGGGATATACGTGGTTGACCCGGATACCGGTGCCGTGGATCTCATTGTTCATCACGGGGTCTCTCCTGAGTTTGTTGAGCTCATATCTCATTTTGCTGCTGATGCTCCGCAGGTGCTCCAGGTAAAGACTGGAATCCCGTTTTATGGGCGATACAAAGATCTCAGGCAACCGGGCAGTGATGAGATCCGGGACCGGGAAGGAGTGACTAGCGTTGCATCAATTCCCGTGGTACATGAAGGTCACCTGATAGCCATCATGAACATAGCTTCGCATCTCCTTGATGACATTCCGGTACATATCAGGAAGCTGCTTGAGACGATAGCAGCTCATATCAGTGGTGCTCTTGCTGATATTCACACAGAGGAAGCACTCCGGGAGAGCGAAGAGCGGTACCGCGGGCTCTTTACCTACATAACCTCAGGTGTTGTTGTATACCGGGTTCTTGGGGACGGTAAAGATTTCATCGTCACTGATTTCAACCCTGCTGCAGAGGCAATTGAGCAGATTCAACGCGACGAGGTAATAGGCAAATCTGTCAGTGAGGTCTTTTTCGAAGTACATGAGTTCGGACTCTTTGAGACCTTCCAACGGGTATGGAGGACTGGTAAACCGGAACATTTCCCGATTGCCCACTATAAAGATAAGCGGATCAAAGGATGGCGGGATAACTTTGTCTTCCGGCTTTCCTCAGATATTGTGGTAGCCGTGTACGAGGATCTCACCGAAAAGAAGCAGGCAGAGGAGGCATTGGCAATATCAGAAGAGAAGTACCGCGACCTCTGTGAGAATGCCGTTATTGGGATCTTCCAGACCGCTCTTGATGGAACTCTGATGCATGCAAATGACACCTTTGCCCGGATGTATGGATTTAAAGACGCATTGGAGATTCTTGGTGCCGGCATCAACGTCCGGCGTGACCTGTATGAGCGGGCCGAAGACAGAACGAACGTGAGTGTAATCCTTAAAGAACACGGCGTAATGGAAATGGTTGAATTACCAGTCCTGAAAAAGAACAAAAGCCGGTTCTGGGTCTCGGTTTCGGCTCGTTCTGTCAGAGATAAGGATGGGACAACTCTTTACTATGAGGGCATTTGTATAGACATCACAGACAAAAAGCGGGCGGAAGCTACCCACAACCTTCAGTACGAAATTATCAGTAGCGCACTTCATGCCAAAGACCTTGTAGATTTTTATGAACGTATCAGGGTGTCACTCAGCAGGTTAATTGATGTAGAGAATTTTTTTGTCGCATTCTACGACGAGAAAACAGATCTCATTTCAGAGATTTTTGTGAAAGATCAAAATGATCACATTCCAACATGGCGGGCTGACAAATCCCTGACCGGACTGGTAATTAAGCAACAAAAGCCCCTGCTCTTCAAAAAGGCTGAAATTCCAAATCTGGTAGATAGTGGAGAAATAGAACTGATTGGTATGATTTCAGAGGTCTGGCTCGGAGTGCCTCTGATGATTGGTGGAAAGGCGTGTGGTGTTATGGTGGTGCAGGATTATGAGAATCCTCATGCCTATGAAGAGAGCGATCTTACACTGATGGAAATGGTCGCCAGGGAGATGAGTATATATATTGAACAAAAACAGGCGGAAGACGAAGCACGGGCGTATCAGAGACGACTGACTGATATCATCCATTTTCTGCCTGATGCAACCCTGGCTATTGACAAGGAAAAGCGCATCATCATCTGGAATAAGGCCATCGAGGAGATGACAGGTATTCCGGCTGCAGAGATGATTGGCAAGGGCGACTACGCCTACACTATACCGTTTTACGGGGAGGCACGACCCCAGCTGATGGATCTGGTTTTTGAGGATGACACGGTGATTCCAGCCCGTTATCCTACAATCATCCGTGAAGGTAACACGCTTATTGCCGAAGTGTTCTGCAATGCTCTTTACAACAATACCGGTGCATGGGTCTTTGCCAAGGCATCGCCCCTGTATGACTCATCAGGTGGAATCATTGGTGTAATTGAGAGCATCCGGGACATCACTGATCGCAAGCGGGCGGAAGAAGAAATTCAATTCAAAAATGTCCTTCTTTTAACTCAGCAGGAGACAACCCTGGACGGGATCCTTATCGTGGATGAAGCCGGAAAGATCCTGCAATACAACCAGAAATTCATTGAGATATGGGGGATCCCCGGATATCTTCTAGAATCCCTGATAGATGAACCTGTGCTGCAGTTTGTTATGAAACAGGTCATCGATCCGGATGCATTCCTATCCCGTGCCAGGTATCTCTATGACCACAAGGAAGAGAAGAGCTTTGAGGAACTCGTACTAAAGGACGGAAGGATTCTGGAACGGTTCTCGGCCCCGATGCAGAAAAAAGACAGTAAATACTACGGAAGGGTATGGTATTTCCGTGACATCACTGAGCGAAAACGAATTGAAGAGGCATATACAGGGGCAAATAAGAAACTCCACCTGCTAAATAGTTTCATTCGCCATGACATTGTCAACCAGATATCTGTAATAGAACTCATTCTCGAACAGGTGTTACAAACTGAAGATAAGGCTAAAAATAAGGAGTATATTTCCAAAGCCAGGGAAACCAGTTCCCGGATAGGAAAAACGATTGAATTTACCCAGGAATTTGAAGGTTTTGGGATTGTATCCAGTGGCTGGCAGAGGATTTACAATACCCTGGAATCGGCAAAGGAAGAGATTTTTTTCGGTGAGATTACCATTGAGAACTACATTCCCACCAATCTTGAAATTTATGCAGATCCCATTATTAGAAAAGTATTTGCAACCCTTATGGAGAATGCCATTCGCCATGGGAGTGTTCTTACCATGATTCAATTTTCTGTACAAGAGGAGGAGGGGGATCTCATCATCTCCTGCTTCGATGACGGGATGGGTATCCCCCCGGAAGAAAAAGACCTTATCTTTGCTCGAGGGTATGGGAATCATACCGGACTTGGATTGTTCCTAGCAAGGGAGATACTCTCTATAACCGGGCTTTCTATCAGGGAGTGCGGAGTCGCTGGAGAGGGAGCCAGGTTTGAGATTGTGGTTCCGCCTGGGAAATTCAGGTTCTCATGAAAAACCAGATAATAAAAATGTACGTAGATAACATGAAAACGCACCTTTTAATCTTCTTTATCTTGTTGTTTTTCATCACCACGTTCGGTGTTGTATATGCCACGGCAGGGGGGGTCACAGAGGTGCCAACCAACGTATCCAATGATACCCCCCTTCTTTTCCTTGGTAATATGAATATAGCTCCTGTAATCTACCTGGATGGGACTACCCCTAAAGGAGTGGATGTTGATATCGTACAGGCGCTTGCACAACATATGTCACGACCTGTTGAAATCAGGGCCATGAACTGGTCAGAAGCACAGGTGCTTGTCGCCCGAGGTGAAGCTGATGCTCTGATTCAAATCAATCCAACTGAAGAGCGTTTGAAACTATTTGATTTTTCAGATCCGTTACTTGAGTCACAATTTACCATTTTTACCCGTTCAGATACCTTAGGCATATCAGGTATCTCAAGTCTTTTTGGTTTACGGGTGGGTGTAGAATCGGGAGGCCTGCCCCAGAAAGTGTTGGGAAAATATCCTCATATTCAGTTAACAGATATTCCCGGTTTTCCTGGGGGATTTAAAGAGCTGAATGAAGGTTCTCTGGATGCTGTTGTGGTGGATTACCGGGTTGGGTCATATATTCTTGCTGAAAATAATATTCAAAACATCAGGGTAACCGGTGAACCTGTTGCAATCTCCAATTCTTCATTTGCAGTACAAAAAGGAGATACACAACTGCTGAATGAAATTAATAGTGCACTGCAGAAAATTAAAGCTGACGGTACATACCAGAACATTATAGATACCTGGAAACCGACAGAAGGTATTTTTCAAACTCAGGAGCAGATCGCAGAAGGAATATACCACATAGTTATTATCTTTTTATTCATAGTTTTCCTGATTGCTTTTATCTGGATACTGACCATAAAAAAGGATTTGACCAGAAGAAAAGCAACTGAAGAGAAGTTGAAAGAGAGTGAAGAGCGATTTTTTATTCTGTTTGAACTAGCAACTGATGCCATCCTTGTGTATGATATCGATCTTGAGAGGTTCGTTGATGCAAATAGAAATGCAGAAAAACTCTTTGGATATGAAAAGAGGGAACTGATTAATTACGGCCCGGCACATTTTTACCCCCCTGATCAACCAAACAATCGTTCAGTTGTAAAAAGTGTTCAGGAACATAATGAACGTGTCATGAACGGAGAAGAAATCTTATTTGATCGGGTAATTCGAAGAAAGAACGGAGAAACCCGCTATTGTGAAGTTCGACAGGTTAAACTTCCTTTTGCAGACAGAAGGTTAATCCGTACCAGTTTCATCGATATCACCGACCGTAAACAGGCAGAGAAAGAACTTATAAAATATCGGTTTCATCTTGAAGAACTCGTTAAAGAACGAACTCGTGATCTCCAAACAGCTAAAGAACAAGCCGAGAATGCAAACAAAAAACTCAACCTGTTATCGAGCATCACCAGGCATGATATTAATAACGAAATTCAGATCATTTTTGGGTATCTTGGATTTGTTAAGGATACTGATCTAGGTCCTGACTTAAATAGGTATATTGAGAATGTATATCTATCAGCACTCAATATTGCGAGGCAGATAGCTTTTACCCGTGATTACCAGGACATCGGAGTACACTCCCCGGTGTGGCAGGATGTAAGCACTATCATCACTCAAGCAGTTTCGACTCTTGATATTAGTCAGATAAAGCTTCATATCGGGATATCCGGGATTTTTGTATATGCTGATCCTCTTATGGAGAAGGTTTTTTACAATCTTATTGACAATGCCAGGCGATATGGAGATACGATAACCAGGATCCGGTTTTTTGGGATCGAAGGGAGAGAAGGATACACTATCATCTGTGAAGATGACGGGGTAGGGATACCGGATGAGTTCAAATCGAAAATATTCACCCATGAGTATTATACGCATACCGGGTTCGGGCTAAATCTCTCACGAGAAATTCTCTCTATTACCGGGCTTTCTATCAGAGAGTGCGGAGTCCCTGGAGAGGGAGCCAGGTTTGAGATACTGGTACCGCCTGGGAAGTTTCGGAAAGGGGAATCATGATACGGCCCTTTCTAGAAAAGTCTGTGAGCGTTCCATCAGGTTTCTACTGGCGGATTAACGAGACCTGATGAAATCTGTTGAATTCCTGGAATTACATGGAGAGTAGATATAATTTAAGGGTAATTTCTCACTTCTATGCCCATCCTGGAGAAATGTCGGTCTCCGGTGACTACCACAGCAGCCAGATCGATTGCCGTTGCCGCTATCATCGCATCAGCAAGAGATATTCCTGAATTTTTTAGAGATCCTGCAGACAAAGCGATCGGGATACTGACCGGGATGATGGTAAGACCAGAGTTAATTATTGTATGGAGACAAATTTCGGCTTCTTTATCGCCAAATCGTTTTACAAAAAGATATTTTGTTTCTGCTATAGTGACCGTTGAAAGGAAACCTCTTGATATTTCCGCTTCAATTTCTTCAAACAAGGATTGTACAACGAGATATCCGGGTTCCTTATGGAGCAGGGTAATAAGAGCATGAGTATCGAATAACAAGTTCGTTATGTAGCCCGCTCTTCCTTCCTCTGTCCCTCCAGATAATCCAGCAATCCTTTTTCCTGGTATGTCCCTGCCAACGTTGAGAGTTTAATCCGAAGTACTAATAATTGCCCTTCTTCTCGCTTTTAGAATAATGGTTCTGTCTAAAAACCAAGTGATACCATCTCACTCATGTTTAGGCAGGATATAATTACGTGACATTCTGACTTTCATACCATATCAGGGTAAGAATTCCAACCGCAGAGGACGCAGAGGACGCAAGAGACTGTTTCAACCTCAATATAATTTCCGATTGGACTGATG
>CAYRYR010000070.1:0-14128 GCA_964428385.1 uncultured Methanoregulaceae archaeon
AAGAACCAATTCAGAATGAAACTCTCCTGTTATCTTTGAGAAATATCCTTACAACAACGTAAACTGAAATATAAATCCTATAAGGATGAATATAAGGATAATTCCCGTCAGAGCATCATATCTGGTATATGAGTCATTGTGTACCAAAAGTCTGTTTTTAGTCCTATATCCACGCATATCAAGTGTTAAACCAATAACCTGGGTCTTTGCAAGAGAATTTGCAACCAATGGAATGAGGATGGGTCTCAAACTCTTTATCTTTCCTTTTATCCCACTCCCTGGATTGTATCCCCTTGATATCTGGGCCTCATGAATCCGGCGACCTTCCATCTGGAGACTTGGAATAAACCTGATGGTAATAAGAAACATTAGAACATAATCAATCGGCATCCTGAAGATGAGAAGGCCACGGACCAGTTCGCTCGGTTTGGTTGAGAAGATAAAGAGCTGAAACGTAAGAATCATCACAATGAACCTGAATGACAGCAAAAGGCCCAATAACAGGCCTCCGAAAGTGATGGGAAAAGTTCCACCGATAATAGGAACTGCGCACGGTATAAGGTGGCCAATAACAGGCCCGGAAGAAACAGTGAGCACAGTTATCAGCACAAGGATGAGAATAAGAATCCCCAAAAAGGGCAACTGGAGTAAAAATTCATGATACAGTTTACATACAACTGCAATAAAAAAAATGAAAATGAGAAGCAGAATTAAAAAGAGGAGGTTTGGTGAGAAGACACAGAGCGTAACTATCATAATGACCGCAATGAGTTTTGTCACCGGATTAAGATGGTGAAGAACACTTGATCCCGGAATGTACTGGAGGATTTCGGTCATGAAGATATTCCTCCCTTTATCTGATAATCTCCAGTAATTTTTCCATTCTCCATACCAATAATACGATCTGCATAGGTCTCTGCGATACGCATGTTGTGTGTTACCATTATGATAGTATGCCCGCTCTGTTGCAGCCGCTCCATCAACTGCATCATTGTATCTGATTCAGCTTCATCAAGACCTGTTGTCGGTTCATCAAGGACGATAATCTCTGGTCGCATCGCGAGAATACAGGCAACCGCAAGTCGCTGACGTTCACCCCTGCTGAGATGACGTGGATACATCTCCTGGGTTCCGACAAGCCCGACCATTGACAACACGTCAAGAATCACCGCATCAGGATCCAATTCATTGACATTCATAAGCCCAAAGAGAATCTCTTCCCTTACCGTATCAGCAAAGAGCATGGTGTCAGGGTTCTGAAACACAAGTCCGGTATGTCTTACAAGAGTGGTAACAGGAGCGGTTGTGGCATCTAAACCATTTACCCAGATTTTTCCGACATCAGGACGCAGGAGGCCGTTAAAATGTTTGACCAGCGTAGTCTTTCCTGATCCGTTCTCTCCAAGAATGGCAATAAATTCACCAGGATAAATGTCAGTTGTGATACCATCAAGGGCAAGGATAGTATCATACCTTTTTACAAGATCCTTTACAGTAATAATCGGAGAAATGCCATCAGGTGGCAGATATGGTAAAAGATCGTTACGTTTATAGAGAGCCTCAGGACTTATAACAGGTTCTTTATTGGTATAGATCTCTTCAAATGTTCCAATGGTATGTATTCTTCCTTTCTCCATGCAGATAACACGATCAGCAACTAAGCGGTACTCCTCAAGAGAATGATCAACCACAATAACGGTTTTACCTTCATTTTTAAGGGCACTAAGAAGAGATATAATCTGACTGGTGGCACTAACATCCAGTTCTGATGTTGGTTCATCAAGGATGATGCACTCAGTATTCATCGCAAGTGTGGCAGCAATTGCAACCCGCTGTTTCTGACCCCCTGACAAAGCATAGGGAGGACGGTCTCTGAGATGTGTTATACCACAAACCTGCATAACATGTTCCATACGCTCCCGTATCTCCTCTGTCGACCCTCCCCGCATCTGAATGCCTGAGAGGATCTCTTCTTCCACACTTGTGAAGATTAACTGGGCATCAGCATCGTCAAAGACCATGGATACATGTTGATTCAGTTCGGAAAGACCATCATATAACTTCACATCCTGTCCTTTAAAGGTGACATTCCCACTCTTTTTACCTTCAAATTCATGTTCTAAAATACCTGCTATTGCAAGGCAAAGAGTTGTTTTTCCGGCAGCTGTCGGCCCGGTGATAAGAATAAGTTCTCCTTTGCGAATTGTGACAGAGACATCATACAGAGCCGGAGTATTAGAAGTATAAGGATAAAAATAAGTCAGGTTTTGTACCTGAATCATCATTTGCCCCGGGAAAGAACGCGGGCTGAAGGGATATACAAGATTTGTGCCACAATTGTATTCAGAATCGCTGTTGGTACAACAATCATTATAAACATAGTGGCAAAGAACGCAGAGAGACTGTCATACGAGAACTCCTTATAGAGGAGCGTCGGAGCCACCATGACTATGGCCATGACAACAAGAACAAATACCGTTCCGCTGGCAATGGTTGCAACAAGTGTTGAGAGGGCGGGTGCTATCACCGCGTGTTTTCGGATAGATATAAACACAGCAAGGCAGACCAGGGCACCAATCGGTTCGCTGATGAGATTTGCCGGCGGAAATATCGAATGGGTAATGAGTGCACTTATTATCCCTGCTACAATACCAATTCCAAGAGCTTCCTTAAATTTGGGTATGATAAGCATTATCGCAAGACAATAAAAGATTATAATAAAGTTCGGGACGATCGGACCTGGAATAAAAATTGCTGCAAAAAACCGTGCAATGGCTCCTACAGCGAGAAGTATTCCGACAATTGCTATATCCTGTGATCTCATTGTTATTCCTGTGATGTAATTTTTCAAATTGGCATATCAGATATCATAGCACCCAAAATGACCATTTTTTAACATCTATGTATATTGTTATACATTCTCCCATATTAATATGAGTCTTGAGGCCTGTTGCTCTGTGTTTTTTGTTTATAAAGAACTTAAAATTGTGTCAGAACGAAAGTCATATCGCCGGCATTCCACCAATTATGAGATCCATTCAAGAGACATATTGGTATGAAATTTTAACATAAGTGAACCAGAGAATAAAAGAGATAAAAACAAAATATGATACTATAAGAGAATTAAATGAAAATAATGACGTATCAGATAGCTAACCGCATGAATAATACCCCACGATCGTATATCAGAGAGATTCTTGCGGCAACACAGGATCCAGACATAATATCATTTGCCGGCGGAATTCCAAATCCAACCTATATTGATACTGAAGGGATACGTACGGCAGCAGACCATGCAATAAAAGAGGATGGAAGCCGTGCTCTCTCTTATGCCACAACACAAGGAGATCCTGATCTTCGGAAGTTGGTTGCAGACCGATATCAGAATGTAGCAGGTCTTTGTATCGATCCTGATGCAATCCTTATCACGAACGGATCCCAGCAGTGTCTTGATCTGATAGGAAAAGTTCTGATAAATAAAAAGAGCAACATCCTGATTGAACAGCCGGGATATCTCGGAGCTATACAGGCATTTTCCTTATTTGAACCAAAATTTCACGGCATTCCGCTGCGTGAGGATGGACCAGATACCAAAATTTTATCTGATCTTCTCACTACGAAACATCCATCCATGATGTATGGGATTCCAAATTCACAGAATCCATCAGGAGTGACATACAGTCAGGAAGTCAGACAATGCATTGCAGATCTTATTAGTGAGACAGATACCATTTTTATAGAGGATGATGCCTATGGAGAAGTCAGGTTCACCACTGAACGTCTCCCGTATATCACAGGTTTCATCCCGGATAATAGCATTCTCACCGGTTCTTTCTCTAAAATTGTGGCTCCTGGACTGAGAATGGGATGGGTTATCGCCCCCCTGCCATTGATGCATCACCTGGTGACAGCAATGCAGGCCGCAGCACTTCATGCAAATTACTTTAGTCAGCGTATTCTGGTTCATTATTTGAATGAAAATAACATTGACGCTCATATCAAATCCATCTGTGACGGATATCAGATACGTAGGGACTGGATGATTCATGCCATACAGAATCATATGCCTGATACCGTTTCTTATACCGTCCCCTCAGGCGGAATGTTCATCTGGCTTCGCCTACCTCATGGGGTATCAGCAGAAAAAATTGCGACACGCTGTATTAAAGAGAAAGTTGCAGTTGTTCCGGGAAAACCCTTTTACACCGACGGCACTGGCGATGATGCTATCAGACTTAATTTCTCAAATACAGACCAGGAAGAAATTTTTGAGGGGATCCGTCGTATTGGAGCAGTTATCAGGGATGAGATCTGATAATTCCTGCATAATCATCTCTGGTGACAGTGACTGGAATAAATCCATTATCCCGAAAAACTTGTATTATTACCGGTTTTCCAGCTAAAAACTGCCGGTATAACATATCATAGGAACGCTGAACATGTCGTCTTTTTTTATTCTCAAAGAGGGAGAGAAGACATGTGCAAAATGCAATCATCTGATTCAGATATGCTTTTTCATAAGTTATTGTTGCACTGGCAAGGGACTTCGCCTCATCATCAGGGATCTTATGATAATAGGATCCATGCTGGTTCAGACCACTTATCTGACGAAATGCAATCTTTCCATCTTCGTCAGTCTCCTGATGCAGCATATAGGGGTATATCCGACAGATACTAAACCGGTTGCGATACACACTACATCGTGAGTCAGTTAGAAAGATACAATTCCCCTCGCTATCTGTCCGAAGAGCAAATCCAGATACATAAAAGTTCCCATCTTTGTCACAAAAATCAAAATCTGGTGCAGGAATGAGAGCATTACTACAGAGGGCCTGTGCTGCATCAACTTCAGAGTCAAGCAGAAATACATGACCATTAAATGCAGCTGTACAGCACTGTGCACAGCCATCACACAAAAATCCCACATCCTGGATGATAGCAACCAAATCCTCTACCGGATAGGAGTTAAGAAGATCTCGTTCGGTTATATACTTTTCAAGTCGGCTCTGAACTGGTGAAATCATGTAAAAAACCAGTGTTTTTGCATATGAAATCTTTCAGAAACTAATACAATCAGAAATATATCTGAGGGTTCCAGACAAAACAGGTTGCCTGAAGATATCAGATCAGACTGGTACTGCATCAGATACACCTGCAAGCTCAGATAATGACATGAGAGATACTGCACTAAATTTCATATATTCATCAGCCGTCTCATTTTTTTGCTCTTGCAGATACCCTTTAGCCTCCATATACTGTCCAAGTACCGTGACAGCATCTATTGGCTCCTCTGATAATATCATAAGATCAGAACCTCCTGAATGCATCAGGTAGATCTGCTCTTTTCCATGTTCAGAATCTATGAGTTTTACCTGCATGCATCCATACACTGTAGTCAGGTTCTGATAATCTTTCATCGTAATACATTCCTGAACAGTCTGTCGCATTCCAGTCATGTTACAGGTAAGCAAATAAACAGGAGTTCCCTGTATCAATTCCGTTGTGTTATTCGCATATGGTACAGCAGTAAATGAAATAACAGATCCTTCTTTGAAACAGGTCAGATTATTTGCATTAAAAGGGAGATAGATTTTTCCTTTCTCTGCAATAATGAGAGAATATTTTTCGTCGTCATTTGGATATACCACGGTTCCATTAGACGAGAATCTCCCTACATCCTGAACATTCACCCCATGAAAGTCCTCTTCAGCAGTAATCTCTAGAATGGTGACCGGTACTCCCCACATAAATATTGTTACAGCATCCATCTTCTCTTTCAGACTATATGTAACCCGCATCCCATCGTGAGCAAACTCTGGTGCAAGGTTCAAGGGATAATACTGACTTTTGTCTTCATCAACTATGCCGTAGAATCCTCCTTCCAAATCAATATAAGTAATTGTTCCGGTACCGGTGATAACAACCCCGGATGTTCCTGATTCATTTGTACTATACGCACTTGTACACCCTGCAAGAGTGACAAAAGCACACACAATCACTATTCCCATTAACCAGTTCATATGATATTCTCCTGAGTTAAGAATCAATCCTGTATTACATAGATGTTTTGTGTACCATCTGCATAGGACATCGTACATCGTATCAGGATATCTTCTACGATACAATGTATCTTTCTGACTGATATGTGTTCCAAAGACACATAAGAGATCTCATAACTTTGAAAAATCTGGTTGTTAGTTAATTAGAGAGTATAGTAATTCTCGTCTGGCGATCCTCTATAAAAATCTTTGATTTCAAAACATGATATTATCAGGATTCCCGGCAACCCATAACGAGATAAAAATAACAGAGTCTTTATTGATACCTAATCTAAATTTAATGCGAAATTTATGATAATTAGAAAAATTCCCTTCATCGTTAGGTGTTACATTAACACATAACAAACATAATTTTTAAATTTGGTAAATGAATTCCATTCAAAATTTTAAAAAAAATTTACTCATTTTTACTTGGGATCGTTATGTGTCACAGGGAATCAGAATAGATACAAACAGGTTCTGCATCCTGAACGGGTACTGTTAGCAACAGAATAACCATGTGATTGGCAAGTACAAAATACAGATATGAGTATTCATCCAGGATGAATTTTAATAAGACAAAATCTACAGGAATACCAGGTGAGTCAAAAAAAAAGAATATTCATTGCTTTTTTATACATGCATTACCCATTCTTTATAAATACCGTGTAGAAGTAGGAATAAAAAATGCTTGAGACATTTGACCTCTCACTCACGATTCGCAAGCACGAATATGAAGATCTCGTTCATGCTCTCCGATCCCGTATGGGAGAGCTACAGAGAGAGACTCGTATACATGGCAAATCTATTATCATTGCAGTCGAGGGATGGCGTGGTGCAGGTATTTCACAGGTTATCAACCAGGTGATTCATGCTCTTGATCCCCGTGGGGTGAGAGTCATTCCAATAGGAAGCCCGTCAGATCTTGAACGTCAGCATCATATGATGTGGCGATTCTGGGTTAATCTCCCCCCATATGGACAAATGATTATCCTCGATCGTAGCTGGTACAGCAGAATCCTTACTGAACGGTTTGACCCTGCAAATATGGATTCTGTACCATCATATGCAATCGACGATATTCTAACGTTTGAAAAACAGCTTGCTGATGATGGAAACCTTCTTATTAAGATGTTTTTGCATATAACAAATGAGACACAGAATAAACGACTAAAAAAATTAAAAAAGGACTGTTTTATGGACTATAGTCCATTTCCAGCAATTCCAGACTGTGAATCTCACTATCTTCAATACATTCCAGTCATTGAACATCTTATAAGCCGGACCGACACCCTGTATGCACCGTGGACGATAATTGAAGCAGAACAAGGACGCTATGCCCATGTGAAAGCACTCAAAACGATTTCTTCAATGATGGAAGGATGGCTGGCACGACTGGCAACACCCCTGCCTGATATGGTCTATGCTGCAAGACTCCCTGAAGATATTGCTCATCCTGGTATCCATGAGGACCGATCTGTTTTGGATCTCGTCAATCTTACACTCGCGTACGAGCGGAATGAATATAAAAAACTGCTAGATATGTACCAGGAGCGTCTGAGTAATCTTCAGTATGATCTCATTCGGAAAAAAAAACCACTAATCATCGTATTTGAAGGATGGGATGCAGCAGGAAAAGGTGGATGTATTGTCAGACTGACTAGTCCCTTAAATCCACGTGGATATACTGTTGAACCCATTGGCAAACCCAGTGACTGGGATCTGTTGCATCACTATCTCTGGCGTTTTTATATTCGGTTGCCTAAAAAAGGTCATATTACGGTCTTTGACAGAAGCTGGTATGGTCGCGTACTAGTCGAGCGCGTTGAAGGATTATGCAGGGAGGAAGAATGGAAGAGAGCATATCATGAGATCAATGGTATGGAAGAACGATTAGTCAAAAATAACAATATCATCATAAAATTCTGGTTACAGATCGATAAAGAAGAACAATTATCCCGTTTCCGTGAACGAGAAGGAAACCCAGACAAACAATGGAAAATAACCGATGAAGACTGGCGAAACCGTGAAAAATGGGATATGCACCGGTCTGCAGTTAGTGAGATGCTGAAACGGACTAGTACTCCAATGGCACCATGGACCATTGTTCCTGCGAATAATAAATTTTATGCACGTGTGATGGTTATCAGAACTGTCGTCGAGACAATTGAAGAGCACCTGGCTGAAAACCAATCTGATGAGGACCATGTCAAAGATGAGAGATTGCCCAAAACCTGAAAAAAACAAAATTAAAAAATCCTAAATACCCGGCATTCATCTTCTCTTTTCATTATCTCTGTCCCATATTGTAAAAATGTAATCAGATACTGTTCATATGATGCTGAAAACGGGTTATACCCTGCGATATAGGTCATCTTCACCTTTTAAGGAATAATTTTTCACTGCATAAAAAACGGGTCTTCTTTTTTTTCGCATGGCAGGGGATACAGAAGGACACGCCCATCACACAACCTTTAAATGGTAATATAGTGAAACCCTCGATCAGGTGGATTATGAAACAAAAAGGAGAAAATAAAAAAGTTACAAAAAAAGTACTGATTGTTATCGCTCCTGAGAAATTCAGAGATGAAGAACTAGGAGACCCCATTGCTTATTTTGACAAGGTTGGAGTGGATTATGATCTGGTCTCTACAAAGACGGGTCTGGTTCGGGGAATGCTTGGAGATGAAGTACTGGTTGATAAGACCTTTACTGATATTTCTCATCAGGGAATTTCTTCATACGACGCGATAATGATTGTCGGTGGCGGAGGATCCCCTACACACCTCTGGGATAATCGCCAGTTACATGCAATTATTCAGGATTTTGAGGCAAATGAAAAGATAATCGGAGCGATTTGTCTCTCTCCCGTTGTCCTGGCCCATGCAGGTTTGTTACAGGATAAAAAGGCGACGGTCTTTATTGACGATACTGCAATAAAAGAGATACAACAGGGAGGAGCAATCTTTACACCACTACCGGTTGTAGTTGATGGTCGTATAGTAACGGCAAATGGACCGCAGGCCTCAGGAGCATTTGCCGAAAAACTGGTCCGGTTAATGGAAGAATAAAAACCATCCCGATAATTTCCTGCAGAATCTGATATATTTTTTGTGAAATCATCACAAAAGATGAGATCTGACTACTATGCAATCATATGAAACGAAGAACGGTCCAGATTCCCTGATACATTGTTATCCATACCAGGTACATGAGAAGGAACATATCCATATTTTTCGTTTATTAGACTATCCATATCAGATCTGTTCTCCTGTATAAGTGGAGACGAGGATGGTAAAAAACCATATTTCTCTGCGATATCAGCTTTGATAAAGACATCAAGATTGATGCTCCCCATTTTTCCATCCCGATACAGGAAATATGGGAGAAGCCTTTCTTTATTATCCCACCATGAGAACCAGTAGCTATGAACATATGGATACATATAGTACCCAAAAAGACTGGGGTAACTATCGGTATCATGGGTAATAACCATATCCGGATCATTCTGATAGATTATCTCTTCATCAACCCGCTGACCATAAAATGTGAATTTTTCCCATTGATCACCCCGATAGTACCAGGGAAGAGGCCAGTAGGTGTCAGATGCAATAACAACCTTATCAGATAGATCTATAAGATCCATCACTTCTCTGAATTGTTCAGAATTCTGTACCTGCACAATTGGTTCATTTATATCAACCGGAATAAAACAAAGATGCCATGTCATCCCGATAAGATACAAACATATCAAAAGAGAGAGAATCATCTTTTTTGTGCCCATCATATAGACAGCAACAAATATCATTGGCAGGAGCTGGTGAAGCAACAACCAGGGGACTTTCTCACCAATGATTCCGTACACACAAAGGGAAAAAATCATCCAGTACAGGGAAAAGATAAAGAAAAATTCTGTTTTATCTCTATGAATAACAGAAACCGTATCAGTCTTTTGGGGATGTAACTCATTCTTTTCCAGAGATATATCCTGTTTTTTCCTTTTTATGTGCAATACACTATATTGTATCACTGCAAAGAGTGCCAGGAGAAGGACCGGCAGTTCATACATGAGCAGCATCAGGATATAGTAATAAGGCGGTCCACAAAGCCTGCATTCTTCATGCATTGAAGCCCAGTGATCTATTGCCCGAAACCCTGCATTAAAGACCGTTTCAGGTGATGCTCCAAAAGAGGAATAGAAAAGAATTCCAATAAACCCTGCTACAATGATTGCGGGAAAAAGATGCCGAATCCAAAACCTGGGAAGTGAAATCTTTTTTGTTACAAGACATAATAGAAAAAATGACCCAAAGATGAGAAGCGTAATTGGCATATCTTCTTTGCAGGTCATTCCAAGTGCTGCGGTAAGACCAGCTAACGCAGCATAATACCATCGTTCTTTCTCAAACCATGCGAGTACACAGACAATAAAAGCCAGCGTAAAGAAGATCTGAAATATATCATGCCTGAGAAACCGGGAAAAGTAAACCATGTCAGGCGAGACTGCGATAAAAAGTCCTGCAATAATTACCTGGTTTTTAGTAAGATACCCAAGCCGGAATATTGCATAAAGTAAGGGAATTAAGCAGGAACCAAAGATGACCGGCAAAATACGCCCGATAACATCGCTCTCCCCAAAAAGAGAGAACATTACTGCAGTAACGTAATATAAAAAGGGCCCGTGGTACATCGGGTCATAAATATAATTCCCTTTCGTCAGGAGTTCATACACGAACCAGGCATGGATGGCTTCATCATGATGATACAGTTTCAGGTCAAGAAAAAGTATTCTGACCAGAAACGTTACCAGGAAAATGAGGAGAAGAAGCCTCCCAGCAGAGGCATTGGTGTAGATATTACGTATAGATTCCGCGGCCTTCACACCGCTACCCCTCTGACATTAACTCTCTAATACAATCTCGATTCCGATATCTTTCGGAACCTGGGTTCGCATCAGCTGGCGCAGAGCACGCTCATCTGCGTCGATATCAATCAATCGCTTATGTACACGCATCTGCCAGCGGTCCCATGTCGCTGTACCCTCTCCATCAGGACTCTTCCTGATAGGAACAACCAGTTTTTTGGTTGGAAGGGGAATGGGACCCGCCAGATTGACACCAGTACGCTCGGCAATCTCTCGAATCTTGTCACATACTTCTTCGACTTTACGATAATCGGTACCGGTTAAACGGATTCTGGCTTTTTGCATTTTATACCACCAATAAAAAAGATTAGCGGTATTCTTTCTTAACTATGCCAATGCACATACCTGCTGCTATGGTTGATCCCATATCACGGATTGCAAATCTGCCCAACTGGGGGATTTCTTTAGCATTCTCAAGAACAAGCGGCTTTGTTGGACGACATTTTACAATTGCAGCATCGCCGGCTTTTAAGAAGGTTGGATTTTCTTCAAGCGTTTCGCCAGTGCGTGGATCCAGTTTCTTTACCAGTTCTGTAAAGGTGCAGGCGGTCTGTGATGTGTGGCAGTGAAATACCGGGGTATATCCAACAGTAATTGCACTTGGATGCTGAAGAATGACTATCTGTGCAGTAAATTCATCTGCAACTGATGGTGGATTATCAGCCGGACCACAGCAGTCACCACGGCGAACATCATCTTTACCGATACCACGGACATTAAACCCGATATTGTCACCTGGTTCTGCCTGTGCTATCTCTTCATGGTGCATCTCAATGGATTTACATTCTCCACTCTTATTCATTGGCATAAACGTAACATTCATACCTTTCTTGAGGATACCAGTCTCAACACGACCGACCGGAACAGTACCGATACCAGATATTGAGTATGCATCCTGAATAGGAATACGAAGAGGCTTATCAGTTGGTTTAGGGGGTAATGTAAGTTCGTCAAGAAGCCCAAAGAGTGGTTTGCCTTTATACCAGGGGGTGTTTTCGCTGTTTTTGATCATATTGTCACCCTCCATAGCACTGATAGGAACGAATGCTACAGTATCAGGATTTGTTCCTACCATCTTAAGCAGGTTGGACATCTCCTTTTTGACTTCATTGAACCGCTCTTCTGAGTACTTGGATGCATCCATCTTATTAACTGCAATAATAAGCTGATTGATACCAAGCGTTTTTGAGAGAAAAACATGTTCTTTGGTCTGTTCCATAACACCATCAGGAGCTGCAACAACAATGATTGCAGCATCTGCCTGGGATGCACCTGTAATCATGTTCTTAACAAAGTCACGGTGACCTGGGCAGTCAACAACCGTGAAGTAGTACTTGGGTGTATCAAATCGCTTGTGAGCAATATCAATTGTAATACCACGTTCACGTTCTTCCTTTAAGTTGTCCATAACCCAGGCAAACGCAAAGGAACCCTTACCCTTTGATTCTGCTTCTTTTCTGAAGTTTTCTATAATGTGTGCCGGGACAGCGCCGGTCTCAAACATGAGACGGCCTACAGTCGTTGACTTTCCGTGGTCAATATGTCCAATGACCGCGAGGTTCATGTGGGGCTTGTCACTTGCCATAATCTGAATATCCTCCAATTCCTCCGCAAAATCATTACCTGCAAATAAACAGCTAATTTACGCGAGTATTACTTATTGGATAGCCATCATTATTAACCGTTTCGCTTCTTTCAGAATCTCAATTATTGCCTTCAATTGCAGAATAGATACTGGAGACACAATAATTAGATATCACTTAGGTAATAAGATAAGAGGAGATATGAAATCTCTTACAATTTTACGAAAAGAAGGGTCAGACCGTGCACATGTTGAATGCGCTATGGGTATTGTTTCAGTACATACGAAATGTGGATATTGCAAGCATTGCAGGGGAATTAAGGTTGGAGCGCGTGTCATGCCATCTCCATATGAAAAAGCAGGTGCGCAGATTCAGTCAGGTTCACTCCCTCCTGAAGCCTACATGGAAGCTGCCCTTACATTTAACACACTCGTCAGAGATGGCAGTGAGGTTGTGTGTGATGATGATAAGAATACCGGGTATGTATCCCGATATTAACAGGTGAATCACTTCTCCAACTCTGCGATGTTTCACAACATGAGGCAGTGCCGGCTTTACAAAAATCTATCACAGTGAAATGTGATTGCATACCGGATGGATTATACCTGCAAAAGAGCGCAGAACACAGGTGATATACAAAGAGAACCAGTAGCACTCATGGCAATCAGGAGGAAGACAAGAGAACGTGTTATCTCACCAGTAGCACCAACAACATCTCCATTTGCTCCCCCAAATGCCTTAATTGCGATAATTCGCATGATACACGATACTATAATAGTCATAATAAGAATTACAGGAAACAAAAGTTGTACCTCTGGAATCAGGATGAGTGGTACCAGAAGCATGGTAGATAACAGTAAAAACCACTTTTTAGACTGGCTGTGCAGATATGAATGAATACCATCATGAAACGGTGGTGCAATCACTGTCATCCATGCCATCGCATACCGGGAAAACACCTCCCCATACAGAACTGAAACTACTACCATAAGAGAACTCATGGATGAGAGGGCAGCATACATAAGGAGCATGACTGATGCTCCTGCTGCCACCCCTCCTGCACCAACGGTCTGGTCAGTTAAAGCAGTGATTCGTTTAGAACGATCTCCATGTGCCATTAATCCATCTCCGAGATCTAAAAGACCATCAAAGTGATTGGCTCCGGTTAGGATAAGGATGAGAATAAGAGCTATTGCAGCAGATGTCCCCCCCGGTAATGGAAGCAGGATAAGAATTCCTGCGGTTATCCCTCCGGTTATGTATCCTGCCAGCGGGTAGAGCCAGGAAGAAATGGCAAACGCATCAAAGTCCTGATTCCTCCCAAGCGGTAATCGTGTGGTAAACTGAAGGAGAGCAAGGATGGAAGTAATAAGAGAAAACCGTTTTTTCATTATCAATCACTGATTTAGGACACATGCTGAGGAACAATGGCCTGTTGACAGACACAACCTGCAACCAGACCGGCAATTGCATCATCAAGAAAAGGCCCCAGTTCTCTGATAATCCCGGGTTTATTCTGGTCATACGTAGTAAATGCAAATTTTCCCCTGGGACCTGCTATTATCTGTGCGATTGCAATTCCT
>CAYRYR010000071.1:0-14103 GCA_964428385.1 uncultured Methanoregulaceae archaeon
ATTTCTCCCTCTACTGTACAACAGGTGGATGCCGGAGAAAACAGCACCTTTGTTATAACCGCTGACAGTTGTCACACCATTGGTGATATCGTCATTGACGGTGTCTCAAATGGTCCTCAAATCAGTCCGAACACCACGGAATTTAAAAACGTTGCAGCAGACCATACCATTAATGCTGTATTTAATACAAAGACCTTTACCATCACATCCAGTGTACGAGCTCCTGGTGGAGGGACCATATCACCTCTCGGGGTAACTGAAGTCTACTGTGGTGCAGATCAGACCTATACGATGACACCAAATCCAGGTAATGCTGTTTTGGATGTTATCGTGGACGGCTCTTCAGTCGGTCCGGTTGCTATCTACAACTTTACCCAGGTACAGGCAAATGGACATACCATTGAAGCGGTATTCATCCTGCCTCCGGATCCGGATTTCTCAGTGAACATGACCCGGGTACCACCAAACTACCCGGTCCAGTTCCATGACCTGACAACAAACAACCCGGCAGCATGGTACTGGCAGTTTGGAGACAGTCAGTTCTCCAATTTACAGGAACCTATTCATTACTATACTGAAGTTGGATTCTATAACGTCACGCTGACTGCATTCAATGAGGCAGCTCCGGTCTCATCGGGTGGTGTCTCAATCACTAAAAATAACTACATTGAAGTCACGAATGATCCGATTGCCCGGTTCTCTGCAGATCCTGTCGGTGGCTATACTCCGCCAGGATTTGAAGTAGCATTTACTGATATGTCACTTGGAGGACCGCTCATCTACAGTTGGAATTTTGGAGATAACTCACCGTTCTCCTATGCAACAAATCCACACCATGTCTATACTGATCCAGGTGTGTACCAGGTTACCCTCCAGGTTCAGAAACCGAATATCGGATATGATTATGCATATGAGACCATAACCGTGCTTCAGGAACCGGTTGCTGACTTATCAGCCCATCCGTTATCCGGGCGGTACCCATTGATGGTTCACTTTGTGGATGAATCCCAGGGATTCCCGTCCTCATGGCTATGGGACTTTGGTGATGGACAGGGTTCATTTGAAGCCGAGCCCTCACATACGTACCATAGTCCTGGTCTGTATAACATCACCCTCGCTATAAAGAATTATGAAGGTGAGGATATGATAACCAAAGAGGAATATATCGAGGTTATCTGATTTCTTCTGTTTTTTTGAATATTTCTTTTTCCCGGATCTTCAACTATATGTTTTTCTCTCTTCTCTACACCCGTGTGCTTTGGGCAGGTCTGATAATCCTGCTGATACTTACAGTTTTTGTCCCTATATCCATAGGGGCCCAAAATGCACCAGATGGTTCTCCCCTTTTATTATTTCCTGATACCGGCACTAATTTATCAAATTTGAACAAAACAGCGGATCCTTTTCTTTCTAAAGGAGAAAATGAAACTTTGCAGGAAGATCTTATAACTATACTCTCAACGGTCTGGATACAGCAGGGTGAAGAGATTTTTATCGGTGAGAAAGGACTTGAGATATCTCTTGCAATGGGCCCGGCACGACAGATAGCGTGGTGGGATACGGGAATGGATCCCTACACCACCGATCCTGATACAATAATCAGGATTACCAATTCACAGATCTTTTTTGTAGATCCTGGGGATTTTACTAATAAAACCGGAACCTGGTACCGATGGGAAGGAGAAAACCTTGGTGTGGCGTTTTATATTCGAGATCCCATGATGGATGTACGGATTTTTGATGCTACCACAGGTGAAGATGTCACAGATGGTACGATGATTGCAGGAAACCTGGTCAATTTTCGTATCGATACAAATCTCTACCCAATAGGAGACAGGGTAAATTACAATGCTCATTATGATGGTCCTTTCTGGATTGAGATTCGTAATGAGAATGGAGTGTTGTATGACAGTCTCTATGGCCTTGATGGTATTCTCTATCCTTTGTATAATCTTACGGTAACTTCACAGCCCTGGTACTGGATTGGCACAAAAGAAAGTCATTATTCCAGTCCTTCTGATAATGGCTGGAATACCGCACTCAGAAATGGGCTAGTTACCTATCCGTCAGGTAGATATTCAGTTCGGGCCGGATGTGACAGTAATGATATGCAGATACATTATCGTGCTCCTGACGGATCAGTATATGTCGGAAAAACAGTCTCAAGGATACGGATTGTAACGCTTAGAACTGATGAAATCGAGATAACCGCTGTTCCTTCATATACTATTCCTGGTGAAAAAATTCTTGTCAGACTGACTGGAACTCCTGATACACCCTATTATGTCTGGTTTAAAAAAACCAGGTCAATGACTGGACAGACCGGTGATCAACCGCCTGTCATCCCCTGGTCACAGACCGGAGTTGAACAGGACCCGGTTTCAGGACCTTATTTTATAGGTTCATACCGGTATGAAGGAGGAAATGGTCTTGCGATACGTGATGATGTTCCCTTCCGACCTGATAATGGTGTCAGTTATTATGCACGGGTTATGACTGACAGTACTGGTGAGAGGACATTTCAGATAACAACTTCTCGTGCAACTGCACTACGTCAGTACGAACTGCATGCAGAACGGATGACTGGAATTGGATATGCGTCTGATGATGCTGATATTATTATTGGTAAAGGGGCGGTGACTCTCTTTGCAGATGGTGATATGAGTTATTATATCGGTGAAAAAGTGCTTTTTTCCGGACTGAATGCTGCATCTCCTGATACGTATCTTTTTATTTGTGGTGGCAATCTCCCGGTGAAAGGAGGAAGACTTACGGACCCATATATCCCGGTTGAGAATGGTGTCGCTGAATCATTTACCCGGGTTACAGTAAGCAGGGATCAGTCATGGGAGTATATATGGAACACCGCATTTACCAGTCTGCCACCCGGTCAGTATACCATATATGCAGTATCAGGCCCGTATGATCGTATGAGCCTTGCAGAATCCTCATATGCATCACTCAGCATCTGGATTAAGGGTGGTCATGTCACTGCAGTATCAGATAAGAGTCATATCACCCTGGGAGAAGATCTCCTCCTCACTGGTACAAACAGTGAATCACTCTATACCTGTTTGTATCTGATGGGGCCTGATTTACCGAAAAACGGGGTGATGCTTTCTGATCCGACGGTTCCGTCTTTGACCAGTGACGTGAACAGTTTTACTACTGTCAATGTGGATCTCGATGATTCATGGGAATACAACTGGGAGACCGGGGGTATCAGTCTTTCTCCAGGTACCTATACCATCACCGCGGTATCAGGTCCGTATGCAGATGATGCCCGTGGTCAGGCAGCATATGCACAGGTCCCGGTGGAAGTTGAAATGCGACCCGGTGTCAGGTTATCCTCTGATGTCAGTGAACTGTATCCTGGCTCTTCATTTATTGTTACTGTGCATGCAGAACCATTCGAAGAATTTTATCTCTGGGTCAGAGGGACTGGTTCCATGTCTGGAGGATCTGGTGATCAACCTCCTGTGATGCAGGATGCACAGGCTGGTGTCTATCATGATCCTGAGAAAGGTCCGTATCTAATTGGAACGTATTCATACGATGGTGGCCAGGGAGAAACGATACGGGATGATATTCCAAAAACCCCGTATGACGGGGTGATGTACTATGCAAAGGTAGCAACTGATACCCGGGGTCTGTGTCCGGTACGATTCCTGACCAGTCCTGATACCCGGATTCAGTCATATGAGATTCATGCTGAGAATTCAGCAGGGTCGGAATTACGGTCTGATACAATTTCTGTACTCATACAAAATTCTGATGTTCCCCTGACGGTGACAACAGATACACCTTTTGTAGATCCTGGAGAGCCGTTTACAGTACTGATTACCGGCGAACAAAATCAGGAGTATTATCTCTGGGTAAAAGACACCAGAGTCCTTACAGGAGAATCAGGAGATCAACCGCCACTGATTGCTGCTGACCCGCAAAAAAATGTCTGGTTTGATGGAGAATATGGCCCATACAGTATTGGTTCATATCTGTATCTCGGTGGTAATGGCAGGGGAATACGTGACAATGTACCACTAGTTCCCTATAATGGTGTCAGATATTATTGTAAACTACTAACCGGGGATGATGGATGCGGTCGGGTGCGTCTTCTCACCAGTGATGACACGAGGGAAATGACCTATACTCTCCATGCTGAACGAAAATCAGGATTTGAATATGCATCTGCTGATACATCAGTCACGGTTGGTTCTCCACAATCCCCTGTTACCCTGACAATACCAACTGATGAGGTCACTCTGGACTCCTCTTGTCAGGCCATCCTCATGGGCGAGCCGGAAACATCATATTATCTCTGGTTCTCTGATACTGCCGGCATGAGTGGGGCTGATGGAGACAAACCCCCTTCATTTGCCAGCAATCTGGCAGGCATATCCTTTGATGCACCTCCACCTGCAATACAGACCATCGGGTCATATCATTGGTTTGGTGGAGAAGGAAAAACCATCTACGAGTCGGTCTGTCATGATCCGGTAATGCAGGGGACACGGTATTATGGTCTTGTAACGACTAATAATGCCGGTTATCAGACCGTGACAATTGATACAACATCTGATACGAAAACCGGCATCTATTCCCTGCATGCTGAGCGTTGTTCCCTTGACTGTAATGAGGAATGTCCTGATGCAGTCTATGCAAATGCTCTTCTTACGGTAATACTTGATTCCCATGAGATACTCTCACTATCGCTTGCTCCCGGCTGGAACCTTATTGCCACACCAAAGCCTCTGGCAGCAGGACATGATACTGCATCAATATTTAATGGAGTCCCGACCGGTGGTCACTCATTATGGCGGTATGATCCGATGAATGCCTATGGATATGTACCGGTAACGAGCTCTGATATCATCGAACCTCTTGAGGGATACTGGATTTATTCAGATGCTCTTGTTGTAGTACCTCTCATCTTTGAGACAAATCCTCCGGTAGTCCCTCTCACAAAAGGTCTGACAACCGGGTGGAATATCATTGGCTATACCGCAACAAATCCGCTCTCTGCACGCATTGCTTTTGTATCTGTGCAGGATGCATGGGCCACCTGTGTTGGATTTAACGGAGCAGAGCAACGATATGAGACTGCCATCTTAAACGGAGGAACTGGTGAGTTTTCAGATACGCGACACCTTTATCCCGGGTCCGGATACTGGCTTTTCATGGAGAAACCTGGAACATTGCAAACAGTCTTATAAAAATAATCTTTTTTAAAAACACAGACATTGGTAAAAACCATCTGAAAAAATATTTTTTCACTCGGTTTCCAGTTTCTCTCTGAGTCGTTTTATCCGGTCACGGAGAAAGATGGCCTCTTCAAAGTCAAGTCTTAATGCAGCCTCTTTCATATCTGTTTCAAGATCGATTAAGATAGCAGGTATAGATGCTTTTGGAATGGATTGTGCATCAGTTAATTCAACTTCCTGTTTCTGTACCGGCTTATGTATCGTTGTGGGAGTGATGCCATGTTCAGTGTTATACGCTATCTGCAACGTTCTTCTACGTTCAGTCTCATAGAGTGCTTCTTTCATTGATCCTGTTATCTGGTCGGCGTACAACACTACATGAGCCTCTGCATTTCTGGCAGCACGACCAATTATCTGAATGAGACTCCGTGTGTCTCTTAAAAACCCTTCTTTATCAGCATCAAGAATGCCGATGAAACCGACCTCAGGGATATCAAGCCCTTCACGCAACAGATTAATCCCTACAAGAACATCAAATTGTCCTAGCCGCAGTTGTCTTATTATCTCGGTGCGTTGCAGGGTATCGATATCTGAGTGCAGATATCGTGTTAAAATTCCATGTTCTGCCAGATATTCAGTCAGTTCTTCTGCGAGGCGTTTAGTCAGTGTCGTTACAAGGACTCGATCTCCCCGATCACAGGTTTCTTGTATCTCCCGGGTGAGATCCTCAATCTGACCCTGTATTGGTCGTACCTCTACAATAGGATCAACAAGACCGGTTGGCCTGATTATCTGCTCAACGATGTAAGACGAGTGTTCTTTTTCATAGGGGCCGGGAGTTGCTGATACAAAGACGACATGATTGAGATAGTCCTCGAATTCATGAAATTGTAATGGCCGGTTATCTAATGCTGAGGGAAGTCGAAATCCGTACTCAACCAGTGGTATTTTTCGTGAATGGTCTCCCTTGTACATCCCGTTCACCTGGGGAATGGTCTGATGCGACTCATCGATGAAGATGAGAAAGTCTTTAGGAAAATAATCAAGCAGACAGTATGGTTTTTGACCTCGTTTTCGCCCATCAAAATGGCGGGAATAATTCTCAATTCCTTTACAGCTCCCTGTCTCCTTGATCATTTCCAGGTCAAATTGTGTCCTCTGCATCAGGCGGTGTGACTCTAGCATCCCGAGTGTAGGGAGTTGCTTGTTTAGTTCCAGTCTTATTGCCTGTATTGCCCGTTCTTTTTCTTCTTCAGGTATGATGTAATGACGGGCAGGATACAGGTAGATATGGCGGAGGTGTTCAGATGCAGATCCGGTTGTACGATGTATCTCGGTGACTCGTTCTATCTCATTTCCAAAGAGTTCGATCCTGACAATATTTGTATAATAACTTGGTATGATGTCGATGGTGTCGCCTTTGACTCTGAATCGTCCTGGTATCAGTTCGATATCATTTCGTTCATAGAGATTGTCAACAAGACGCCTGATTATCTCATCCCGTTGAATATGCTGGCCGACACTCATATCAAATCCCATATTTTTATAGGTATCAGGCCTTCCCAGACCATAGATACAGGAGACTGATGCAATAACGATTACATCATTACGGGAAAGAAGTGAGGCTGTTGATGCGAGTCGCATCATCTCAATCTTTGGATTTATCTGGGCATCTTTCTCGATATACTGGTCACGAGCAGGAATATAACTTTCAGGCTGGTAATAATCGTAATATGAAACAAAGTATTCAACACGATTATCTGGGAAAAACTCAGAGAATTCATGATACAACTGGGCAGCAAGTGTCTTATTGTGAGCAATAACAAGTGTTGGCATCTGCACAGCCTCAATGACATTAGCCATGGTAAATGTCTTTCCTGATCCTGTGACCCCTAAGAGGGTTTGCATTCTTGCTCCTTCTTTTATTCCGGCAACAATTTTTTGTATTGCCTCTGGTTGTGATCCCGTTGGAACAAACCCTGCCTGTAATTTAAATGTAGTCATCTTATCAAGGTACATCTTTCAGATAAACGAACCCAATTTGATATCGGTTATTACCAGCAACAAATATTGTCATGTACACAATTCCAAACGTATTATGTAGGTATAGAGTACGGCACTTGTAAGAGAATTGATTCCTGATGAAATTCGTTCTGTTAATTAACTGTCATATGTTATGTATCTCCTCATCAGTATAATTTCTGTCATTCTGGCAATCTTATTTGGTCTTATGTATTACCGATTTCAATGCTGTTGAGTGGTTTGAATCTTGAGTATAAGGCAAATCCTGTAATAAGTGATATTCGGATTAATAGAACGGCACAATTGGCAGAGGATTACGGTTTTAAATAGAAATTCCCAATTCAAAAGACCGGTTTTTTAGAAAAGAGAGGAGTGATAACATGATATCTCGTCTTTAAGAGAACCCCCGAATCAAAATGCATAGCTGGTAATTTCTTGTATTAGTGAATATGTTCTTTTCTGGTCTGTCGCTGATAGGAGATGGCAAACCGGTGGGCTTCGTCCCGAATCTCCTGGACCAGTAATGATGCAGGTGCTAAAGCCGGAACAGATAAAGGCAGGTTTCTTCCCGGTTTATAGATCTCTTCTTCCCGTTTTGCAATCGAGACGAGTGGAATTGTTAGTTCCAGATGCGTAAGTTCACGTTCTGCAGCTGATAATTGACCTTTACCGCCGTCGACAATGATAAGATCAGGATAATCCGCGTCTTCATTCTTTAGTCGTGTATATCGCCGTCTGACCAGTTCAGCGATTCCGGCAACATCATCAATACCATTTGTCTCCCGCAGTCTGAATCGCCGGTAGTGGGTCTTATCTGGTTTTCCATTAGTAAATCTTACCATAGATCCGACCATTCCCGTTCCTGAGAGGTGAGAGACATCAAAACATTCGATTACTCTGGGGATGTCATTCAGATCCAAAACTTCTTTGAGTTCAGTCAGTCGTAGATATTTTACCAGCAGTGATGCTTCGATATTTTTTATAACAAGTCTGAGAAGTTGCAGTTTAATTCCCTGTTTTGGAACGGTGAGGAGTACCTTGGTCCCACGCTGATGGGAGAGGTATGCATCCATGGATGTATCTTGTGGCATTACTGGTATAATAATCTCTTTAGGGGGGGTATTTTCCCCATAATATTGCACAAAAAATTCATCAAAAAACTCAGGTGTTTCTTTAAATACATATTCCTCTTTACTTGCAAGTGTTCCTTTCTCTACGGTAAAGAGAAGAAGATATACAATCCCGTCTCTGACGATAAAATTGATAACGTGTTCAAGTGCCTCGTTCTGTCGCTGGATGTTCTGTCGGTTTGTGAGATGTTGTATTGCAGTTATCTGGTCCCGTATCTGCATCGCCCGTTCAAAATCAAGATTTTGTGAAGAAATTTCCATATCTGTACGAAGTTCTGAAACAAGTTCAGTATTTTTCCCTTTAAGAAGCATTTCTGCTTTTTTGACCTGGTACTGATATTCCTGATAGGAAATTGCACCCTGGCATGGGCCGCTGCAGTTCCCGATATGATATCTGAGACACGGACGTTTCTTCATCCTGCGGCAGGATCGCAATCTGAATGTTTTTTTGATAAGATAAAAAATCCGATCCCGCTCTCCTGCAGATACAAATGGCCCGAATAGTGTTCCGTTCTTCTTTCCTCCCCGGTATCTGGCAATGCTGATTCTTGGAAATTCTTCGTCAGATAACTGGATGAATGCATAACTCTTGGCATCCTTTAAATCGATATTATATCGTGGCTGATGTTTTTTAATGAGATTATTCTCAAGAATTAGCGCTTCAACTTCCGTATTCGTGACAATGAGATCAATATCATCTATATGTGCGATAAGAAGTGTAGTCTTTGTATCATGATCCCGTGTCTGAAAATAGGATCGTATTCTCTTCTTCAGATTTTTTGCTTTGCCTATATAGATGATACTACCTGTTGCATCTTTAAAGAGGTAACAGCCAGGATCATCCGGGAGAGACGAGAGATCTATCATATCTACGCATTTCCTGTTTTTGATACGCTTTACAGATACAGAAAAGAAAGAAGTATTCTTTTTCTGTAGAAATTAGTATCAGTCATATTCAGATCCTCTGAATTGAATCTCTTCGTAAATTTGTTTTCTCTTGTAATTGATTCATTCTGTCGGAGATATTGTTGATGATTTGCAGGAAATGTTATCCCGGGTCAGGCAGGAAAGAGAATTTTCTTTAGAAACATCCCTGTGTAACTATCAGGACAGCTGGCAACCATCTCCGGTGTTCCTGCAATGATAACTTCTCCTCCCATATCGCCACCTTCAGGGCCGAGGTCGATGATATAATCAGCTGATTTAATCACATCCAGATTATGTTCAATCACAATGATGGTGTTTCCCTTCTCAACCAGGCTGTCAAGGACCCGGATTAATTTAGCTACATCATGGAAATGCAGGCCGGTTGTTGGCTCATCCAGCAGGTATACTGTCTTTCCTGTTGCACGTTTTGAGAGTTCCCTGCTTAGTTTGATTCGTTGTGCTTCTCCTCCGGAAAGTGTTGTTGCACTCTGTCCTAGTTTGATATAGCCGAGTCCGACCAGAGAGAGTGTCTTTAGCTTATTCTGTATCTTTGGAATATGTATAAAGAGTTCATGTGCTTCATCAACGCTCATAGCAAGAACGTCGGATATACTTTTGCCTTTATACAGCACCTCTCTGGTTTCACTATTGTATCTGGTCCCTTTACACTCTTCACACTCAATATAGACATCAGGAAGAAAGTTCATCTCTATCTTGATGACTCCATCACCCTGACACGCTTCACACCGTCCACCTTTTACATTAAAAGAAAACCGGCCTGCTTTGTATCCCCGCATTTTTGCATCTTTCGTCTCAGCAAAGAGCATACGGATCTCATCAAAGACCTTGGTATACGTAGCAGGGTTTGATCGGGGAGTTCTCCCGATTGGTGACTGATCAATAACAATAACTTTGTCTACAACATCATCAAAACTGAGATTTTTGAATTTTCCAGGATCCACTCGTGCATGATGAATCTCTTTCTGCAGAGCACGGTATAGTGTATCATAGATGAGGGTTGATTTCCCTGAACCTGATACACCGGTAATGAGGGTAAGTGTACCAAGGGGTATCCGTGCGGTAATATCTTTGAGGTTATTCTCGGTGCATCCGGCTATAGTAATAAATCTCTCTGCCGGGCGTCTCTGTGTCGGGACCGAAATTGCCATCTTTCCAGAAAGATACTGACCAGTCAGAGATTGTTTGTTCTGCATGATCTGTTTGGGTGTTCCCTGTGCTACAATTTCTCCACCGGCAAGACCGGCACCAGGTCCCATATCCAGTACATAATCAGCACTACGGATAGTATCTTCATCATGTTCCACTACAATCAGGGTATTGCCAAGATCCCGAAGCTGTTGAAGGGTTGTGATGAGCTTATTATTATCACGCTGGTGGAGTCCGATAGAAGGTTCATCCAGGACATATAAAACTCCCATAAGGTTGGATCCTATCTGGGTTGCCAGCCGTATTCGCTGTGCCTCTCCTCCGGAAAGGGTTCCTGCTGTTCGTGAGAGAGTCAGATAGGACAGACCAACCTTCTCTAAAAAACTGAGGCGTGAGTGTATTTCTTTCAGTACCTGATGAGCTATCTCTCTCTCTTTTTCATTTAATGAAATATCCCTGAAGAATTCAAGACTTTTTTCGATTGAGAGATCAGTCACATCTATAATGGACATCCCTGCTATCCTGACTGCAAGCACCTTCTCTTTCAGACGTTTTCCCATGCAGGAGGGGCAGTCAGAAACATGCATAAATTTCTCAAGTTCGCGTGTGCGATATTCAGATTCTGTCTGCTTATATAGACGTTCTGCCTGTGGAAGCAACCCTTCCCAGGTCCCCTGATGAGAAAAATGTCCAGCCCCCTTCTTTATCTTCATCTCAAATTCGATAATATCTGATGAACCATACATCAGGGTGTTGAACTGCTCATCGGTCAGGTCTTGTATCGGGGTGAAGATATCATATCCATAATGGCGTGCAACCGCTCCGACATACTGTGACCGGTACCCGTCAAGGAAGTTACGGTAGGTCATAATAGCACCGTCAGCGATAGATTTACTCTTATCCGGAATGATAAGTTCCGGGTCAAAATCCATTTTAAATCCAAGACCATTACATTCAGGACAGGCGCCAAAGGGACTGTTAAAGGAGAACATCCGTGGCTGAAGTTCTTCAAAAGTGAGACCGCATATCGGGCATGCCATCTTTGCTGAAAAGAGATTGTCTACGCCATCCTCTCCAACAGCTATCACCAGCCCGTCAGCCTTAAGTAGAGCATTTTCTACCGCTTCGAAGAGTCGTGAGTGTTCGTCTGCCATGAGCCGGTCAATAACCAGATCAATATAATGCCATTTTTGCCGGTCCAGTTCTATCTCATCATCAGTCCTGTAATATTCTCCATTCACTCTGACCCTGGCAAATCCTTCCTTATGCATATCTTTAAAGAGCTGTTGGTACGTCCCCTTCTTCTTTCTGACTATTGGGGCGAGGATTGTTATCATCCCTGTTGCAGTCTCTTCGATGCGTCGTGTTATCCTGTCCGGAGACTGTGCCATAATAGGTTCGTTATGTTCCGGACAATAGGGAATACCAATTCGTGCAAAGAGCAGACGAAGATAGTCATAGATCTCAGTCACTGTTCCAACTGTTGATCGTGGATTTTTAGAAGTGGATTTCTGTTCGATAGAGATAGCAGGTGAGAGACCCTCAATACTGTCAAGATCCGGTTTATTCATCAGACCAAGAAATTGCCTGGCATATGATGAGAGCGACTCGACATATCTGCGCTGTCCCTCCGCATAAATGGTATCAAAAGCAAGTGTTGATTTCCCTGATCCTGAAAGACCGGTTATCACGATAAACTGGTCCCGAGGCAGACTAACCGTGATATTTTTGAGGTTATGTTCCCGTGCTCCTTTGATGGTTATTGAATTCATATCAGTTGCTACAGGAGTGTGAGGTCTGCATGGTTATCAGGCTTGTCCGGGTATCAGACTGGTCTTTCAATGCAGTCTTTGTTACGTTGTTGTTAAAAACCACATGAGTACTTATCAGTATGCCGCCAAATTGATACAAGGATGCTTAAGACATATGTAATGGGTCATCGCCACCCTGATACTGACAGTATAGCTAGTGCTGTGGCATATGCCGATCTGTTGCGGCAGACCCGTACTGGAGAGTTCATTGCGGTTCGGTGTGGCGACCTCAATGCAGAGACCCGCTATGTATTACAGACCCTTGATATACAGGCCCCGGTGCTTATGGAGAATGTGGAGTCCCAGGTTTCAGACATTCCATTTCTCTATCCACAGTCTGCGCCCTATGATATGCCAGCCATAGATGTCGCCTCACTCATGGAAGAGCATGATGTCAGAAATATACCAATTGTAAATGAAGATGGCAGACTTCTGGGTCTTGTCAGTGAACACGGACTGGCGAGGGCATATGTAACTCCGCATGCAAGTACACAGCTCACCGTTGGCCCCATCGGGTTAGTAACACTTGCACGGATTCTCCAGGCAGATCTGGTATCTGAAGCAGGGCCAGAACGACTTTTAGGAAATGTCTCAATTGTTATTGATGCGCTTCATGTCTCACTCTCCCGCCTGGGGCCAGATGATATTGCTGTAGTCGGTGACAATGAACCCGCACAACTGGCACTGGTATCAGCAGGTATTGCAGCATTAATCATTGCACAGGACGCTCCCATGGGTGAGCGTATCATAAAAGCAGCACTTGATAGTAATGTTTCTCTTATCAGAACGCCGCTTGATGCGTTCAGTGTCAGTAGAATGATCCATCTCTCTCATCCGGCAGAACGCCTGATGGCTACTGATGTCCAGACAGTCCGACTTGAAGAATCGATTGGTACTGCGACCCGTGTTGTTACCAATTCGCCTTACCGGACTGCCTGTGTTATTGATGCTGATGGGAATCTACTCGGCATGATATCGCGCAACACCTTTCTTGAGGAGATTCATAAGTCAGTTATTCTGGTTGATCATAATGAGTTTGCCCAGGCAGTAGAGGGCATTGAAACTGCAGATATCCTTGAGATTATTGATCATCACCGACTTGGAGCAATCACCACACTCAGACCAATTCAGTTCCGAAATGAACCCGTTGGCTCAACGTCCACAATCATCACGACAATGTACCAGGAAGCAGGAATTGTTCCGTCAGAATCAGTAGCCGGGCTTTTACTTGCCGGTATCTTATCTGATACCCTTGTCCTGAAGATGTCAACAACGACTGAGAAAGACCACAATGCGGTGACGTATCTCTCTTCATTGACTGATCTTTCTCCGTTTGAGTTTGGGACAACCCTGATTCAGAGTGGGATGGATCTCTCGGATGTACCTCTCGAAGAACTTCTGACCCGGGATACAAAACCGTATACTCTTTTTGACACTTCAGTAATCATCGCACAGATCATGACCGCATCTGATGAATATCACCTCACTCACCATGAAGCTATCAAAAAGGAGACCGAGCAGCTGAGGGTGAGACATGGAGTTGATATTTACATGGTTATGTTTACGGATGTCATCAATCAGGTCAGTTACCTGTTTGCGGCAGGAAACCAGATCCTTCTTGATGAACTTGGATACTCTGTTCAGCCGGTGCAGCTCTCTGGTGTTATGTCACGCAAAAAAGATCTCCTTCCGGTATTTGGACAACGTCTGCGTTCATTACAGTCCTGAAATGTATCTTCTTTCAATTCTCTCAATTTTTCCGTGGTATTCATGAGAACTCTTATAAAAATGAAATACTGGCAATTATCATAAAATGTATATTTCCGAGAGGTAAGGCCTGATTGT
>CAYRYR010000072.1:0-13793 GCA_964428385.1 uncultured Methanoregulaceae archaeon
ATTTGATCTCTCAAATTGGCAAATTTAATTTAAGAAAGTTATGTTACTGACTATATCTGTCGAATACCGGATAAAGGAGTGCCCAACTCTATTCAGATGCATTTTCATAGGAAATCTGAATCTCTCACCCCTTGTAGTTTATCCGGTAGTTTTCCAGACATTCATGTTTTCGCTTTACCTCCCGGGCTATCCGCATATTTGGATAGGTGGGAACGTCGCTTTGCACTGCAGGACAGTAGGGGCAGAGTGCGAACAAAACATCACCTGCACGTTCACGAACCGGACAGAGATATGTACCTTCCCACACATCAACAATCTGCCCGCCAGGAAACGGGGTTCCAACCGGGTGAGCAGGTTCCTGTAGCACAAACATGGAAAAGGCAGCAAGCAGGTACTTCAGATACAGGAATCTGGGATCCTTCTCACGAGCCTTATCTGCACACGCTTCTTTAACCATGGTGCAGTACGAAAAAAACCGGGGATCCAGGGGATCAGAATCCTCATATTCACACCTTGCTGCGAGAATGAGGCGATGATGTGTCAAAAAAATCTGTTCCCTGACTTGGGGAAGAAGACGTTTTCGGTACTCTTTGGGAAGGGATGCAACCTTCCGGGTGAAACGGGCGTTCATCTGCTCAAGATCCCTCAGTTCAAACTGTTCCATTTCATGAGCAAGGAGAACGAGAAGCTCTGCTTTTGTCTGTACCTGATGCATTCGGGTGAGTGCTTCCTGTATTGCCTCCATAGAATATGAAGTCTCACAAGTGTTGTCCGGTTCATCGCCTAAGGAGGGGTCGATGAGAAGGGTGCAGATCTTCGCATCTTCGTACCCTGATTGTTCCTGGCAGGAAACGTGAATCCAGTGGAAAATACGCGTGAGTATTGAGTGAATATTCATTATTTTATTAGTGAGGAGTTGATACATGATCTTTGGCATCCTCATGAAATAAATCTGATGTAACTGAAATAGTAACAACAATGGATGCCATAATAAAAAACCTCATCCAACTTGGGTTTCGGGAATACGATGCACGAGTATATGCTGCCCTCGTTGGAATGGGGGAGGGAAACGCCCGTCAGATTCATGAAGCAAGCGGGGTCCCCCGGCCACGGGTTTATGATATCGCTGATGGACTTGCAGATAAGGGTTTCATATCAGTGAGACCTGGTACTCCTCATGTATATATCCCCACGGAACCTGCAGTTGTTGTGCACCAGCTCAGGGGCAGGATGGAACAGGCAGCGATAGATGCTATCCAAAATCTAGAGATGCTCTCACTTGATGCCCGGTCAAAACACACTCCTATCTGGTACGTGCAGGGAGAGTGGAGCATCCACCGCCATATTGCATCCCTCATAAATGGCATTTCCAGTGACCTTGCTATCGTCTGTATGAACTACGACCAGATTGGTGAATTCACCCGCCTGATCACCGACGCATCCATGTCCCATCCGGTAAGCATACTCCTCCCAAACGGCAGACGGGGGTTTCCCCGTATTCTCGGGAATGCATCTCTGTATGTACCGATGGCATTTTGTGATTTTTTTCAGGAGCACATCTTTGAGAAACTCTACAAAGGATCTATCACAATAGATGGATCGTCCTTTCTGCTCGATTACATATTCCTTGCTGATGATCGGGTATGTATGATTATATACACCCAAAACGGGGTTAGAAACGCTGTTGTGATTACGCTTCCGTTTATCACCTGTATTCAGAGGCAGTTCGTGAATAAGATGATTGCTCACGCAGAGTGCATTGAAAATGCGTAAAAAAAGAGAGATTATTCCAGGATTTTTATTCAAGTGGAATATACGGGGCAAAGGTAAGGACATCTTTTTTAATGGTATCCAGCCCGACCCGCTCGACAAACCGTGCTGTCCTCTCCCGTGGTTTCCCGTTGTCACGGTAGTACTCAAGCAGACGCCTGACAAGATCTTTGGCATCATCAGAAGAGAGATCCGTTGCCACCACATCACCAATCCGGGGGCGGGCACCTGAGTTACCGCCAAAGATTACGGTCCAGCCCTTGGGATTTCCCACAACTCCGATATCACGGATGTAACTCTCTCCACAGCACCGTGGGCAACCAGATATCCCCATTTTAAGTTTTGCAGGGAGGTCCATACCAAGGTACATCTTCTCAATTTCAATCCCAAAGGTCAGCGAATCCTGTTTGCCATATTTACATACCGCAGTCCCGGCGCAGGCCTGAACATAGTGCAGACAGGGTGCGGTGGCCTGACCTACAGTCATTCCGAGGTCATTCCAGATATCATTAACATCCTTTTCCTGTATCCCGACCAGAACAATTCGCTGTCCGGATGTCATCTTAATAATTGGGATCTTATACCGCCTGACAACCGCAACTATCTTCTCCAGATGTTCAGGGCTGACGATGCCGGCAGGTGTCCGGGGTACAATTGCATAGGTTTTTCCATCACGCTGTAAAATTGCTCCTGTTGGATTATTTGTCATTTTTACTCCTTTTAACGCCAAATGCACTGATGTGTAATTCATGTATCAATGTCTGGATAAAAAACACTTTTGTAACAGTTATAGTGACTCATTTCACGGGATTTTTTGAGCACCCTTTCTTTGCCAGTCTACACTATCTGAAATGTGAAAAACAAAAAATAAATCGGAAATATGAAAATGTCCATTAATCAGATCTGTCGATTTTTCAAGTGATATTGCCAATCATGTTTTCACTCTTTACATCGATGTTTCCAGTTGAAACGACATTCGTTTGATGATTGAAACGATGTAACCGCAGAGGACGCAGAAGGAAGAGAGACTGTTTCAGCCTCAATAATTATTCATTCAATTGAAATGATGTAACCCCGGAGGGAAGTGAGGTTCACAGAATATCTGACACCTGGGTTCACCTCTCTGCGTTTCTCTGCGTCCTCTGCGGTTAAAATCCCTCAAATTGAACAGATATAATCACAAAAGTTCACAGAATATCTGACACATGTTCCAACCTCTGATGTTTGAATCCTTAAGTGATGGAAAAAAAAGGAAACTCAGAATATCATATAATGAAATCCGGCCTGACATGATGATATAATATCACTTGTTTTTCAGACAGAGCTGCATCTGTGCTATCTTTAATACCCGCTGGCTCTTGTACCTGAGAGAGTAAGAGTGCTATGTATATCATCTTTGATCTTGAGACAACCGGCCTTCCCAAAAAAAAGAACGCTTTGATTACTGATCTCGATAACTGGCCACGGGTTGTCCAGATAGCCTGGTCGTGTCATGATGCTGACGGAAGGGTACTCAGTGCTAATGATTATATCATCTCTCCTGACGGGTTTACTATTCCTGCAGAGGCTGCAAAAATCCATGGTATCACTGATGAACGTGCAAGAAGGGAAGGAGTTTTTGCAACAGAAGCACTTATCCCATTTGCACAGGCTGTAAAATCCTCACAATATCTTGTTGCACATAATATCTCATTCGATTATCCGGTAATTTTTGCCGAGTTTCAGCGGTATAACATTGCCCATTCACTTGATTCCAGAGAGCAGATCTGTACGATGAAAACAAAAGCCGTGATTCACCACTGCCAGATGAAGAATAAACAGGGCGGATTAAAGTGGCCGAAACTCTCTGAGATGTACCAGGTGTTATTTGGCGAACCGTTTCCTGACGCTCACGATGCCCGGGCTGATGTGAATGCCTGTGCCAGGTGCTTCTTTGAACTAAAGCGGAGAGGAATTTTTGATGAGTGAAGAAAGAGAAATTGATACAAATAAACAGACTATAAATCCAAACTTTTTTTGTTCCTGAGCGGTACAACGAGTAAATACTGGTTACTGGCATCGAAAAGACCACAATAGAGCAATATACACCAATGAACCCAATCCTTTCATGATGAGTATGATACAAAAAATGAGTTTTGATGGGAGATAACCCTATTCATACGTGAGAACAAAACTCTGTCGAATGTATAAAAACCATAGAGATCAAAAGAAGATCATATATGTTTACACAGTTTATTATCAATAATTTTCGCTGTTTTCATTATTTTGACTATACCAACGTAAACCGGATTAATCTTATTTCTGGCAAAAATAATGTTGGAAAGACAGCGCTTCTTGAAGCACTCTTTCTCCATACCGCCCGTCACAAAATCATAATAACCAACATTCTTTTAAGGGGAACAACAGTGGGAGTTGATACTGCAGCTGGTGAAACAATATGGGACTCAATTTTTTCTGACTATAACCATACAGAGCCTGTCACCATCAGCGGTATGGAGAATGGATCAGAGAAACCAACCTCAACACTCAAGATTTCTGTTCTTCCCCCTGAAACAACCTTACAATTCAGTACTACGGGTGAGCAGAAAATAAGTCCTGATGATCTGGTTTTTACGCAGAACCTCATGTTTACAGTTATTGAAGACGGTAAAACCTACTACTATACCATAAAAATACCTACTAAAGGTCAGGTAACCTTTGACCAGCCAAAAAAACCAGTAAAAAACGGATATCTCTTATCTGCAATAACAGCCCCGGAAAACCGGGAAAATGCAGAACTTTATGGCCGGCTTGACCGTGTCGGGCGGCAGGATGAAATAACACAAGCTCTTCAAATGCTTGAACCCTCCCTAAAACGCCTATCGGTCATCACCATCGGTACAGATCCGGTTATTCATGGAGATATCGGAAGCACCAGGCTCATTCCCCTTTCTCTTATGGGTGAAGGAATGAACCGGCTGCTTAGAATTATACTTCGTATTGCAAATGCTCAGGATGGCATTGTCTTTATTGACGAGATAGAAAACGGATTTCATTACTTATCCCTGGAAAAAATCTGGAAGCTAATTATTGATACTGCACGCAGATACAATACACAGGTATTTGCCACGACTCACAGCAGGGAATGCATCATTGCAGCTCACAGAGCATCCAAAAAGGACACTACCTATGATTTTTCCTTCTGCAGACTTGAACGAAAAGATTCTGCAATACTTCCGGTCCATATTGGAAGAGACGATCTTGACAATCTCATCACAATGGAGATGGAGTTTCGGTGACGACTGATCCCATTTTCTTCAATAAACCGGTGTATCTCCTCGTTGAAGGAAATGATGAAAAAATGCTTCTTGAGTACTTATGCAAACATCTCCAAAAACAGGATGCTTCCCAATGGTCTGGTATTGATAATATCCAAATCGAAGTCGCTGGGGGAGTTACACAGATTTCAGAGGCACTATCTGCTCTCGGTCTGGCGAGTAATTTCTCTGAAGTCCGGGTGTTAGGTATCATACGTGACGCTGAAAATGATCCAGATCAGGCCAGAACAATTATTCAAGATGCGTTACGGAAAAATCGTCTCGCCGTGCCGGAAGAATCTTTCATTCCTGCAAAAGGAACTCCCCATATCTTAATGCTCATCATCCCCCCAGATAAACCCGGCATGCTTGAAGACCTCTGTCTTTTGAGCATCAGGGATAGCCCTATAATGCCTTGTATTGATTCATTCTTTACCTGTGTTGAAGAGAATCAGAAAACTGCTGGAGATAACAAAAATAAACCAAATAACATGAAAAAGGCAAAGGTACACGCATTTCTGTCAACACGGCCAGATCCTCAGGTAGCATTAGGTGGAGGAGCACAGAGAGGATACTGGGATCTCGATAGCCCTGCATTCACTCTTTTAAGAGACTTTTTATCTCAAATCATTGTATTGATAAATAACAATTACAAAATCGAATAGGTTGAACATTCCTATCCCCCATTGAAACACATGATAACACATTTTTCAAAGGAAATAATTACATACGGGCTGAAAATTGTATATCATCCTGGGTTTTGTTTCAGACGAATCATTCCCAGTACAAGTACCTGCAGATACCTGATCCATACACAGGCAGGACCAATTCTCTGAAATATCCTACAGTTCTCTCCTCTTTGCTCTTTTAGCCAGGTTTCCCAGGCACACGGTTACCACTCCGGCAATAACGGTCACGATAACTGCATACCATATCATAGCAGAAGGAGGAGGAATAGGACCAAAAAAATCCTTTATTATTGCCTGAATTACATCATTCCACGCAAATGCAGCAAGAAAGCCACAGAATGCAATCGCCAGTACCGCAATTTTATCAAGTATCTCACTATGAATGCCCATACATAACCCGGAAATTCTATCGTGATATATCGGTACCTGTCGTGTTATGTATTTGCATCAGTGATATGAGAAAGAGACCAAAATAAAGATGCAGGGAATAGTTTACCTCACTGTTTTATCCCGGTATCAGGCTGCAGAAATTTTATCAGATACCATATGAAGGTACATTGATTTCCTGCAGAATCTTTTAAGCGATATATTCCCTCTTCTTCTCTATCTGCATCTGACAGGAGGATGGTTGGGGCCGACCCCCAGTATCAGCCCAGTCAGCACCCACCGGTGACGTTGCCACCACCAGACAATAAACATAAGAGCCTCCCAAAAAAATGCAGGGATGAGCGTATCAGTCATCTGACCACCCGGAGAGACGGTACTGCCCGATTACGGTCCCGATAAGCGATAGCGCATCTGAGAAGAGAGCATCTTCATCCTTAACAAAAGCATCCGTCTGCATAAGCCCGGTGGCATTCACCGACCATCCCGGATTATTATAATCAGGAGAACTGATGAGCGTTCCTGAAAGTATCCCGCCTGAATGGTAGTGAAACTGCGTACCAGGAACAATTGTCTCATCCTGGGCAAAAATACAGGTTTTGATTCCTTCTTTCTGACTGAATCGGCTCACAGATTCATCAAAGATGATATTGTCACCTGATACCCTCGTCATTGCCGGGTCATCCTGCATTGCCTGAGAGATGAAAGATTGGCCTGAAGTAGTCAGGGATGACGTCCAGATTCTATCCGGATGCTCGTATACCAACCGGTGATCACATAGTCCGTCAGTTACAAGATCGGTCATCACCCCGCCTGCTGCCTCATACCCGGCAATCACAAGGCACAAAAGCCCGCACAGGACGAGCAGTACATTCACATTCATCTGGTTCCCTCCAAAACATCGCATTTCTGTCATGTCTGAAAGGACGGTTCGTGATAAAAACAGAAAGAGAACATCTTCCTGTTGTATTCATCAAAAGTACCAGCTCCTCGTTAAGCAAGAGCCGGCAGCGTATCAGCCCAGGTCTCGATGATGGTAAGGATAGCTGCATCCTCGTAACTCGTTACCCGAATCCTGTCCCGTGCAAAGGTGACATAATAAAGTTCACCATTCTCATCGTGACATTTCAGGGAGCAGGAGAACCTATCCTGTGAACTGTCGTGACTTGCAATACCACCCATGTCTGTTGCGATATCAGCATCGGCAAGAACTGTTGCGACAGATCCGGTAAATCCCGATGATGTCGGGGCTTTAACGGTCACATTGCCGACTGCTTTTCCGGTGGCTGCATCGGTATAGACGACTTTGCCTGAGTAGTACTCTTTTGCTTTCGTGACACCATCTACGGGAGTACCACTGACCGTATAGTCAGTACATTCCCACGGGTTGTCAAGAAGCACACTCTCTATCAGAGCAAAAAAACCTGCAAGGTTCCCGATAGGGGTTGCAAGTTCTCTGACTGCTGTCTTGTTGGTTGTTGTTGTTACAAAATCTGCCATATGGTTTTCACCTCTGGTCATGCCCTCATGGGCCATTATAGATAGTGTGTTTCAGGGGAGAGGTGTTGCCAGGGGTCTCTAAATAAAGCGAGATGCAGAGCGATACGACAATTCTAAAAGAATTGAGGAGAAACAGGAACGATCAGAACCGAACAGGTCAGTCCTTTGAACTACTACCCATCTGTACCCGTTTTATAGCCGGGGCATAAAGAACGATGATTTATATAGATTTTTTCAGACCTGACCCGGGATTATTCAGGAAATGTGAAAAAAACAGATCTGTCATGCCTGAGTTTTTTTCAAGGATTCCGGCATCAGGCTTACAGAGGGTATTCTAGACAATCCATACTTTCATCGGGCGGGAAGTTCTAGTGTATGGGTATGTCTTCTCTTCTAAAAAACGAAGATGCCGTGCTTCATCTCACGTTCGGTCTTGAGATCAAAAAAGACACTTTTGAAGTGGATCTTTCCCGGTTACATGACGCCCTTCTAATTCTCAAAGGGAAGTATCCCGATGACTACGATATAAACCTGGCTCTCTCATTAATATCACTCCTAAACGGGCGGGTCTCTCTAGCATACAAAATACTTGAGGGTTTTTCATCAATGAATGAAAGGCCTGAGATGCTGTTACGCAGGTCTGAACTTCTTCTTCTCCTGGACAGACAAAGCGAAGCTGAAGCGATCTTCAACCGACTGCTTGAGAATGTTTTTCCTGATTCCTATTCCCAGGTGGTACTGGCACTCCTTGTATCAGGCCGTCTGCATAACATAGAGATGGTAAAGACGTACTGGGAGATGCTTTTATCAGGGTTTTCGGAAGATACGGTTCCAACTGATGAAACCTTCCTTTCTTCTCCCAATTCCCACACACTCCTCTCAGATGCCTCAACGAGAGAGATCATCGAGTGTATCCCATACCTGGTTGCCGGGGGATATGAACAGGATGCCTGTCGTGAGATGGTCGGACTGATTCATACCCTTGAGAATTATGTCTGCGATATCTTTGATGAGATGATGAGAACTATTAATCCAACGTCATTGTCATCTCTGCAAAAGTTCGCCAGTAAGTACTATGAAACACTATGTCCTGATGATAGCATTCCGGCAGATGAGATAGGATATATCTTTGCCCTCACCTCTGCATATTGCAAGGCAATACAGGCAAAAGTTGCCGAATATGCTGATATGTTCCCCTCTTCACTGCCACCGCCACTTCGTGAGGATCTCATAAAACGGTCAGAGAGAGTCGGTGTGATACAAAAGAAATCAAAGATTTTTTCAGAGTTTTTCGATGCGGCTCACTTATCCGGGCCCGTTCTGCCGGTGCTCCAGGAGTACCTTTCGCTTCCCTATCGGAATGAAGATGAGATTCTCTCTGTGACTTCACAGGTTCTTAAAAATCTTGACGATTCTACCCTTGATGAGGTTTTTGATCTACTCCTCTCTACATTTCCAGCAGATACGGCCATTCAGGAGACCCGGTATAATACCTATCTCATGAGGGAAAGATATTCAGATGCACAATCACTGGCAGACAGCGGGATTGACCTGTCTATCTCTCCTGATGAAGGTGACACCCTTAGGATCCGGAATCTTAACCAGCAGGGTCTGACAGAGGAGGCGTATTTGGTTGGATTAGCATGTATCAGGGAGGGGAGAGGTTTCGATCATCTCAGTAACGTCTTTAATTATGCAATACAGCAGGACCGGATTTCTGAACTAATTCCCCTTCTTCCAGAAATCGGAGAGTTGGGAGCCACTTCATGGGTTCATCTCCTCAACGGTTATACCCGGATTATGAAGGGAGATCTCAAAGAAGGACTTAATAGGATGGAACAGGCAAAACGAGCAGGCATTCCAGAGAATATGATACTGCTGTACTCTGCCCGGTTCCTTCTCTCTGCCGGGTATCCAAAACGGGTTGTTGGTCTGTGTGAAAAGATGAAAAAACGCTCTATGCCGGCTGATGATCTCTATCCCCTGCTCATTTCTGCTTACCGTGCGCTCGGAAAGGATGATGAGGTGAAAAAAGCTGAAGAGAGATATGCAGAGATAACCCATGACCAGTGAAATGATTTCACCCAAAAGACACGATAATACCAGAGACAAATGATCAGGATTATTATGGCATCCTGGTCGATAACCTAATATGAAATTTGCAATCCGAAATTCAAAAATTACCTGGAAGTATCAGATACTCGTAATTTTGATAGTACTTCTCCTGGTTCCGGTATATTCTGCCTCTGGTGATACAACCAATGGTTCTTTGGAGGAAGAGATATCCTTTCATATCCTTGCCATCAATGATTTTCACGGGCAGATAACACCTGGAAAGACCATAAATGAGACACCAGTCGGTAGTGCAGAAGTGCTCTCTGCATATCTGGACAATGCCCTTTCGCAGTATAGAAGGGATACTACCATCATCGCCCTTCCTGGCGATACTACGGGAGTCAGCCCGGCGGAGTCTGAACTATTGCTGGACGAGCCTGCACTCCTCTTCTTTAACACCTTTGCAGACCAGGCATGTGCCAACCACAGCGATTCCCGGTATACTACCTGCAATATCATTGCAACAGTCGGAAACCATGAGTTTGATTACGGTGTTACCGAACTTATGAGAAAGATTTATGGGGGAGATGGGAACACAACCATTCCACATATTATTGATCCGTATCCGGGAGCTGATACCAGGTATATTGTCTCAAACGTGCAGGAAAAGGAGACCGGAGAAAACCTGCTTCCACCGTATGTCATCAGAGAAATTGATGGCGTACCGGTTGCCTTTATCGGGGCGGTCACGGTCACAACTGCTGATACCGTCAACAAGGAAGGTATTGAATCAGTCACGTTTTTAGATGAAGCCACGGCAATTAACCGGTATGTTAAGGAACTGCAGGAAGAAGGTATCCACTCTTTTGTTATCCTGCTGCATGAAGGAGGGAATCAGGATCCTTACGAAGGGCCGACAAAAACAGTGTCTGAGGGTGCCGGAGAGATAACAGGACGGGTGACTGATATTGTATCTAACCTTAATGAAGATGTGGATGTGGTCCTTTCGGGTCACACTCACCGGTTCACTAATGGATATCTTCCAAATGCAGGTGGCGTTCCGGTTCTCGTGACACAGGCGTATTATGCAGGTGAAGCATATGCTGATGTTACCATCACCATCAACCCGGTTACAAGCGATATCATGGCATCGTCAGCAGAAATCATACTGACACGGGCAGACGACATGCCTGCATCACAACCGGATCTGGCTGTGACGGCTCTTATGGCAGAGGATTCCAAACTCGTGAGTCCATTGGTAAATGAGGTCATCAACGAAGCTACGGTTGCTATCACCCGTGACCTGAATGATACCGGTGAGTCGGTCCTCTATGATCTCGCAACAGATGCCATGCGACTTGGTATGGACAGTGACATTGCATTCTTAAACGAAGGTGCACTTCGGGCAGACCTGGAAGAGGGGCCGGTAATGACCGGGATGCTCTATACCATTGAACCGTTTAATAATCAGATTGTAACCATTGCAATGACCGGGCAGGAGATTTTAGATGTTCTTGAACAACAGTGGCAACGCACAGTGGCACCAACCCACCTGTTACAGATATCAGGATTTACATATGCATATGACACGTCTCTTCCGGTTGGCAGCCGGGTGACCGATATCACGATAGATGGCAAACCAATGGATATGGACGCCACCTATTCCGTAGCTAGTATTGCATTCCTGGAAGGTGGCGGAGATGGGTATACGGTCTTTACGAAGGGAGAAAAGATAGCAACCGGGCCGATTGATGTTGACCAGTTTATCGAGTATGTACGGGAATTACCTGCACCACTACCAGGTCTTCCTGATGGGCGGATTAAGGGTGCATAACTGGTATCATTCAATCTGGAGTGTGGTACAGAAAACACCTTTTTTCTAAAACTTCCTATTCTATCCGGATAACAGATATGAAGCTTTATTCTGTGAGAGTATCAGGAATTTCGGCTCTATAGATCTTTTTCGTGATTTGAAATATTTAAGGTAGAATCCCATGATTATAGTGCACTGTAAACTTCTTCTTATAATCGAAGTGAAAATGAGGTTATTTAGAAGATGTTCAAGCTAATCGCACTACATAGATTAAGGTAACTTTCCAGGAAGTTTCGCCATTAACTATACATGACATTCTGACTTTTATATTGACAATGATCTAGATACTTAAAATTCCAACCGCAGAGGACGCAGAGGGGGGAACATGGGTCAAATTCTCTGTGAATCTCATCCCCCCCTCCGGGGTTACATCATTTCAATCAAATGAATAATTATTGAGGCTGAAACAGTCTCTGCGCCCTCTGCAGTTATATCATTTCAATCATCAAACAAATCTCATTTCAACTGGAAAGATCAATGTAAAGAGTGAAAACATGATTGGCAATATCACCTGAAAAATCGACAGAGCCCACAAATTGTTTTGCAACATGCGATAATTATCGCTTCAGATCACTGAATACTTACAAAACCATGAACAATGTAAAAGAAGGATTAAAAAAGATAGGGCACTAATCCAACTACACTCCATGAGTATCATTAATATTACCAAATGAACATTCAATATACATAGCATAGAGGATTATGAACATCAACATTGGATCGCCGTATGAGGCTGCGATAAAAAGGATCATTGAGAAAGGGTATGCCGGGAATCAGACCGAAGTGATACGACAGGCTATCCTTGCCTATGAGCGAATGCTTGAAGAAGAAGAACTCATGCTTGTACATCGGGCAGTTACGATAGAAATGAACGAGATTGAGACCAAAAACACCCCCATCCTACTCATTTGATGAGATAAAGGGAATCCTCAAAAAAACTCAGTTATCAGGAAATATGGAACTTATTTTTCGATTATGCCAAAAAAGAGCTGGCAAATCTGCCTCAGGATATAAAAGTAGTATTCCTTTTGCATCTTGAGAAGATGCATTCCAGACCTCCCCGCAAACATATGGAACATGGCATCTTTTGCCATGTAGAGAAAGTAACTAAGCAAACAAGAATAATCTACGATATCAAAGAAGATCGAATCTATATATTACACTGCTTCACCAGTCATAAAGAGTTCGAGCACTGGTAAAGTTCCTACAAATAATATCCCATCATTTCCGCACTGATCCCTGGCACCCTGGACTGTATCATAGAAGTTAAGTAAATTGGGTCTGCACTAAATATTTAGTAACTACATGTGATCTATTTGAGCTTATCCAGTCAACCATTTAAGTGCATATCCACATCCGCTCTCTAAACATAGCACAAAATGAACCTATCCAACCAAATCCTGGTTGGTTGGGATGGGGGCTTTAATCTGAAACATGAAGACACCCATTGCTTTTAGAAGCACTCATAGAGATACTGGAAATGCGGACGGCTCTGTCTGAAAAACAAGTGATACCATATCATCACGTTCAGACAGAGCCCGATTCAGCGTCCTTTTTTACTGATATCGGGATTTTCATGCAAAAAATACTATGTTTCGTAACCATTTTGTTACGCGGCTATTCCCGGGTTTGATACTTTCGTCACCAAAAAAGCCTACTCGTACCTGATTTCCACACTCCCATCTTCCCCAACCATGACCGTGAAACTGACCGGTTTACCTGCAGGAAAACGGACTTCTTCACCAGTAAGGGGATCGGTCTGGACCATGTACGGCTGGAACGAGTACTCGTAGACACCCGGTTCAGAGGGTACCTCAAAGGGAAGCGTTACCTCGTCAAATGAACCGTCTGTGACCATTGCAGTACATTTATTAATCAATTCAATTACCTTATTTGTCAGAATAAAACGAATGGATGACGGCATGAACTTTTCAATAGGAGTGAGGTTTATCTCTAACAATAACCTGACAGAAACGATACCACAATAAAAAAATACCATTACCGGGATGATGTTAGTAAAGCCTTAAATCCAGCCTGAAAAAAATGTTTATCACTCATAAGAGCTTCCTGCAACCCGAGCTCCTTCATCACGGTAAACGATATACAATCAGTCAGACTCCATGCTTTATCATCCCGGTTCTCAAATAATTCCCACCCTTTCTACCATAAAGCCTGAACAGCGTTGCGTGATCGCTACTGATTTTTATCATCCTTATCAAATATTTT
>CAYRYR010000073.1:0-13702 GCA_964428385.1 uncultured Methanoregulaceae archaeon
TCTTCTTCAGTCTGAAATGAGAGGATGTAGGAATGAGCCATGGTCCCATAGACAGGAATGCCAAATCGTATACCAGCCTCCAGGTTTGAGGTTCCAAAAAAACCGGTGATATATGCTGCACGGGCACCATATAATCCAGATTCCAGGCTATGGGCACGTCTGAGGCCAAAATCTATAATATTTCGCCCCTTTGAGACTGCTACACTCCTAACAGATTTTGATGCAATAAGGGTCTGATGATGGATGATATTAAGGATAAGAGTCTCAAGAACCTGGCATTCCAACAGGTTACCCTCAACCTGAATAATCGGCTCATTTGCAAAAACTATCCGACCTTCAGGAACCGCATATATATCCCCGCAAAATCGGTAATCTTCCAGATATCTGATAAGATCTTCAGAGAAAAGGTGCAGTGAACGAAGATACAAAATATCTTTTAAAGAAAATGAATATGACAGGACAGACTGTATCATCGTCTCAAGACCGCATGATACCAGATAATTCCTTTGTTGTGGCAGTTCCCGGACAAAGAGAGAAAAAACAGATTGTTTATCCTTTTGATTCTCCAGATAACTCTGGAGCATTGTCAGTTCATAGAGATCGGTACATAAGCCAAATGTCATAACAATTCTCTTCTTTACATATCCAACAAGTTTATTGAAAAACTGATTGTATTGGATTTTTTCTGGCACTAACAGGAGGAACTCTTCTCATGCGTGCATCGCCGGTACCTGTGTATCGGATAGAAAATCACTTCTCCTGTAGCCATTCCCTGTAATATCGCGGACCGGGACTGGTATCTGTCTCACTCAATGATCCTTTATGGCAGGGATTACATCTATCATAAAATTGAAGAAAGAAACGGTATGGATCCCGGGCAGATGCAGTTGCCAACAAAACTGATTTTTAGGGATATTTGAGTGCCAGTTATCATTTAGTACACCGGCTGCTCCTCCATCTCCCACTTTTCTGAACCTTTATGTATCAGTATCCATGACGGAATAAAGAGAATAAGAGCAAAAAACGAGAACACGGGATTTGTAAAGGCAAGAGAACTAAGAACGCTTGTTACAGTACCGATACAGAGAAAATACACAATCATCACTCTGACATGATAAATGAGGACATCAGGATAGAGACCGGTGAGCCAGACCGTGAGAGCAAGTGAAAAGAAAGAGACACTCATACAGATCACAAGTGCAGGAACAAGATAAAGAACCAGGTTTGATATCAGACAGAGTATTGATAAAAATGCCACTGGTATCAGAGAAAGGAGCATGAAACCAGATATTTTACTCATTATCACTGTCCTGACTCCTAGTGGCAGGCTGGAATAGGTACTAAATGTATCAAATGAGGTAAGCCAGGTATACATGGTTGATGAAATCACACCGGTAATGATTGCAAACAACAATAAGAGACTGGCTGATGGGAGATATCCGCTTGTGAGTGAGAGAAAAAACCATATTACAACCAATGGAATAAGAAATGAGAAGAGCGTCTGGCCAATGACCCTGCCACTCCGGTACAGGTCGATAAGGTCTTTTACCATAAGTGCCGGGAACGGGAGGAACGACAATCGCTGCACAAGTGGTGTGAAGACATTTCTGTATTGCCTGGATCGCGATGTAGAATCAGGTGTAAAGAGAAGAAGGGAGATGATAAAGAGAACGATTACTATTGCAGATGATAATATCAGTAATTCCCAGGAAAAGGTATAAAAAAGCATCAATGGCGGAAACAATATAGCAGGGTTCGTACCGGTTGCCGATACAAAGAGAATACTTCCAGCACCCATGAGAAGAAGAATATACAGGACCATCTTTGATCTGCTATACATCACTGAGAGAAAAAAAACCAGACAGAGTCCAAAGAGAAATGATAGCGTCAGGGTGAGTGCTAAAAGGAGGGAGAGGATGATAGGAATACCAATATAACCTGACGCCAGAAAAAAGCCAAATACGAGTGGAAACACCCAGAGCATAAAATAATAAAAGGTATCTTTCAGAACAAATGTAGTGAAGATATACCGGTCAGAGAGGGGCAAAGTCCGTGCAGCATATGCTAACAGGCTAGCCTGACCAAACCGCCGGTTCATTGCTTCATTCCCTAAAAGACCGAATGCACCTGCCATGAATCCAAGCAGAAGGTAATTCGCATGCAACAGTAACGAGAGATTCCCAGGTGGAAGCGATCCTTGGACGAGAGGGAGAAGAAATGAACCCATAATGGCCATACCACAGATCATGATCGGAAAAAGGATGAAATTAAGATTTCCAAACATGGTCGAATGGATTCGCCATTCTTCCTTTACCATACAGAAAAAGAGACTATACATCCCTGGTATCTCCTACACTAGCCAGAAAAAAATCCTCCAGATGTTGGTTTTTCTCCTGCAGATCTGCTCGATTCCCGGCATAGAGGAGCTTTCCCTTGTGCATAATAGCAAATTCCGAGCAGATTTCTTCCGCCACCTCAAGAAGGTGGGTGGACATAAAGATAGTATTGCCTGTTGTTATATAAGCCAAAAGATAGTCCTTGACTCTCCGCTGCATAATCGGATCAAAATTGGACAGAGGTTCATCAATGAGTGCAAGCGTTGGTTTGTGAATGAAGGCCTGTGCAAACATTAATTTTTGTCTGGTGCCCCGGGAGAGATCCTTACAGAGAACGTCTTTTTTATCAGAAAAATCAAGAAAGTCAAACCACCATTCAGCTTTACTTTCAATATCCGGGATGACACGGATATCACCAACAAAAAACAGATATTCACTCGCAGTCAGAAAGCTTGGAGGAGTCTCCTGCTCAGGGATGATACCAACCAGTCGTCTGACACCTATTGGATCCTTTGTTACATCACAGGACTGGACCGTTGCAGATCCACTGGTTGGATGAATCTGTCCGGTCAGCAGTTTAATCATCGTGGTCTTTCCTGATCCGTTGGGGCCTAAAAGTCCATAGAGTGCTCCTTTTTGTACTGAAAGCGTGATATCATTCACCGCAGTTACAGCACCGAATTGTTTTGTCAGATGAACTGTTTCAATAATGGGTGTCATTCCCCGGGCTCCAATGTATGATCGTTCTGATCTATCATTCTTATATTCTTTTGCTCTCTGGATTGGTAATCAGGATGAGAATATAGAATAGTTATACCCTCGTTTTTCTGAGGATATATAAGAATTATCTGATTGTATTATGGGAAATACTATAACAATATTGGAGAGAGTACCTGCACAACTCCCAATCCTCTGTCATCCTTAAAAAAAAAGAGTGGTATCTCTCTTGCGGAACAGTTCTTGAATCCGGCAAAAAAAATACCTACTGATTCGTAGCTGGAAAACCACCATGATCCCGGGATGTACCACTATCAATATTGCAGTCTTTTAGGATCTGGTTGCCACCCATTCGTGACCACCTGTGATTGTCACAGTCAGTATGTGGTCCGGTTTTCCCATTAGGAAAGGGTGCATGGAAACCATCATCGTCATCAGAAGATAAAACGGCAGATTGCATGGCTGTTGCATTATATCCAGGTATTCCATATGGATGAGATGCATGTTTCATGCCCAGTACCGCATGAAATACAGGATTGAAACCCATTGAAAAACCAATACCAGGAACAGGGAACATTCTCTTTAGAGCAATACCTTCACACCTGAATAGGGTTCCTAAAAAAGCATCAGGAAGAAGGTTTTCGTTACGGGTACCCATGGATCCTGCAAAATATCCTGTCTTTGTATGAATTCCAGTATCACTCGCACGTGAGAGGCGCTGCCTTTCACCACCCTTTTTACCTATCATGGCATCTGAGTGCCCTCTAACTGTTGGGTATGTCTCATGCCCTGATGCTTTTATTCCCCTTCCTGTACTGGCATCATCATTAACAGATGCAACTTCCTTACCCCCGGATGATGCAGGAGAATATCTCTCACCTGCTATATCCTGGCGATAATTGTTGATTTTTCCGGGATTGTTATTCTGACACGTATCAGCATATCCTATGGCAGTACCAATACAGAGAATTACAAACAGAACAATTACTGCCCGAAATGTAACAGGAACAGGCATAAACTTCCGTATAACTCGTTTTTTCATTTAACTCACCTTATTTTGTCATTTATTATGCATACACACAAAACCATCTCTGGTATCATCTTTCTTTCCAGTATCCGTATTTTTCTGACTGGTATTTGCCTGAAATTTCTGTGACATGGAGAGAATTCAATCAGGATCTTACCTGATGAGAGAGAGGAGTACGCAGAAAATGTGCGATGAGTGACATAATGTAATGTTTATTTGACATTTTGTTATATATGCCTGCTGAGCTTATTGGTTTTTTTCGGTACAAAGTAATACTAAACCGATACCCTGAAAAAGGAATGTTAACTATCATTACCAATGAACAGATATCATATACTGCTGACAATCTGCATTATCATGTTGCTTTTCTGCAGCACAACATCTGCTGATGTCACTTTGGCACCGGTTTTACAGGAGAATGCAGATATCCTTCCACTAATTGAGTCCAATACGCAATATGAACCTTATATTGCACCACCTTATGGTAGTATTGCCCGCGGATATCTGACAGCTCTTTCTGATGATATCGGGGCTCGAAACCCGGGTTCTTTAGAAGAACAGGAGACATCAGCATTTATTAGATCTGCTCTTGAGGATATCGGCTATACCGTGGAGACGCAACCTTTCTCTTTTGAAACAGAAGATGATGAGACTCTGGATTCAGTAAATGTAATTGCAGAAAAAAAGGGACTCTCAAATAAGACAATACTTGTGGGAGCACATTATGACTCTGTTGACGATGGGGATGGAGCAGATGATAATGCAGCTTCAGTTGCTGTTCTCCTGGAACTTGCAGAACAACTACAGGATACAAAAACACCATATACTATCCTATTTGCAGTTTTTGGGGCTGAGGAAGCAGATCTGGACGGTTCCCGGTATTATGTTCAACAGATAGATCAAACAGAGAGAAAGAATACCATCGGTATGATTAATCTTGACAGTCTCATTGCTGGTGATATCCTTTATCTGTATGGTGATAAAGGAGTCTTCATCCGTGATTGTATCTATACAACTGCATCTGATGACGATATTGTATTAGAGACCAGAACAGCACGGGAACTGGATGATCCTGATGGAACACCCTGTGAATGTGCTGATTACTCACCATTCCAAAAAGCCGGGATTCCCTTTGCGTATCTTGAGGCTACTAACTGGAATGAGGGAGAAGAAGACGGGCTGACCCAGGTTGAGATGAAATATGGTGAAGATGGCCTTATCAGGCATACCCGGTTTGATACCACTGCATATATTGATTCCACATTCCCCGGGAGAATTGATGAACGACTGAGTGAAATAACCCGGTTGCTATATGACTCACTGACAGGATGTAAAGGACCCGATACGTAGTCATTGAAGTAATATCCCTTTTTTCTCTTATTAGTATCATATTGAACCCAGGTATCAGAAAGGGGAAATAAATTGAATTTCTCGTTCACAAGAGATCCAGTACCCCTTTTTAGGCTGCATTGATCGCTCATCACTAAATTGACCGGTTCCACCTCTGATAATTGGATCTTCATATCTCTGCATGGTTGCATCATACCCAAGAATCAACTCCCAGGCATCCCCGAGAGAGGCAAGATACAGACGGGTCTCTATTGGTTCTGATCCAAAATATCCTATCAGATTCCAGGAGGGTTTTAAAAGAATCCAGGGCACGGTCTGACTGGTTGCATATGTGATAAAAATATCTGTGGATTTTGTAGTATATATCCAGTATGCTTCAAGTGGTGTAACCGGATGCGTATCAGAGGGAATGTCCCAGGTCTGACAGGAAGCATCATACATATATATACTGTGCCCGTCACTCTCTATCCTGCCAAAGAGCAGACCAAGTGTATCCATCCCGATAGCCGGCTTTTTTGGGATACTGATACAATTCCATCCGGGAACGAGGTGAAGCAGAACATCATAATCCGGACTATCAGAGGCAAAATGGGCATTGATAGTATGATCGGTAGTGACATTTTCAAATAAGTATGAAGAGACCGGCCCGATAGAATCGTTGTCAATAAAAACGTCATCGATATGATACCCAGGATCAGGAGTGATAAAAAACCTCTGACTCCACCCGCAGGAGACCCCAATATCTCCTGAAGGTGCGATGCTCCCGCCCATGCCAGCTGTTGCAGCGATAATACAGGTTTTTCCGGTAAATGCTGGTGCAATGGTATGAGATTCATCTACATCTTTGAATGTGTATTGATACGGGCTTTCCTGTGGCCCGAGATGATACGAATAATCGATACTGATATCTGATATGGTGTAGCAATCCTCTGCCTGAATGGTAAAGGTGACTGAATCACCAAAAAGGACCATCTGTGAATTTGCCGGGGTAATACTGCCTCCACCAGATGGAATAGGGGTTAGTATATACATCCTTTCAGGGCTGAAAACAGCAGATATGGTGTGATTTGCAGCAATATTTCTAAAGGTATACTCAGTGACCACCCCTACCGCATTGTCATCTACCAAAACGCCTGAAGTAAAATAATCAAAATCTGGTGTGATTGAATACAATAGTGTTCCACCTTTCAGGACTCGTGTCACCCCTTGTGGGCATATAGTCCCACCACGGGTAGTGGTGGCAGTGATGGTATATAAGACCGATAAAGAGGAATTTTCTGTAACAGAAAGCACAGAATCAGTCACCACCTCTACTATCGGAGGATGTAACAGATTTTCATGAGCAACTGTGGCAGGAATCACCATATCAGGTCCAGATGAAGAATCAGGAGATAAAAAACAATCTGCAGTGACAGATCCTGGCACTAATACGCAGAAGAGCACAATCAGTACGTTTATGATGATATTTCGTTGTAGTACTGCAGGGCAGGTAACAATACCAGAATGATGTTTCTTTTGGTGATTCCGGTTTCTGCAAATTCTGTTTGTAGTGTGATTATGTGTCTTTTCCTGATTTATCATGATAATCCCCTATATCCCGGAGTGTCATTCTTCACTGGTTTATAACCCCTCTAATTCATCTTGTGTGTTCATTTCTCATTCAGGAGGATAAAGGCTCTGTCTGAAAAAAAGTGATATCTTACCATCATGTTCAGGCAGGATGTAATTATAGTGCCAGTCATAACGTATTGGAATAGTCGAAGTGAAACTAAAGCTATTTCATGGCGTACACACTGATCACACTCCATAGATTACGGCTGACGTTCTAAAAGTAAGCCATTAACTCTATAATATGATTATTTCACATCACTAAAAAGATCGACAGAGCCAGAATATTAGGTGTAATTATTGTACCTGAGGATATGAATTGATATAGAAATGATTCTGAAACTACCTGTACGGTTTCATAGCGTCCAAATCACACAACTAAGGATAGTGTTCTTCTTCCTGGCGATGAATCTTCCTTATTGTCACCAGACTGAGGATATTCTGATCCACCTTATTTATCTGACTACAAACCGATTATTTTCCAATGGATGCACTTCTTCTCCTCCTCCTCACTCTCATTTTCATATCAGTCCTGGCACTGAAGCGGGATCTTCCGGTCTGCCTGGTTCTGCTCTTTGGAGGGCTGTTTTTCGGCCTGATGAACGGAAGTTCTTTTGAACAGGTGATTCTCTGGACAATAGAAGGAATGGGAAAGATATTTTCATCTTTTGCGCTTATTATCCTCTCCGGGATTGTCATTATGATGCTCCTTGCAGAGCAGGATCTGCTGGAGGTGATAGTAGCAACCGTCTCAGGCAGGGTACACAATACCAGGATAACCGCCTGCCTTCTTGGATACCTCCTCTCAGTTCCCACCACCTGCTGTCTCACCACGTACATGATGGTCGCTCCTGTCGTCAGTCATCTGGAACCGGATACTATCAGGTCAAAAGATCTATTATACCTGACCGCTATCGGAAGTATCATCTCCTATGTGCTTATCTTTCCGACCCCGGCAACCATCCCGCTCCTGACCACATTTGCCCCTGATTACCCGGCAGTCTGGTTCAATGCAATAAGCATCCCGATATCGCTTTTCCTTGTTGTTCTTGTTCTTTTCGCAACAGACAGGGTTTTTAAGACTGGAAAGATCAGTACAGAGCCGGGGGGGGAACAGACCAATGACAAAAGATCAATACCTATCGCACGGGACCAGTACATCCGGGCATGGGCTCCCTTTTGTGTAATCCTTCTCATGATTCCAGTCGGACTGTTTGTGTTACATCTCTCTCATGTCAGTCTGATGCAGGTTATCATGCTTGCGGGTCTTATTACCGCCCTTTTCCTGGCACCGACTTCTATTAGAAAGAAAGGTTTTTCTAATGGAGCAAAACTGGCAGGTCTCATTCTCTTTGATTTCTCGGCTGCAGGAGCACTTGGTACGGTAATCGTACGTTCAGGCCTTGCAGATAACTGCATTCAGATCTTTATCCCGATTCTGCCTGATATTTTAATCCCCTTTGTTATCGCTGCTGTTTTTGCGACTGCACAGGGGTCACGGGTTGTGACAGCTGTTATCACTACAGAGATTCTGTCAGGGACGAGCATTGTACATACAATCCATCCCGTACCCCTGATCCTTATGGTTGCGGCAGGAACCTGCTGTATCCCGTACTTTACCGATCCCTACTTCTGGCTGGTCAAAAAAACAACAGGCGATGATATCAGAACAGTGCTGTATAAGTACACCCTCCCCCTTGCAGGATTCAGCATCATCCTCTGCATCATTGCCCTTTTCTTGTCATATGGAATCTTTCCCTCTCCCTGATCCTGTATTTTTTCTTTTAATACCTGTTGATCACAAAAATGGGTGTTTTCTCATTTTACTTTCGTCGTAATATTCTCATGTTCCTGTTCCTGTACAACCGTATGTGCAAGCTGCACCTCTATGGTATTTATCAGCGTATCGATAGCAGTATCAATCCGCTCCCGTTCCTTTAGCAGCTGTTTTAATTGTTCAAAGGGTTCTGAAGAGTTTTTTGTATTTTTCAGCAGAGAAATATCTTTTTTCGGGGTTTTTTCAGATGGAGTAAGCAGTTTATTTGAGATAAAACCAGCAAAAGTGGCAAAAACACCAACTCCCATTGTCATAACCAGAATGCCAATGAACCGGCCCATATTGGTCACCGGGTAATGATCCCCGTACCCGACAGTGGTAATAGTAACATATACCCACCATAATGCATCTGGTGCAGTAACGATATTGGCATTTTCGGCCCCATTCTCGGCCAGAAGGATGAGAAAAGAACCCAATTCAATGATAAGTATTCCTGCAGATATAAGGATAAAGAGAGCTGATTCTGCCCGGTGGATAAACAGGTATGACTTGATAGCATCTATCCCGTACCGGTGAAACAGACGATATGCCTTTAAAATTCGAAAAATTCGGAATATCCGGAAGAATGGCACACATGCGAGCAGATCCGCCCACCCAAAGTCGGAAAAAAAGTATCTGGTACGGGACGGAGTCGTAACCAGCCGCAAAACAAAATCAAACAAAAATATTAGCGTCAGAACAAGATTGATGATCCCGACAACAACCGCGGCATTAAAATCAATCCCCGGAATATATAAAAGAACCATATTGAATATTGATAAAACCGAGATAAAGGCGATGAAGAGTTCATATCCATAATCCAGGTTCCAATGTTCATATTCTTGTGTGGCAGACATAGTACTAAAAGAAAAATGGGTTAATGATTAAATTATAGGTAATGGTTTGCTGATATTCATCAGTAGTAGATCCTACGCTGATGTAGACGGTGTAACTTCATCTGCGACATATCACATTTAAAGAGGTAAAACCAATTTCTTTTCAGTGATATTTCCTCAAAATTCTCATCTGAACCGTATCCATACTCTCATTGTAAACGAGTAACTGCACAATGAAAAAATAATATCTTCGATAAAAAATGTTATTTCAGGTTCTGACCAATATATCCTGCCATTTCCTGAACGGTCTGATTATCTTGTAACAATGCTGTAAGATCGTCATAGTAGCTGTATAACTCATAACAATCAGATGGAGTGGATCCAAGGGAGACAGAGACAGACCTGTCATTTCGTGTACCATACGCATACAGAGAATCATCGTCATAAATTTCAATAGAATCTGTTGCAATCTCAATTCCGTCTCTGAACGCAATTGCATCCAGATATGTCTGGAGTAATGTGGCATCCAGTGTTGCACCCGTTGGATTTTCTATTATTTTGACCATGTAGGTAATGTTACTCCGATTAGGATCAACAATTCCTGTCAACCCGTCATATCCTTCCATGGGAAATGTCACCCATCCTTCCGGGAGCATAATATAAAAGCTATCAGACTGAGTAGTATCAGGCAGGGTGTGACATACTAAGGGTACATTCTCCTCTGCTATAACCGGGCTTGTGATGGCAAGCCCGAAAAATATCAATCCACAGAAGAGAAGCAAGGCTCGACACAGAGGCATAATTCGTATATGAGTTGCCAGTATAAAAATCTGAATGGTCCTCATTTTTCTGAATACAAGAGACGAAAGTAGGTATACCAATGATGACAGGTTCCTCACCGGTTTATTCATTGCCATGAATATTGAGATCTTTATCAAAACACGTTTGCAATTTAATGTATCGCAGGAATTATCTAATCCAAACCCTTCTGTCTTCTCTCGTATCATATCAGAGGTTGAATGGTGACTCTGATAGAGGACGCATTATGATGCACTCATCAATTAGTTAATAATAAAGATTTATATTTCAAACTGACAAAAGTACAGCAGTTGTTTGTATGTATCCCTGTTTTTTGGATAATGCATTACTGCCAAAAACCGATTGATATGCAGATGAAATAAAATAGGTACTCCCTAATGCCAGATACACAAGATCAGGTTTTTCATATTCTCTATGTTGATGATGAAGAGACACTGCTTGATATTACCAAACAGTATTTAGAGAGATTGGGAAATATTCTCGTTGATACTGCATCATCAGCAAAAGAGGGTCTCTCTTGTATCCAGCAGAAACAATATGAAGCCATTGTTTCAGATTATGAAATGCCTGAAATGAACGGGATCGAATTTTTAAGCACTGTTCGATCACAGGGAATCGATCTCCCATTTATTATCTTTACGGGGAGGGGCCGTGAGGAAATTGTTATAAAAGCTCTTGATGCAGGGGCAGATTTTTATCTTCAGAAGGGAGGAACACCCAAAGCTCAGTTTACTGAACTGAAACACAAAATAATTCAGGCAATCCACAAGAGACGCTTAAATAAAAAAGTCCTGATATTTAACCACCTGTATGCGATTTTAGGGGCCGTTAATGCAACATCCGTACGGTTAAGAGATCGTGATGCCCTGCTTATGGAGATCTGTCGGATTGCAATAAATGAAGGATTATTCTCAGGAGCATGGATAGGACTGTTGGAACAGGAGGGAAGTCTTCTCTGCCCGGTTGCCTGGTCTGGATTTGTTGACCAGGTACCAGGTACAATCCCGGTTCGTGAGTTATATCCTGACCCCTTGTTTGAGATTGCCAGAAAAGCAGTTACATTAAATCATTATCAGATCTCTCAAATACCACAAAAACCGATACCACACAGTTCTGATGCCGATAAAGATACACACGATTCACCCCAGATAAGCCAGTTTACCCTGGCTTTCCCCCTGTATATCAATAACCATCCAGCCGGAGTAATCCAGCTCTACACAGGAGAACCAACTATTTTTTTACAGGATATTCTCCTCCTGATAGACAAGATAGTGTCAGATATCTCATTTGCCCTTGAGACCATTCAGGCTGAACAGGAACGTGATGCTGCCCGTTCTGCATTAGAGAAGAGTGAACTCCAGTATCGCGCCATCTTTGAGAACGCAGTTGAAGGAATTTTTCAGAGCACACCTGATGGTCACTTCCTGGCACTGAATCCATCATTTGCACGAATATTTGGGTATGATGCCCCAGAGGACATGATTGCAGAGGTAACCAATATTTCCCACCAGATTTATTCCTCTCCACAAGACCGGATCAAATTTTTACAGATGCTGAAAACAAACAAGAAAGTCTCGGGATTTGAAGTTAAATGTAAGGCAAAAACCGGATCAGATGTCTGGATATCAATTCATGCACAAGCAATTACCGATTCTGAAGGGAAAATCTCCTTTTTTGACGGCACAATAGAAGATATCACTGCCAGAAAAGAGGCAGAAATAGAACTATTGCAGAGAAAAGAAGAGATTGAAGCATCATATGGAGAACTTGCTGCAACAAAAGATGAACTAAGTAAGAATTATCGGGAACTTGCCACATATCAGCAGGAACTTCTCGAACAGAAACACCTTTTCTCGGGTATTATTGAATTTCTGCCTGATGCTACCTTTGCTATCGATATAAAAGGGACCGTTATTATATGGAACCGGGCCATCGAAGAGATGACAGGAGTTACTGCCTCTGATATAATTGGCTGTGGAAATTATGAATATGCCATCCCTTTTTATCAAAAGAGACGTCCTGGTCTGCTTGAGCTGGTTCTACATGAGTCCGTACGTGAAAGCCTTACCTATGCACATATTGAGAAGCAGGGTGAAAAATTAATTTCTGAAACATTTGTCGCCGGTCTGAACAAAGGAAAAGAATCATATCTCTGGTTTACCGCATCCCCACTCTATAATGCACACGGAGAAATAATCGGGGCTATCGAGTCTATCAGGGACATTACTGATAAGAAGAAGGCTGAAGAGGAACTCCTACGGAAAAATGAAGAGATTACTGCTGCATATGAGGAGATAACGGCGACAGAAGAGGAACTCAGGCAGAACTATCAGGAACTTGCAACCTATGAGCAGGAACTAATTGAACAGAAACATCTCTTCTCTGACCTCATAGAATTCCTGCCTGATGCCACCTTTGCTATCGATATAAAAGGTACAGTCATTATATGGAACCGGGCTGTTGAAGAATTGACCGGCATCAGGGCTGATGAAATCCTGACCAAAGGCGATTATGAATATGGATTATTAGGCTATGGAACACGTCGCCCGATTCTGATAGATTGTATCCTTGATGAGACCCTTCTTGCCGGGATGCCATATGACAAGCTTGAACGTGACGGCAGAGTCCTCCAGGCGGAGGGATTCATACCAGAATTAAGAGGTGGAAAGGGAGTATATCTCTGGTTTACGGCATCCCCGCTATACAATGCACAAGGAGACATTATCGGGGCTATTGAGTCCATGAGGGACATCACGGATAAGAAGAAGGCTGAAGAGGAACTCCTACGGAAAAATGAAGAGATTACTGCTGCATATGAGGAGATAACGGCGACAGAAGAAGAACTCAGGCGGAACTATCAGGAACTTGCAAACTATGAACAGGAACTACTTGAACAGAAACATCTCTTCTCTAACCTCATTGAATTCCTGCCTGATGCCACTTTTGCCATCGATATGAAAGGTACTGTCATCATCTGGAACCGGGCTATGGAAGAGATGACCGGAACAAAGGCGGTAGATATTCTCTTTAAAGGAGATTATGAATATGCCACTCCTTTCTACCAGACCCGCCGACCGGTTCTTATAGACTGTGTCCTTGATAAGACCCTTCTCTCACGAGTGGCATATCCGGTACTACGGCATAATATGGATGGTCTGACTGCAGAGATATTCATACCACACATGAAAGACGG
>CAYRYR010000074.1:0-13699 GCA_964428385.1 uncultured Methanoregulaceae archaeon
CTCTCTCTGATTCGGACACCTACTTATATGAACGCCATTAAAGTATTTAAATAATGTCTCATTTAGGATGGCAGTATTTTCCATTTATCCGAAAGTCATGTAATATGTATTACGTAATCCTGATAGGATTTTTTGTTGCTACTGAAATGGTCAGGTTACTCATTCCTGCAGTATGTCCTATGCTCATGAATCATCAGGGGATACATACTCTGCTGAACCATGTAGATGTATATGGTTACAACCCGGTAAAAAAAGATAAAAATGTGGATTAGAACAATGTTACGTTCTAATTTACGGTAACCTCAAAATTTGCATCGATGAGGTTGTCGAATGTGACTTTGTCAAACCAGCCTTCCTTCTCAAACATATGCATAAAACAGATTCCGATACAGGGTACGCCTGTATGAGTAGCAATCACTGCTGCTACCTGATCTTTGGTAACCGGTATCTGTGGCATGGCAAGTCCGCCCATGATAACCAGTGCTGCTGGTCTGGTTATAGGTATTGTCTTTCCTGCCTGGAATCCGACGTTTTTTCGTTCCTCTAATAGTACTGCGTTTGTCTCATCGACAAACGGAACAAAGACATACTCATAGGATAATGTTCTGATTGCATAACAGAGTAATTCAACAAATGGTGTACAGGTTCCGGGTACGCCATAAAAAACAATTTGATTTCCGGTTCCTTCTTTTAGTCCTTCAATGAATCCCTTAAACGGTCTTAGCATGCCGGGTATGCCTTGTAATATCTCCTTTGTAGTCATGATGCTCTGAGTAATCAGTTTATCGTAATATGTCATCAGTGTTGTGATAGGCTAACTGGAATCTGGTTGGCAGGCAATTATCCTGTTTTCGGAATAATAAGTATGAATGGCTTGAATCTTCTTTCGTTTCTTGTAAAAACCGTTTCAAAAAAAATTGGGTTATTGCACCGGATGTCTCTGTATCATGATTTTTCAAGATAACTAATTGATGCAATGTCTGGTGCATCAGGAACATTCTCAATTAAAATACGCCATCGTGATCCATGCATATATACAGTAGTCCAGTATGCTTCTTTTATAACTGACTCTGAAGAATTGTCAGTTCCATACTCATAGTATCCGTGGCCAGACCAGGTATCAGTCACATCTGTGACAAATTTTTGTAATGATGAGTATGTAGTAGCCCGTTTGTCACTAAAGGACATCATTCCAATCTTTGCAGGGTTTGTGTCATAAAGGATTCGACCGGTTAGATCAATGATGGTGACGGAATAATCGGTTCCCGTAACATAACCGGGAACAATTGTAGTGAGCATATCAGCAGGGAGAAATGTCAGACTGGTCATCCCGACGATGCAGTCTCCTTGTGTAGCATAGAGTGGATATGACATGACAACTGCTTCCTCTCCTTCAGCAATTGGAAACATCGGGCTTAATAGTGGCCATTTTTCAGCATATAGATTAATCACCTGCTGTTGTTCACTTAGATCCTTTCCCTTGAGTGAGGCATAGGTATCAGGTTTAATTGCAATAAGAGTTCCTACCCGGTTTAAAACGGTGCTTGATATGGCATATGGCACTTTTTTTAGGATCCCTTCCAGAAGGTTATCTGCTTCAGGTTCAGAAAACCCGGTTTTTCGTAGTTCTTTGGCGTTAAGTTCGAGTTCACCGCTCATCATCCCGAGTTCCTGTGCAATTGCACCCTGGATTTCAAAGAGTAGTGATTGCATTTCACATTCTGTTTGCAGCTGGTTGGTCTGTGCATCTGCCGGTTCATCTGCAACAACCAAAAAGAAACTGCAGAAGAGCAATGTTAGACCAATGCAGATTATTTTCTGTTTCATCTGATTCCTCCTTTTCTAGTGTGGTATATATAGATGACTAATTAAAATACTTTTGATGATTCAGAGTGTTTAATGGGATTGGTCTTTTGGTATCTGTGTCATTGCAGACAGGAAAAAAACTCCTGTTATTCAGACATCTCTTTCTCATCTCTTTCTCATTTACATTATGTCTTTGTATGATTAGCCTGTTTTTTAATAGCTTTTAGATTGGTTTTTACTGATAATGATAATTACTAAATGGTCTTCTCACATCAGGTATCTGTTGTGCATCGTTTTGTACAATAACGATACATATCTGTTATGGTAACAAATCGGGTTGGAAATGCCATTGACTGCTTTCACAGCGGATATAACTGTTCTCAGGCAGTTGCAATGGCTTTTGCTGCGGATTCTAAAATATTGCCAGATATTGTGTTACAGGCAGCAGCAGGGTTCGGTGGCGGATATGGACATAATGATGGTCCATGTGGGGCAGTATCAGGTGGAATTCTTGTGATTGGTCTTTTATTACGATCATCTCATCCGGAAGGTGAAATGAAAAAACAGTTGTATCACCTGACACGTCAGTACATTGAACAGATTCAGGATAGATTACCTTCACTTCAATGCACTGATCTGTGTGGGTATAATATAAGTAATGATGAAGAACTACAAAAAGCTCGAAATGTAAACGTTTTTCGTGAAAAATGTGATTTGTATGTTGTTACATACGTAGAGATACTTGAGAATCTTGCAATACATCATCATCTTATCCAGTAGGTTCTGAATTGTATTCTGTTACTGATTACCTTTCATCAGGAACATGGATGACGACCAGGGTGATATCATCTGATTGAGGATATCCTCCGGCAAATGTTACTATGGCGTCGGTAATTTTATGTATCAGGGTTTCTGCATTTTTTTCCTTTAAATCATTGATGAGGGTGGTAAATCGTTTCATCCCGTATTCTTCACCTTCTGCATTCATTGCTTCATTTACACCGTCGGTATACAAAACAATTGTATCTCCTGCATCAAGATTGATAGTTACGGTTTCAAGTTCAATATCATCAAGCACGCCCAGTGCAATCCCATCAGCTTTTAAGAGATTGACAGTTGAGTCTTTTTCTTTTGTAATCATGACCGGCGGGTTGTGACCTGCGTTAACATACGTAAGAGTCATTGCATCAGCATCTAGTATAGCATAAAAAAGGGTGACAAACATTGATGTTTTGGAATCCTGAAAGATGAGATTATTTGCTTCACGTATCGCATCTGCTGGTGAAAGAGTCAGGGCTGTACTAACCCTGATAAGGGTGCGTGAGAGTGCCATGAAAAGGGCAGCAGGAATGCCTTTTCCAGATACATCGGCAATTACGAGTCCCCATAAGGAATTATCAAGCGGGATAAAATCATAAAAATCACCACCGACTTCCAGAGCCGGGAGTGAGTATGCTGCGATATCAAAACCTGAAATATCCGGGATTGAATCAGGCAAAAAACTCTTTTGAATATCTTGTGCTATCTCAAGTTCTTTGTGTAACCGTTCCTTTTCTGCAGTTGTCCGTTTGAGTTCATCAATATGTGAACGAAGGTTCTGTGCCATCTGATTAAAATCGCCTGCTAAATCTTCAAATTCATCATTAGTCCTGATATCCACCTTATATTGCAGGTTTCCATCTCCTATTGCAGAAGTTCCTTTCTTTAGAATAAATACCGGCTCGGTTATCCGCCGTGCAAATAAGATAGCAAGTCCGGTGACCAGGATGAAGAGGGAAAAAAAGACACCGAGAAGGATTACTTTGAAAAGAGCATTCTGTTGATCGATATGATCCTGTGTCTGCACGGTTGTCTGTGATATCTGTTTGATTAGTATCCGTGTAGGTGCCATGATGGTATCGACGGGAACTGCCAGCCCCACACTCCATCCGACATCTCTGATAGGTGCATAGGCGATAAATTTCTCCCCCTCGTTATATATGCATCTATTTATTCCGGAAAATCCCCTCGTCATATTCTGAGCAATGGCCACAAGCTGAGCATTGTCACTCTCAAAGAAATTGTCTGTTTGATAGGACTCATCCCAGTTTACCTGTGAGGAGGTAATTCCTGGCCTGGTAACAATATTTCCGTCAGAGTCCAGAATAAACGCATAACTCCTGTCACCAAGCTGAGTGCTGATTATATTTTTATTAATGGTCTCAAGTGTGACATCAGTTGCAATGACCCAGGTCCGACCGCTTTCCTTATCCCTGACTGCCTGTGAACAGGTGACCATCAGTCCGTTGCCCAGAAGATCAACATATGGCTGAGACCATATGATACCGGTATTGTTAATCGCCTGAGTAAACCAGTCCCGGGTTCTTGGATCAAATGAAGGTTCAATTGATGATGTCCATGGATAAAATGAAAGGATTCCGGATTCTGATGCCACATAGACTGATGTGAGCTGATGGTTTGAGAGGTACAGAGGGATACTTGTCTGTTGCAGTGCATTCATAGCTGCACATTCTTCTGATACTGCTTTTAAATTCGTTCCCGGGGCAAAATGGGTTACCGGAGCAGTCCTCATTGTTGCTGGTTCTAAATAGCGGTCATAGATCAAAAGAGGCGAATATGAGGCATCTGGCTGGATGAGCACTTCAGCGTGTGCTGTAATGACTTCCATGTCAGAAATAATTCGTGAAAATATAATATTGCTGATATCTGCCTGATCAGTGGCCAGACGAATGAGGTACATTTCGGCCTCATTCTCAAGAGCTCCAGCACTATCTTGTGTAGCGGTTTTGGAAAGAGCAGTGATGGTCTGGATAGAATAAGTTCCCATATCACCCATCATCAGAAATGCTACACCCCCGGTAACTGTAAAGATAATGACCGCAAGAGATAAAAATGCGAAAAATACCTTTTTCTTAACTCCAATTCTCATACCTGATTTGGAATGTGATGATTGGCCGGGTATAGTCATAACTCTGTATGGATTGTCTGTTGTGCTATCATAAAGAGCCTGCCATTTTTCACTCCTCTCATTGATTGTTCCATACCGCATTTATCTGGCACATCAGAATATTATTTCCTGTATATCGAAGTGGAACAATTAAAATCAAAGGGAGGGTATTTATTTTGTGCATGCTTTTTACACTGTATAGAATAAGGCGATTTTTAAGAACGTTTTGCTATTACTACTATTATCACACTGGTGAGATGGCAGACGGAAATGCAATGCCAATTTCGGCAGTTTTCGGATCCAGGGGTTGTTCAATCCACCCCCCGGCGGATCGTACTTCTCTTATGAGTGCTCCCGGGATATTCATCTCATATTTCTGTTTCTCTGTTTCCGGATGCAGGGTAATCCCTACTTTTTCTTCTGTATGAGTGAAACAAAGGGTAAGGTTTCTGGTTCCGCTGACTTCGTATTGCTCAAAAAGGGCAGCAAAAAAATCTGAGAACCGTTCTTTATCCGCGATAATAGGAAAAACACCACGCGGTGTCTGTATGTCTATTGACAGCGTCCTTACCTTAATTCCATGTGCAATACGGTTTACCAATGCAGCCCTGAAGGATTCTTCGTCTTCTGCAGCAAGAAGGAAGTCATCATCTGATATCTGTGGTGTTATTCGTGCCTGAATTACGGATTCCAAAACTGTGCTGGGGTTAATATCAGTCAGTATTCTTTTGGGAGGTAATCCGCGAAGAGTGGTTAAAAAATCCTGAAAAAGACGAGATGCTCTTCGAAGCATAGATGGATCAATGACGAGTGCGAGGGTATTGGCGGGAAAATTCGTTTCAATTTGTTTTAGTATCTGGAGTCCCTTTAACAATACCTGTAATTCTATCTTCTCTCCGTTGCGATATGCGTCATAAAAGTTGTCAAATGCATGAAGAAAATCATCAATCGTGTTGCCTTCAAAGAAAGATGCAATATGAGCGGCAGTGCATTCCTCTCCAAGATCTTCAAGATGATAAGACAGAACCATGATACGCCCGGCAATTACCGGGAAAATCCTGTGTGCTTCATCAATCAGATCCAGTGCATATTGTACTGATTCCCTAACATGTGTGGTATCAATACGGATAATATCAGGCATTGCAGCCAGTTCATGGACCATCTGTTCAAGATGAGGATACATCTGATGATACTGTTGTGCATTTCCATGCCCGGAACAGATAACTGATACCGGCCGGTTGCAAAAAATCCAGAAAACCCGTTCTAATGTGTATGCAAGTTCTGCAGGTTCCCATCCGGGAGTGCCGGCGACTGCCGGATTTGTGGCAAAGGGAATGTCTCCAAGATGAATAAACCCCCCATATGAGATACATATTGAGTCTTTTGAATGACCGGGGGTATACCAGATCTCAAGCGGTTCTTCAGCTCCGAATAGTATTTGCTGTGAGATAAGTGGTATACCTGATTCTGTCAGTCTGCTTTGTGTTCTTAACAGAAGGGGAGGAAGGCCGGATATCTGGATGGTGCGTTCTCCTTCATTTTGTCGGTCGTGTTTTGTCAGTAGGTGGATGTCAACAGATATCTTCTCAAATGGCATATTTATGAGGTCTGCAGCAGTCAGTGTGTGGTTGCCAGTTTCAAGAGCGTTGGCTCCATATTCCTGTACACATAGGATATATCTGAATCTGTTGTTTTTTCGGGCGATAAGTCCCTGATACAGGTGATCCATATGGGCATGACTTGTTATCATCAGGATGGGATGGTGAATATCCATGCAGAATGGGCTGATTATCTCTTCTATTCTGAGGAATTGTTCTTTATCTGCCCCAGGGTCAATAATAATGAGATGGCCAGTATCTCTGATAATAAATGAATTTGAACTCGTTATGTCTGGTTTTCTCATCAGTGGATATATAAACCCGTTTTTCGTTTCCGGTATCTCTTGCCACTCGTAATTTTTCAGAGGCATTGTATTTCCTTTGATATGATCAGGATAATACATGTGTCGCTTTTGTATTATTCCCTGGTATGTGTCGAATTGTTGGATATGAAATGAATTAATGCTAGTGATCTGATGATGATACAGATGAAAGAAAGGTACGTGATATCAACGACAGGGGAATTTTTTATAATTAAACATACGATGAAAAAGAATGGAGGAGAGTAAATTCCATTGTATCCGGTCCTCTATACTTTCTTTTATGGTGTGGATATGGATAGAGGTACTACATAATGTGTAAGAAAGTCAATTCAATACTCTATAATGCGATTGAAATGCACATCTAAAAAATTGACTTGTAGGATGAATAGTTTCACAACCTGAACAGCGGAGTTATGGTGTATCACTCTTTTTTGTCTGGACCAGAAACCTGATAATTTTTGGCAGTGTGGTAATAAAAATGGGTGGATGTAGGAGGATCAAGAATCCGTTGTAAATTATGAGGATTCTATGACACTCTATAATTATCAGGACTGCATATAAATACTGATACCATCTGGAGTATAATGGCACAACCGGGTGGTTTACATATGCACCGCAACGGTTATTAGAGGAATCAATCCGTATGTTATCAGATTGTATGCGAGAATATTCATAGTGTATACTATTTTTTGTATTTATTTTTTAAGGATTTCAGGATTTGACAAAATCCTGATTATTAGAATCAACATCACTTCATAATCTGTAATTCTGTTCTTATTGCGTAGTAGTTACAGGATCTTTCTTTTTATAGGCATTTTTAGGGACCCGGATTTCAAACCTGACTCCCTCTCCATAAACACCATTCTCAATTATCGTAATGCCGGTCATTGAGAGAATTTCACGTATCATAAACAATCCAAGACCGCTGTTTTTACCATATCCCCGTTCAAATATCTGGTCTTTTTCTTCTTCAGCAACTCCGGATCCATTGTCTTTATAGATGATAAGAAGTGTTCCATCCTCGTGAGCATACGCAAAGGTGATAGTATCCATATTAGATCCACCATGCCTGAGAGAATTTTCAATCAGATTATAGAGGACCTTCTCAAAGAGTGGATCAACGTAGATGAGATATCCTCCAAGATCAGCTGATACAAAAACAGAATCCAGATCCATTTTTTGTATTATTTCCCTGAATAAAGCTTCCGGATTCTGCCAGATCCACTCTTTAATTCCCACATTCTGGTAATTTCTGGTAAATTCTATCAGATTCTGAATATTTATACCAATACGTTCAGTCGCATCCAGATACCCAGAGATCTGATGTATTTCTTTTTCTTCCCGTGCGAGACCGATATATCCAAGGAGTGCAGTCAGTTGATTAAGAATGTCGTGCCTGGTAATATTGGAGAGATGATGGAGTTTCTCATTTGCTATAATGAGTTCATTATCTGCTTGTTTATGCAGTTTCAGTTCGGAATCAAGTAGGTTTTTCTGTTTCCTGATATCGAGAATATTTGTCTGGATAACTGTTATCATCTGGTTGATTGCCCGCTGAAGCCGTTGTGTTTCTCTCCCTGTAGTATCCTGAATGCGGTGTTCATAATTTCCCTGTGCAATCAGTTCAATATCATCGATTATCTTCTCAATCGGAAGTATCAATCTCTGTGATATATAAAAGGATACCGTAATTGCTATCAGTACTGCAAGAATGGTGATGAAAAGACAAATAATGAGGAGAATTACACGATGTTCATTCAAAATATGCGTATCATAGACGATGATACAAATCTTATCCAGATATCTGGCAGATACTACATCACTGTCAGTATAAGGAATATAAAATGCATGAACCCTGATGTTTTCAGGATAATCTTTGATAATATCCTCTTTCGTATTGAGAACTTTCTGATACAGGGCATTACGCTCGACTGTAGAAAATGTATCCTGTGAGCTGTCTGTCAGAGTTGTTGCAGAATTTAGTTCATTGTCCTGGGTATCATACAGAAATAACGAAATAATAGTGGGATCCTTCTCAATTTCTTTGTTTAACAACATCTCATAAGAGAATAAACTGGTTCGTTCCTTTTCAATAGAGTCACATTCAAGTCCTGTTTCCAGGATATACTGATGATCTGAAGACGGGAGGTACCCATATTTGACTCTTATTGTAGGATCTACAAATGATGCCTCGCACGGATCGAACTGGAATGAATTTCCCTTTCTTATTTCTGTTAATCTTTCATAAAAATCAGGATATTTCTTGAGATCAAGACTCATCTCAGGAGCGAACGTTGTATTGACTATTATCCCGTCACTAGATATAAGGTAAAGGTAGACTGTTCCATTCACAAATGTCGGACTCTGCTCCAGTACACTGGTAAGATTCGGGAGTTTCCCTTCTTCTTTCGCTCTGTCATATTGTTCAGAAAAAACCGATAGAACAGATTGCAGATATGCATCATATCTGGTATCGTACCATTCAAGGCCACGCTGAGTAATAGTAATGGCTGATCCGAGAATCTCTGTGTTCTCGTAGATTTTCTGTCGTTCAGATGAAATCATATGCTTTTCAGCAAGAAAACACATCGAAAAAGAGAGGATGCAGATAAGAATTACAAAAACCATTGAGAAAAATATCATTAATTTGTGTGCTAATGACATTCTCTTTTCATACATTTACTAACCCAATTGTTTTTACTCTTTGCAGTATAAACAAAAAAACTTTATGAAAGCTCTCTGAAAGAAAGATTATCATAGAAACACATCGCATCTGATTTATTTTCTCTTAATTATGGTAGAGATACTATGATACGAGGTATGCAGATATAAAATTTTATTAACCGTATAGAAACTCAATTCATCAAATACATGCAAAATATCTTTTATTAAGTGACATAATTCAGATACCATGTAATTTTATGCTGATGAAAATAAACGTGAGTGTAATATGAAAAACGTACCATTACAATTTTTCCCGGGTACAGCAGAACATTCAATCAGATATCTGCACATGATAATTCATGTGCTTTCGTAATATAATCTGTAATATCAGAGAAGATAAAGAGGAGTTTTCCTGATGAAAGCAGGTACAGATTCATATCAAACCATCCCTCAAACATATCATTCTGGTACCAGGTTACCGGGAGATGATTTTGTTCTTTTGTCAGATATACCTGCTTTATTGCTCTCATAAGAACATGTTTAGAATTGATTGCAAAGAGTTCTTTACACCCTTTTGTAATAATTGTCTCATGAGACTGGTTTAAGATTCTCTGTGCAGCAGGATTAATATCTAGAATTATACAATCTGTACCCTCATCTATGGTATCAAGTACTGCAATACCATATGGGCAGTTGGTAAAGACACTTTTATATTGTTCTTCACTGGCTAGTAATTGCTCCCATTCCTTCTTTCGTTTTGTGATATCCCGGATAACCCCTTCCGCTCCGATGACACTGCCTGCTGTATCATAAATGAGATGAGAGGTAAGGGAGACATTTAGTGTGGATCCGTCTTTGCAGAACAAGGTGGCCTCAAAATCATTAATACTTCCTTCTGCCAAAAGGGCTGTCTTTTTTCGTTCGAGTTCGGATGGATATACCCATAATGAATAGGCTGACATACCAATTACCTCCTCATCTGAGTCATATCCAAACATCCGTGTTCCCGAGGGACTTACCATCTGTATTTTTCCATCAATGGCTGTCCGATAATAAACATCCTGTATATGATTGATAATATTCTCATACTCTGTTTCGCGTTTTTGCATCTCTTCAGCTGTATGTACCCGCTCCAGTGCAAGCGAGGCCTGAAAGACCAGGGTCTCAACTGATTGTGGATTGCGGATAAAATCCCCATCCCTGCAAAATATATGGACACTTCCTCCATCTGCTATACCTGTGGTCAGCCCAACGGAGTACAGGTGCGTGATATGAAACATCTTCTCAAGAACTCTGCATATTGGCTCAGGTATTACTCCTTGTGCAAAATAAGCCAGGTTGTTAATATGCTTATAAAGTCTTCCGGTAAGGAAGATGGATTTATATTCCGGGAATGTTATAAAATTCTGTTCCATCAGATTTATTGTAAGAATTTGATTAATTTGATCTATGGTTTTTGTATCTATGCCATGAATCGAATGAATCTTCATATTGCCCTCTGAAAACGATGATATGGTTACAATGATGCTGTTTCTAATAAATTCTTCAAGGACCTCTCCAAGGTGAGTAAGGATTTCTTCACGTGTCTTAAGGGAGATGAATTTGAGAGTCTCTTCTGTTATTTTTTTCATCTCAGCAGTCTTTTCTTTGATAGTGGTATATGCCTGATGTTTATCGACTGCCTGACGGATTTTATGAGCAAGTTCGGCAAACTGAGCCTTTGGTTCTCCCCCTTTTTGCACGTAAAAGTCAGCACCGTTGTTGATAGCATCTATAACCACCTCTTCACGTCCCTTTCCGGTAAATAGGATAAATGGGACGTCATTATATTCGGATCTGATGGTCTTGAGAAAAGCAATTCCATTCATTTCAGGCATATCGTAATCTGATACGATAGCATCAAATGTGGATTTTTCAAGTATTTCACGAGCTTTTTGTGCAGATGAAGCTGACTGAACTGTAATCTGTTCTCGTTGATAAAGGAATCTGGCGCCCAGATCAAGAAGTGATTCTTCATCATCAACCAGCAGGATTGATATCACCTTAATAAATGAACTTTTTTTTATTATATACATTGTCTTTTTAATGAATAGGAAGTATATTGTATTAATTATAATTTCATGCAGTGTCGTGGAAAAAGCACAGAGTAATATAAAGAAAACCTTTGGTATTATTCGAATTTTAAACCATTATTAAGGTTTACATCATGCTTGTTGATCATGGCGACAAATCAAGCCCTAATACTTATTTCATGTTGATATTCATATTGACAATGTCCATTACACTTCTAGAATTCAAACTGTTGAGGGTGGAACATGTCTCAGATACTCTATGATTCTAACTCCCCGGGGTTACATCAGTTTAATCAGAAATAGTATTGAGGTTGAAACAGTCTCTTTCGTCCCTCTATAATTACATCAGTTCAATTGGAGAAATTCAAATCGCAGAAGACGCAGAGGAAGGCAGAAGGTGGAGAAAGAGGTCAAAATAATCAAGTGATAATAATATGATGATTCCATATCACTTGAAAAATCGACAGAGTCGTTTGAAATCTTTTGCATGGCGTTTTTTATCTTTTTGATCACAAATTGTACTGTACTATACGTACATGCCGGGTACAGTAAAAGACTCCTTCTGGGTGTCAGCACATACAATAGGGAACCAACTTCCGGCAACAGCAACGAATAAAAGGACAATATTATCCCCCTGCCCTATAAATATATACATTATATAATGGGGATTTAAGGTTTTGAGGTTCTCTATTTTGCGAATTGTCGATACAGTGTTTATTTGAATCCCTGTATTTAGGAGATCAACAGAGTATGGTTTTTCCCACCTGGTAACCTTCAGAACTACTCATTACGATGCCTGATACTGTTATTCGCTTTTTTAGATTAGCAACTGGTCCTTTATCTGAATGAAAAATCGGATTGAAAATCCTGTGAAAAATGTGAAAAGATGAGATTTCTGCCATATATTATACGATATCAATTATCTGTTAGTTATGGGACATCTTATTTTTTTGTTTTTTGGTTGTGTTTGAAGGATTTTTGACTTCTCTTTTGTAATAAAAGGGCTTTATTCTGCACGGCGGGTTCAAACCCGGGATCTATCTCAAGAGCTGTATTAAAAGCCAATAATGCACTTTTCATTTTTCCGATACCCTTATAAGCAAGGCCAATACTATTCAAACCATACAAATAGGAAGGATTTAACTCAAGAGCCATTTTTAGTGTCTTAATCGCTTCAGAATATCTTTTATGTTTCGTGAGAATGGTCCCTTTATTTCCTAATGCTGCAATATCGTCTGGATCCTGGGCAATCAGGAGATTAAACACCTTTAATGCACTCTCATCATTTCCGGATTTCATGAGAGTTAGCCCCAGAACGTGCAAGCAGCCTGAATTTTCAGGATTTCTCTTCAAAGAAGTTTTTAATGCAGTGATAGCCTTTCTATACCGGCTTTGATGATACAGGATGGATCCATAAATTTGCCAGGACAAAAAATGATCTGGAAAGACGATTGTGGCTTTTTTTGCAACTTCTGAAGCTTCATTGTACATTCCCAATCTGGCTAATGTGTCAGATTTTGTCATCAAGGCATTTCCGTCATTTGGATCACATACTAAAGCCTTATCACATGCTACAATCGCCTCCTGATACTTATCCATCTCATTAAGAACATCTCCCTTTCCTGCCCATCCAATGGATGACTCTGGCTTTAATGTGATTGCGGTTTCATAACACTGTAATGCTTTTTTATACCTCTCTTCTGCTTTATGTAGCATTCCCAGATTTACCCACGCGTAAAAAAAATCAGGATTTTTATTTAGGATTTGGGTGAATACTTCTTCTGCCTCCTCATTATGCTCCTGGTAAATAAGAACTGCCCCTTTACCGTTTAATGCATCTGATGAATCTGGATCTTTCTCCAGTACAGAATCAAATATTTCAAGTGCTTCCTCAAATTTACATTCCATATAAAGAATAATTCCTTTCTGGATCCAAAGATTCTGGTTTTCTGGATCTCCTTTTATGGAGTGTTCGATCTCTTTTAAAGCCTCGGGTAAATCCCGTTTTTTTAGACACGCTTCTATGGCAGGATCCCAATCGGCACTTACACAGATATCCATAGTACTTCTTGTCTGTTCCTGAATAGGTATCTATGCTGGCACTTCTTCGTCATACCAGGAAAAGACTGAAATATTTTTTCTTCCTCAAATTTACATATCATCATCAATCGGATCTTATCTGCATGAATTTTCCCGATTTTTCAAGTGATAGTGCAGTCACGTTTTCAATCTTTACATAAATCTTTCCAGTTGAAACACATTCGTTTGATAATTTAATTGATTAACCGC
>CAYRYR010000075.1:0-13174 GCA_964428385.1 uncultured Methanoregulaceae archaeon
TGCATGATCGGTTTACTGAAAATAAAATGGAACGATTAGCAAAGACTCTTTTAAGGAAAGTGGGTATTCAAGCTTAATCTCGATTTACTACTTTTTTATTTACACTTACACAAGAAATAGAAGTACCGTAGGTTTTCCATAGATTATAATAAGGATACAAAAATACCTAGAATTACGAGTATCCTGAAAAAATCAGGACCATTCAATCGCCCCAGGAATCAGCATGGATCCTTGTACTCTTATAAACTGCTCGTTTTCGCATCAAATTAACAACAGAACAAAAACCCTTCCTCTTTTTTACCCCCCCATCCTATATTTATATATGGGAAATAACCACCAGGGAACGAATCAGACAGGATTCAATCTCCTGATCCTCTCCATCTCTCTTGCTGCATTTATGTCCGCATTGGACGGAACGATTGTCAATATCGCACTGCCAACCATTTCATCGGACTTCAATATCTCTTCAAGTACCGTAAGTTGGGTTGCAACTATCTACCTGTTGGTGATGGCTGGCTGTGTACTTATCTTCGGCAAATTGTCAGATGGTATCGGGTTTAAGAAAGTCTTCCTGTCAGGATTTGTCATCTTTACCCTGGGATCATTTTCCTGCGGTCTCCTGCCCGATCTCTTATCCTCATTTCCCGTGCTCATCATTTCACGGGCATTCCAGGCGATAGGTGGTGCAATGATAACAGCGATTGCACCGGCGATGATAACCGCGTACATTCCCATGGAACTAAGAGGTAAAGCCATGGGCATCATCATGACTGCAGCCGCACTAGGGACTGCCATCGGGCCCACCATCGGAGGAATGCTCACCCAGTTCCTCTCCTGGCACTATATATTTTTCATCAACGTGCCAGTTGGAATTTGTGCAATACTTCTGGGCGGGAAAGTTATTCCGGTAATTACGCACCATGAAAAATATGTGGGCTTTGACAAAGCCGGAGCGTTGTTGATCTTCACCGGCCTTGCTGCACTTCTCTTTGCGGTATCTGAAGGGCAGATTCTTGGATGGAATTCCCCAATAATTATCGGTTCCCTAGGACTTGCACTCATTACACTGGGCTACTTTGTATGGCACGAACTCAGGATCGTTGATCCATTGCTGGAACTCCACCTTTTTAGGAACAGGAATTTCCTGATGACCAACCTGATTCTGATATTGGTCTTTTTCAGTTTTGCCGGTATTAATTATCTACTCCCATTCTATCTTCAGTACGTAAAAGGGTACTGTATTTCAGATGCCGGACTCATTTTAACCGCTCTTTCGGTTGCCCTGATGGTTTCAGGTATTATTTCAGGAATATTATTTAACAGAGTAGGAGGTAGAATACTTTGTATTGGTGCAGGAGTCTTCCTTGTTGTCGGTTATTATATGGTGACACTCCTTCGGGTTGATACCTCAACAGGGTTTGTAGTTCTCTGCCTGCTCATGATTGGTTTTGGTCTTGGTATGATGATGACACCGGCATCGAATATGATCATGAACTCAGTTTCAAAGAAATACCAGGGTATGGTCTCCAGCCTTACAAGCCTTGAGCGGTTCGCCCCCATGACACTTGGAATTGCCTTTGCAAACCTGGTATTTATCCAGGGGATCACAACACTTGCCACAAATCAGGGGATCACAGAAACTGCACCGGCAAACATTAAGCTACAACTATTAACTACAGGTTTTGACCTTGCCTTTTTCTTCTCATTTGTTGTTGCAATTGTCATTCTTATCCTCGCCCTGGTTGCACGGCAGGAAGTGCACCCTGACTACCAGTCAGATAATGATGATGATGTGATGACAGGGATTATCTGAAACATTATTTCCTTTTATAAGAATTAAAAAACTGAAATGTTTAACCAATTTTAAACCGATTCAAAGATCTATTTTTTCAGCGTGCACGTTTTCTTCTCCCTGTCAACCCATACATATTCTAAACTCAATCTCAAGATGTTTGGACTGCTTCTCTTTGAGTTCATTGGCCAAACAAGGAGAAGGGGATCCTTTTTATGCGGGAGTTTTCAGGGTTTATTCTTTAAAGACCGGTTGAGTTAGGAAAGGACGAGACCCTCTAAAAGATAAACGGGTATTATTGAATATGGAAGATAAAAAGTATCATCTTATGAGAAGGAGACGCAACCATATGCAAAAATATAGCGAAATGAGTTGTATTCTAATAATCTGCCTGATTATCATCGGATTTTCTGCCGGATCTACTCAAAATATATCAAAACCCGGTATTGTGAAGACAGATGCCGGCATGATTTCCGGATTTCAACAAGACAGGCTTTGGGTCTATCTCGGTATTCCGTTCGCGGCTCCCCGACCGGAGACCTACGGTGGAGACCGCCCGCTCCTGTCGAGTCTTTGGGACGGCGTGAAGGAAACGAAAGTGTATTCACCTGCCTGTACTCAGCCGATCAGTGAGGATCCTAATCTTACCATGATCGAGGACTGTCTGTACCTCAATGTCCGGACCCCGGCAAAACCCCTGACGAGAAACTTCCGGTCATGGTTTTTTTCTATGGTGGAGCATTTAGAAAGATAACCGGGTCGGGGCTCTCGGATTCCTTGCCCATCCCCAGCTCGATAATGAGTCTTTGAATAACAGTTCAGGCAATTACGAGCTCCTCGATCAGATTGCTGCCCGGGAGTGGGTTCAGCGAAACATCGGGTTGTTCGATGGTGACCCGTCTCAGGTGACCATATTCGGGCAATCTGCAGGAAGAGAGTATTCTAACCCATATTAGCAACCCGCAGACCAAGGGGCTCTACCAACAGACAATTGTCGAAAGCGGCACATTCTGAACGAATGGAGCGGAAATTGATGCTCTCAACTCAAAAGCCGACGCCGAGAAGCTTGGGGAAACGTTCGCCCAAAGCCTCGGATTCTCTGGTCCGGATGCAGTTGCACAGATGCGGGGGCTGAGTTACCAGGATCTTACCAATGCCACACCCTGGCCGAATTCCCCATTCCAGATGGTAAACTCCCGGCATTTCGAACCAACAATTGATGGATGGGTAGTTCCTGATGCACCAGAAAATGTGTTTCGTCTCCATCATGAGAATCAGGTCCCCCTTATCATCGGAAACAACGCAGATGACGGGACCAACCTTGCTACGGATGCAAACATGACCGTTACGGAGTACAAAATCTTCATCCAGAACCGGTTCAGGACGGATGCACAATCGGTTCTCGCAAAATATCCTGCCAATTCAACCGCAGAGGTCCAGCTCCAGCTGGAACAGATCATGACTGATTATGACTTTACCGACGCGGTGAAATTTGTAGCAGGATCGATGGCGGAACTGAACCAAAACACGTACCGGTACCAGTATTCGCATGTCCTTCCCGGGCAACCCTATGGAGCTTTCCATGGCAGCGAGACCATGTTACTATTTAAAATCCCGAAGCCGCCAGATCAGGTAACCGACTCGGTCGCCGAGAACCTAATCTATTTCTGGACCCGGTTCGCAAAAACGGGGAACATGAATGGTGGAATGAATATTACCAGGCCGCAATACACCCGGGATGAGGGTAGGTATCTCGATATCGGTTCAATTCCGAGTGTGAAGAGCGAGTATTAGTCCTCACATTACTATTTTTAGAACCTATAAAAACCCCTTTGGCATGTCCTTATCACCTACGGGGTGTGATGGTATCAAGGAACAGTTGGTAGTTATCTACTGTAATAATGGTGCCATTTGTAAGACTTGCAAGATCCAGGGTCTGAGCTCCGGTACCGCATCCAACATCAAGAATCCGGGCATTATCCGGGAGAGAAGAAAGATACAACCATGTTTTCTGTGTTGCTTTCTTACACCCCGCCCCAGGCGGTGCAGTAGGCTGAAAATATGATGAAAAAATTCCTCATGTGTCCTGATACAGAAAAGATTATCAAAAGATGTTTAATGGCATTCTTGTCAAAGACAGGATATGACCAGAACAAATCATTGGAATCACAGACGATGATACTAAACCATCCGGAATGGTGAATCAGACACGGACCCGGCAATTTTACTAGCAACCATTTGTTAATCTAATACGTACCGGTTGAGATGAGTATATCTTTCAGGAACCGTAGGACAAACCAATGGTGATAGATATCCAGATCAACTCTGGATATCAAAAGATATCTTTGCATATTTTTTTTAGAATGGGAAGATTTTTTAACTCTTATCTTTATTGATGTGCATTAAAATACCAGAATATAGATGAAATGCTAAACTATTCAGAAATACTCTAAAAACTCCAGATAATAGTCATGATGATATGATAAACCCTTTTTTTTATAATTGAATGCAATGGAAAACAGCTGGGAACTGCGTAAAAAATGTATTTTTGGCTTTGTTTAAAAAACAACTGGTACAATACTTTCATGTTTAGGCAGGGTTTAATGAAATGACATTTTGACCATCATTACCAGGAAAAAGACTTGTCAATACTATGCAATAGTATAGAAATATTACAGACATGAAGATCTATGATTGTGTAAGAGATTGTCAAACCAGAATTTATGAGTACCATAGAAATATTTTTGAAACGATGCAAATAAATTGCAATTAATTACTATTCTAAAATATTAAACCAAATTGTTTTAATCATGTAAACACAAACTCATATGATAACAATGAAAGTTAATATGAGAACAACATTATTTCTGCTTCTTGTGGTTCTGGGATTGACCGGGATATGTATCACCGGAGCCTGGGCACAAGACTCTGCATCTTCAGTGACTGCAGGAACAAAAAATATCTCTGTTGATGATCTGATAGCAAAAGATCCTAATGCTCTTTTCATTTATTCAGGAGCGGGGCTGAAAAAACCGGTACAGGAGATTGGTTCTTCATTTACAGATAAAACAGGTATCCCGGTAGTATTCAATTTCCAGGGATCCGGAGCACTTATCAGCCAGATGCAGATTACTCATAAAGGAGACGTCTTTATTCCGGGTGGAACTCCGGACTATAGAATTGCCCAGGAGAAAAATCTCGTGGGAGAACCTCAGTACCTTGCGTACCATGTCCCTATAATTGCAATCCGAAAGGGTAACCCGGATAGCATTATGACAGTGAAAGATTTTGCACGGCCAGGACTAAAGATTGGACTTGGTGATATCAACGCTACTGCTATCGGAAAAGCAGGCGAAAAACTGTTTCAAAAATACGAAATTGCCAAAGATGTAGAGAAGAATGTAATCGTGAGAACTGCCACCATCAACGAACTGGTAACAGCCATGAATGCCGGATCACTTGATGCCACTCTTCTCACCCTTGACCAGATAAATTCTGACACAATGGATTCTATACCACTTTCAGATAGTGCCGACACAGCACTCATTGTGCCGATAGGAATTACCACATTCTCAAAAAATATTGAGAATGCCAATGCTTTTATCGATTATGCAGCATCAGATGAAGGGAAGGCCTATTTCAAGAAGTACGGGTTTCCTGCATATCCGGATCCTGAATATGAGGATGTACAACCATAATATCTAAAACACAAGGAGTATATCAGCTAAAAAGGATTACTCAAACCCCTTTTTTTTTACCAGTAAGATGCATGTAAAATTACTGATTTTGTGATATATTCCGCAAAGAAAAAAAAGCGATATCGGGCCGGTAACCCACGTAGAAATTGTTTTGAATTGTTTCAATACTCATAATCAGGCTCCCTACATTAATGAAAACACTCCATCATGCAGGTTACACCAGGCAAAAAAAAGACAAATGCAAAATATTCCATCTTTTTGGTTTCATTAAGACTCTATATTGCAAACCAATACCAATATCTGATTATCGAAAGTAATGCAGATATAATAGAAAATAAAGCAATTCAAATAGATTAGAGAACATCAACGATACTGTAAAATAAAAGTTCTAATGTCAGAAAAGATAAATTGGCAAGGAAAATTTTTTCAGCCGATGACTATTATTCTTGCTGTTTTTTCAGCAGGAGTTACCTTTCTGGTACTTGGAGGCCTCTTTACCTTTATTAATCCCGATAGTATTATTCAGACCATTTCCTCGCCAGAGATAGGATATGCGATTCAGCTCTCTCTCATTACCGCCTTCATCTCCACCGGATTATGTGCAATTGTTGCGGTTCCAACGGGATATGCCCTCAGCAGAGGACTTCTGAAGTTCAAACGCCCTCTGGCAATGATCCTGATGCTTCCACTCTCCTTCCCTCCTCTGGTTGCCGGAGTAGCACTCCTTTTGTTCTTTGCACAGACACCAATTGGGACCGGATTATCAGATATGGGTATTGAAGTTGTCTATACCCAACTGGGCATCATCGTTGCCCAATGGTTTGTAAACCTTCCTTATATGATAAGAGTAATGCGATCATCGTTCTCAATGATATCTCCACGATATGAACACATAGCTAGAACACTTGGTTGTACCGACTTTCAGGCATTCTGGCATATCTCCCTTCCGATGGCTCGTGCCGGCCTGATATCCGGTCTGGTCATAACATGGTCAAAAGCTATGGGGGAATTTGGAGCTGTTTTAATGCTGGCAGGAGCTACCCGAATGCACACAGAAACTCTCCCTATCGCTCTGTATCTAAATATGGCTACAGGAGATCTCGACATCGCCATCACCACAGCCTGTATCCTCCTGGGTATTGCTGCAGTTACAATGTTATTTTTTGAACGGTTGTCCGGGGAGAATGAGGGATTATAATGCTTCATATTGATAACGTCTCATTAGATCTTGGTAATTTTCACATTACTTCACTCTCTTTAACAATAGACAAACCAGAGTACTGGGTGATTATCGGTCCCTCTGGTGCAGGAAAGACAATCCTTCTTGAAATGATAGCCGGCATCCATCACCCCCGACAGGGAAAAATTCTCTATGAAGGAAGAGATATTACCCATGATCTTCCAAGAGACCGGCATATTGCCATGATGTACCAGGATATCATGCTCTTTCCCCATATGACAGTTAGAGAGAATATTTTATTCAGCATGAAAATCAGGCACAAGGAAGATAAAGAGAGTGAACAGCAGTTTTTGACCCTTGTTGAAACGCTCGGGATAGGTGATCTCCTCTCCCGCAGTCCGGCAACCCTCTCCGGAGGGGAGGCTCAACGAGTAGCACTTGCAAGAGCATTGATACAACAGCCACGTCTGCTCCTTCTTGATGAGCCTCTGTCTGCACTCGATTCAATGACCAGGGAGCGGCTGAGACAAGAGATACGAAAAATACACAAACGACTATTAATTCCGATTATTCATATCACACATCACTTTGAAGATGTGTACGCTCTCGCCGATAAAGTTGCAATCATGCAGGACGGACAAGTGGTTCAGACTGGAAAACCTGAAGAGGTATTTTTACATCCTTGTACTCCGTATGTCGCAGAAATTTGCGGAACTGAGAATATCTTCAGAGGAGAGGCCATTAGTAAGGAACAAGGATCATTGTTGATCCTGGGCGATCTTCGCGTTCCTATAAACGGCTGCTATTTGGGGCCTGTAGTAGTAACTCTTCGTGCAGAAGATATCATCATCTCCCTTGAACCGTTTCAATCCAGTGCACGCCATACACTTCCTGCCAGAGTTGTGGAACTCATCTCTGCCGGACCATTTATCAGGGTAGTTCTCGACTGCAAAATCCGAATTATAGCTATGGTGACCAGAACCAGCTGCGAGGAATTATCACTTCAGCCAGGCTGTCAAATCTATGCCACATTTAAAGAGTCAACAATCCATGTGATTCCTGTCTGATACATAAAATACAAATCATCTATATTAATACTCATATCAGAAAAACTTGTTCAATTACCACCTAATCCAATGATAATAGACCAGAGAAAACACATTGATGAACCATAAAAGATCTTATTGATACCAGGGCATCGCAAGGAGAGTTGATCACCGGGCAGGAAAATGACTAACTATTGGAAAAATGCAAATTTAATAAGCACGATTAAAAAACAGTATATTATTCACACAGGGTAAGATGCCTGGTGGAGATCCTTTCTGCAAGTATTGCATTCAAAACTGCAATTGCAATATGAATTCTATCTGGTCTAATAGTCTTTATATATCCTATTTTCGTTATTGCCCGCTCAAGTGTATAAATACGGAGCAGAAGATCAAGATCATTGCTGTCTTTTGGAAAAAATTCAGCATCACGGATAACCGTGAGATAAGACGAAAGAAAACTTCTGGTTACACAGGACACCCAGAATTCTACCCATGGTTTTAAAAATACAACATCTTCCGGGCGTACCAGAGTTACCTGGGAAAACATGGAATAGGCGGAATAATGTAGTGACCATATCATCCCTGCAACATCCCGAAACGGGCAGTATTTCAGTCTTCGTTCGGTGAGGGGTTTTGTGGGATCACCTTCAAAATTCACAATGATAAAATCTTTGCCTGAAAACAGGATGTTACCAAGATGATAATCCCCATGAATCCGTGTTTTCAGAGTTGATATCTTCTTTTTGATTATCGGCTGTAGTTCTTCGATAATATGTAATTCTGAAGCGATAAGATCTTTTATCACATCATGATGTATTTCAGGGATTTCATGAAGAGAGGAACTCATATTTCTGAATAGTAATCGGATCTGACTATGAAAAGCCTGATATAATGACCGCTGGTAGTGCAGAGTGAATGGTTCAGGGTCAAAATCAGGATTCCCTTGTGATGAAGCAAGTGCCAGATGAAGTTCTCCTGTTCGTTTACCTAATATATCCAACATATACAGACAGAACGGTCCGATAATGTCTTTTGCGATAACCGGAAGATCTGGTTCACTGATTAACAAATCTGCAGGGGTAATCGAACGAACCGCCAGGTCTTCACGCGTTGAGAGGACAGTATTAAAAAAACTTGTGACTGCATCCTCGGCAAATAGTATTCCATTCCCCTTGGTTTCGGCAGTCTCCTGAAGAACACCGATGACTCTTGATTCGGTCATTGGTTGTTTGTACTGGATAGATCCTGCATGTATCGGACAGTTTCTAAAGGGTGTCTGTTCATGAAGGAAATGGAGTGTCTCACAGGCAGGATTTTCTCCCTCCTCAAGTGAACGGTATAGTTTCAAAGATAACCCGTTTAAGGATATAATAAAATGACATAATCCCTTCCCGGCATGAAGAAGAGGAGTTGATTGTTTCATCTGATGAGTAAGAAGAATTCGATACTTACGATCGATAAGAATTTTGATGGTCCCATTCATTCCACGAATCATCTTCCTCCTGGCAATGAGAGAGAGAAAAATTTCTCTAAAGGTTCGGTCAAAATAACTTTCGCACAAAATTCCCTCCCTGGGACCGAAAATGAGGTGGGTTATAACATAATTGGGTACTTCCTGAATGATTTTCTGGGCATCGTCTCCCGATACTAATATAACCGGAAGATAAATGAGTCGTGTTGTACCATCATGGAAAGTTTCTTCGAGGATGATAATATCTGATGGATTCAGATACGAAGTGCCTAATGGAATCTGTTCAAGGATCCGTATCCTTCCCTGGCCCTTTCTCTCCCATTTTGTATCATTCCATCTTTTAATATACAATTGAAGAATCTCTTCGATATATCGCCCCCCTTTAGATGTGATAAATCCCCCTTTTGTAGTTGTTAGTGAGAATGATGGTATGGATTTTAAGAAATCTTCCCGGGTAATCATTATTTTTTCGAGGATCTGGAACCAGAAATAATCATGGGGACCAATGGTGAGAGTATAAAGTTCTTCTTTGATAGGTGGAAATTTGTTCCCACTGAATATCTCTATCGGCACTGTTCCGGCACAGTCAGCAATTTCCAGCTGGACGAATTGTGACGTTTTTGCGAGATTGACAATGACCAGTATCTTTTCATCCTGGTATTCCCTGAAAAAAGCAAGTACCTTCGGATTTTTGGTGTTTAAAAAAGTAATACTACCTCTGCTGAATGCCCGGTTCTGCTTGGTAATGCCAATCAGACGTTTGATCCACCACAAGAATGAAGAAGGATTTCGTTGTTGGTTCTGGACATTTATTGCAAGATAATGATATTCAGGATCAATAATGACCGGAAGGTAGAGTTGTTGCGGATTGGAACGGGAGAATCCAGCATTCATATCTGAGTTCCACTGCATTGGAGTTCTGACACCGTTACGGTCCCCAAGATAAAAATTGTCCCCCATTCCAATCTCATCACCATAATAGAGAATCCCAGTTCCCGGAAGCGAGAATAAAAGGACGTTCATGAGTTCCATCTCCCTCCGATCATTTCGCATGAGTGGAGCCAGTCTTCTTCGAATTCCTAAGTTTATTCTTTGGAGGGGATCTTTTGCATAGACCTGGTACATATAGTCACGTTCTTCATCGGTTACCATCTCAAGAGTAAGTTCATCATGATTTCTGAGGAAAAGACCCCATTGACAGGAATCAGGTATCTGGGGTGTCTGTTGAAGAATGTCTATGATAGGATAACTATCCTCCATCCGCAGGGAAAGGAATAACCTGGGCATAAGAGGAAAATGATATGCCATATGGGCTTCATCTCCGGTACCGAAATAAAGTGCGGCATCTTCAGGCCATTGATTTGCCTCAGCAAGAAGCATTCGATCTTTAAATTTTGTATCCACATGTGCCCGCAAATCTTTGAGAAACTGGTGGGTCTCAGGAAGATTTTCACAATTTGTTCCTTCATCTTCAAAGAGATATGGTACTGCATCAAGTCGCATTCCGTCAACACCAAGGTCAAACCAGAAATCAACAATCTCCAGAATGGCCTTTTTGACAGCAGGATTGTGATAATTCAAATCCGGCTGATGTGAATAGAACCGATGCCAGTAATATGCTTCTGCAATCGGATCCCATGACCAGTTCGATGATTCAAAGTCCTTAAATATGATTCTGGCCTCTCTGTATCGATCGACTGTATCACTCCAGACATAGAAATCTCTCCATTTGCTTCCTTTTTGAGATTTTCGCGCCCGTTGGAACCAAGGGTGTTGATCAGAGGTATGATTCAGACAGAATTCTATAATGACCCGAATTTCTTTTTTATGTGCCTCATACAAAAAATGTGTAAAGTCGTGTAATGTACCGTAATCAGGGTGGACATTATAGTAATCAGAAATGTCATATCCATCATCCTTTAATGGGGATGGATAGAATGGGAGCAACCAGACGGCAGTAATTCCTAAATCCTTAAGATATTCAAGTTTTTGTGTTAGGCCGGTAAAATCACCAGTACCATCCCCATCACTATCAAAAAATGCTCTTACATGAACTTCGTAAATGATGGCATCTTTATACCAGAAATGTTCGTTTTTGAAGAGATTATGTGATTCTTTCTGTTTTCTACTTGTTCCCATATTTTCTCCTTTCTTCAAACACGACCAGAGTTATATCACGATCCCGCATTGGTGATTTTATGCATATTTCCTCGTGAGATACATAATGTATAATTCTTATTTTTAATAAGAACCCAGCAGACGAAAAACCGTCTTAATAACTTTTCTTATTTTGGTACCCGAAAGATAGAATAATTTGATATTAGATAGACATGCAAAAATATCTTTACCATTCCAGCAGATTGTTGTATGAACAGGGATATACTTCTTTTCGCATAACAGATCTACTTTTTTTGTTTATAATACAATACTTATATTCGACCATAAATTTCAGTCAGATTTCTTAAACGTAGGGAAATTTCACTGGTTAACTGGCCTGGATCTAGTTTCCAAATCCAGTTTCCGGCATTTATTCCGGGTTGGTTCATTCGTGATTTTACACCGAGATTGAGAAGATCCTGTACAGGTATAATTGCCGTGTTTGCTACGCTCATCATGGCCATCCTGATAAGAATCATATTAATTTCATCTGCTGAAACTTCCCGTCCTACATATGCAAAAAGGTTTTTCTTCTCCTCAACAGATGCTTCGATTGCAAACCATGCCTGAATGGGATTATTATCATGGGTGCCGGTATACACGATTCGATCTCGTGTGATGTTATGCGGAATATAGGGATTTTCAGCCATTCCTTTACCAAATGCAAAAAGCAACACATCCATTCCAGGAATTGAAAATTCTCTAAGTACTTCCCTGACATCAGGGGTTATAATTCCGAGATCTTCTGCGATAATAGGAAGATAAGGAAATTTTCTTACCAGGTTTCTCAGAAAATCTTTTGCCGGTGCCATAACCCACCGACCATTGATTGCAGTCTCAGAACCTGCCGGGATCTCCCAAAACTCAATGAGGCCCCGGAAATGATCAATACGTACATAATCGATATGATTAATAAGGTGCTCTATTCTGCGAATCCACCATGAATACTTATTTTTTTCCATCTCCTCCCAATTATAGATAGGATTGTTCCATACCTGTCCGGTTTCGCTAAAATAATCAGGGGGAACACCTGCAATTACGAATGGTTTTTGTTCTGCGTTCAGTTTGAATAACCCAGGATTTGTCCAGACATCAGCACTGTCATAATCCACATATATCGGGATATCTCCTATGAGGAGGATACCTTTGCTCTTACATGTTTTTCGTAATCTGTCCCATTGAATACTGAAGAGATACTGAAGGAACTGTTCCCTTTGGATCCCCTCATACTCTTTTCGTTTCATCTCATTGATGGCTTCAGCTTGATACAATTTGAGTTTAAGAGGCCAGTCCCCCCAGGTGGCAGGAGCATATCTTTTTCTTAATGCCACAAATAGAGCATAGTTATCAAGCCACCATGCATTCTTTTCACAAAAATCAGAAAACCCCTCTGAACCACCCTTACTCATAAAACGTTCATATGCAATGGAAAAAAGGGTTTCTTTATAGGAAATAACAGAGGCGAAATCAACATAATCCTTTGGAAATGCCGGAATTGGATCCAGATCCGTTTTCTCAAGAAATCCATCCGAAATCATGCGTTCAGGGCTGATAAGCAAAGGATTGTAAGCGAAGGCTGAAAGAGCATGATATGGTGAGTTGTCATATTTCGGATCTGTTGGATGAATAGGAAGGATCTGCCAATATCTCTGTCCTGCATCTGCAAGAAATTGAAGAAAATCATCTGAAGCAGGGCCAAGATCTCCAATTCCAAATCGTGATGACAATGATGTAATGTGGAGAAGAAGTCCGTTTCCTCTGGTATTCATACTGGTTTCACCGTATGAAACAATATTGCTCCGGGAAAATGGTTAAAAATTTCGGTAA
>CAYRYR010000076.1:0-13157 GCA_964428385.1 uncultured Methanoregulaceae archaeon
AAACATATCCGATCCCGGTTGTTATCGTATCGAATCTTGTATCCTTCCTGATATACGGAATTGGCGCATATATTCTCTTTAAATTAAGCCTTTTCCTGGTTATATGCTATGTACTTTATATTCTAATTCTAGAGTTCCGGCTGATACACGGGCATTGCGTAGACTGTTATTACTACGGTAAAATCTGTGCATTTGGGAAAGGCCGGTTGAGTTTAGTGTTTTTTCCAAAAGGCTGGATGGAACAGTTCAACCAGAAAAAGATTACATGGAAAGATATGCTCCCTGATTTTCTGGTATTCATTATCCCCCTGCTCGCAGGTATTATACTCCTGATACAGGAATTTTCCTGGACTATCATCATTCTCATCATCATCCTCTTCTTGCTGGTTTTTCCTGGGAATGCTCTTGTAAGAGGACATCTTGCCTGCAAATATTGTAAGCAGAGGGAGATTGGTTGTCCGGCTGAGCAACTGTTCGATACACCAAAAAAAACCGTAACCATTTCTCTGGTGTATATCCCAAGAATCAACATGAAATCCGGGTTTCGGTTCCCTGAGTACTATGTAGGTAGTACCTATTGAAAAACATAAATCCGGAACTTTCAGAGGGCATGGGCAGGTAACCAGGCTCCTGTCTTCATGCACAGGGACACCCTTAAGGGTAGGTGTTCCACGCCAGGGTGAAAATCTATTTATTATCGCATGGTCTATGTGATGTATGCCAGGAAAGATGAAATTCTCCGCCGTTACCGCTCTCTCTGCCTGTCCGGTGGACTCCTATAAGTATATGAAATTTCAGGAGACACCGCGTTTATGATTCGATGGCCCAGGGACCGGGGATTACAGGTACGGATGGCCGGGACATTATTTTTACTTGCTCTGGTATACTTCATCTTCATCGCAGTTCTGGCATATATCGGGATTGAAACTGTCCTGCTCGTTGTAATTGTGACCATTATTCTCCTGCTCCAGTATTTTTTCTCTGACCGTCTGGTCCTCTTTTCCATGGGTGCCCGGGAGGTATCGGAACAGGAAGAACCGCGTCTCTATCAGATCCTGACACGTCTGTGTGTCATTGCAGGGATTAACCGCCCGAGGATTGCGATTGTAGACAAGGCCATTCCCAATGCTTTTGCGACAGGGAGGAATCCTAAAAAATCTGTTATCGCCGTGACTACCGGACTTCTTTCCATGCTCAACCAGGAAGAACTCGAGGCTGTCCTTGCCCACGAACTCAGTCATGTGAAGAACCGCGATGTCATGGTCATCACCCTTGCCAGTTTGATCTCCACCGCTGCGTTTTTCATCTTCAGGAATTCCTTTATGGTATCCGGATCCAGGGGGAGAAACGGGAAACAGGATCTATGGTTCATCATCCCGTTTTTCGCAGCAGGGGTCTGGATAATCAGTTTCCTGTTGATAAAGGCCCTTTCACGGTACCGTGAGTTTTCGGCAGACAGGGGGTCAGCAATCCTGACCGGTCAGCCTTCTCAGCTCGCATCTGCCCTGATGAAAATTAGCGGACAGATGGAACGCATCCCCACCACTGATCTCAGGGATGTCGAAGGAATGAATGCATTCTTCATTATCCCTGCAATTTCAGGTACATCAATTATGGCGCTTTTCGCCACACATCCTTCGATAGAGCAGCGTATTGCTGCGCTTGGGCGAATTGAACAGGAGATGGCGGGGCATGGGGTTTAAAGAAGCCCTTAACTCAATATTAGGTACCACAACACTTCCAAGGGCATCCCCTGAAAAACTGTTTGCAATATCTTCTGCCAGCATCACGATGCAGAGCGAGTTTGACTTAAAGCCGTCCTCTACCGCAGGAATCTGCTTTAAACCAATCGAATCATCACGATATGATTCTGCCAGAACAGAGATTGAAGAACTGCTCACTTTTAGTTCAAAAGAGACCGGAAGTACATTCAGGCTTGAGACTGATGAATTCCGGTTTACCTGGGTTATTCTGGAGGATCCTGATTTTGAGGACCTCATCGCGGGCATCCACCTGGTCAGCCAGACCCTTATCGAGAAGGGCTTTGGTACATACCTCCTCTGTGCAATCTTCCGGTTTGGGGATGAAAAGCGTGTCTACTGGGTATATAACTTTAAACAGGGACTATTCTATCCTTTCATCCCCGCTGCCGGAAAAACACGTGATAGTGCAACTGAATTCAGGATACGATCTCTTCTTGAACGGGAACTTCCCATAGAGAAAGATGTAGGGAAGTGGTATCCTCTCTGGGGTATCCCGCTCTAATCCCCATCTTTTCCCGATGCACCTGGAGTACAGGGGAACCTGTACAATCACAAGGGTTAATCTTTAAAAATCCCGGCACCCCTGAATACCTGTCTTGCTTCTTCGAGGGTCATATCCGAAGGTGGCACGATAACAGAGGATTCAATGAGTTCCTCATCGGGAAGCCTCTTTCCTTCGCTTAGGATCAACCCGATAAGCTTAGCAAGGCTCTTTTGATATTCTTTTTCATTCCCTTTCTGAACATATTCGACTATCTCATTGTCTATGGTATTCAGGTCATCGAAAAGGCTGCTTTTAACATCAAACTGTCCCTGACCCATAATTCGGATGATCATTTGCCAGCCTCTGATTTGAGCCTGGCTAATTCGGATTCTATTTTCCCTTTCCCGCTTATGGCAGCTAGCTCACGTTCGATATCATCTTCCTTTGCAGTGAAATCAACCAGTGTTCCCGTTTCTATAAGCTCATCAAGGGCAGCGGAGCGTGCTTTCATGTCTTCTGTCTTGCTTTCAGCCCGCTCAATTGACATCCCAACATCAGCCATCTCTTCGCTGATACCGGAGACCGATTCACTGATCCTGACCTGTGCTTCGGCAGCGGAATATTGTGCCTTTATGGTCTCCTTTCTGGATCTGAATATCTCAATCTTTGTGGAGAGTCGTTTTTCTGCGGCAACAAGTTTCTCCTGCTCTGCTTCCAGTGTGGCAATCTCCTGGTCAAGACCTGTGATTTGGGAAGTAATGGCATTTTTCCGCTCGAGGGCGAGCCGTGCGAGATCCTCCCTGTTTGCCTGGACCGCTTCGCGTGCCTGTTCTCCAAGTTTTTCACTGTTCTGGACAAGTTTTGCCCTCTGTAATTGCAACCGCTTCTTTGAGGTGGTGACTTCTGCGACACCCCGCTTAACATTCTGTAGGAGATCAAGTTGCTTTTCATAAGAATAATCAAGCGTTTCTCTGGGATCTTCCATCCCGCCGATTATCTTGTTCATTTTTGCCGAGATTACAGTCCCCATGCGATTTAAAAGACCCATGTTTTTTTCCTCTCCGTCCTCTGTTGTTATAGTATCCGATTACATGTTATGACTGTCGAGATACACGATATACTTTTTGGCTGTTGCTCTATGTATATGAAAGATGCCGTGATGTACGGCACCCATTTCATTGCCGGCAAGTGGCACACGAGTTTTTCATATAATCCTGGATGGATCAGAAACATCATCGTATAGCGTTTTACTTAAATCTCTGTGAAATCAAGATATTGACCGATTTTAGGGTCGAAATAATGAAAGCTTTGTCAAAATCTCTAATAAATTAACATACATACCAATACACAATATGGTATCACCATGATAGACCACGAGATCAAGGATGCCATCCGGAAGAGCTGGGACCTCTCATCAGTTATGTATGACAACTGTCCGGGTCATGGTATCGGGACTGATGAAGAGAAATTTGCATGGAAACAGGAACTGAGCCGGAACCTGCCAGAATCGCCTCAAAAGGTACTTGATGTAGGGTGTGGTACAGGTGTGATGGGTCTTTTATTTGCCGAGATGGGACATCAGGTTACCGGGAATCGATCTTTCGGAAGGGATGATGGCAAAAGCATGAGAGAAAGTGTATGCACAAAAACTTCCGGTTGAGCTGAAGATCGGGGATGCAGAACACCTTGCGTTCAATGATGAATCTTTTGACGTGGTTGTCAACCGGCACCTTCTCTGGACGCTCCCTTACCCGGAGATTGCACTTGTGGAGTGGCGCCGTGTCTTAAAAAAAGGAGGCGTGATTCTCATCATCGATGGTGTCTGGAAGGATAGGAGCATTCTAATCAGGGCAAAACGGATGTTGAGCGATGGATTGTCCAGGATATTCGGCCACACCCATGGTGGTCATTATGATAAAGAACTCCGGAGCCATTTCCCCTATGACTGGGGAGTGCCGAAAGAAACAATGATAACAGATTTAGAACACGCAGGGTTCACAGTCATCAGCTTTTAGGATTTACGGTACATCCAGGAGATTCAGAAAACACAACAACCCTGGTACCAGAGATTAGCACCTGGCAAGACATACTACATCCTTGCTGCTACAAAAAAGAACTGAATTGAGTTTTCCTGGTGTAATACTACAAAAAACGGGATAGTAAAAGAGCGAAAACACAATGATTCGGTTTCTCGTGGTGGTTTAATATCTACGCTTGCAGAAAAATGCCCGCTAACTGCTACACATTGCCATAATTGCTGGAAACCGATTACAGAAGAAGCACTGGATACCTCGCATACATTGCTTGGAGAAGGTGGGACATCTTCCAAGGGAAAACCCGGAAGCTCTTATCCAGGCGTTGAAAGGTATTAATCAGCAATAGATTAATGGAATATTTGTATCCTCTCTAAAATATGAGGTTGACCAACGTCATCAATCACGTACCATAGTCATTCTCTATGAGGATGTAACATGATAATCAATTGACGAGGGACACCAGGATCCATAGAACCCTTAAAACTCCTTAAACATCAGATCTCTCTCATTTTCCTCAATTAGTTCCTGAAACTGTTAATCGGGGCGGGAATCCGGCCACCGCGGTTGATAAAGTCACTACAGCCGAATTTGTTTATCTGCTGGACCGGTGCATGGCCCAGGAGTCCCCCGAACTCCACCATGTCACCGACATCCTTTCCAATTACCGGGATCAGGCGGACAGCGGTCGTTTTCTGGTTGATCATTCCAATTGCAGCCTCATCGGCGATTATTCCGGATATCGTTGATGCAGGTGTACTCCCCGGTATTGCAATCATATCGAGTCCGACAGAACATACACAGGTCATTGCCTCGAGTTTTTCAAGCGTCAGGGCACCGCGGACTACAGCATCTATCATTCCCTGGTCCTCGCTTACCGGGATAAATGCACCGGAAAGACCGCCGACAAAGGAACTCGCCATAACCCCTCCCTTCTTTATCTGGTCGTTTAAGAGGGCGAGAGCAGCGGTCGTCCCGGGTGCACCAACCGATTCAAGCCCCATCTCTTCGAGTATCTCCGCTACACTGTCCCCCACAAAAGGCGTTGGTGCAAGCGAGAGATCTACAATCCCGAACGGGATTCCAAGCCGTTCCGATGCTACCTGTGCAACGAGTTGCCCTGCACGGGTGACCTTAAACGCTGTCTTCTTGATAGTTTCACAGAGGACTTCGAAGTCCTCGCCCCTGACACCCTCGAGTGCATGCTTGATAACTCCCGGACCGCTGACGCCCACGTTAATGACCGCATCACCCTCAGAAACGCCATGGAATGCTCCTGCCATGAACGGGTTGTCATCAGGGGCATTGCAAAAGACAACCAGTTTTGCACAGCCGAGAGAATTATTATCCTTCGTTGCCTCCGCAGTCTCCTTCACGATGGTTCCCATGAGCTGTACGGCATCCATGTTTATACCGGTCTTTGTTGACCCGATATTTACCGAACTACAGACTCTTTCAGTGGAGGAGAGGGCCATCGGAATAGAGCGGATAAGGTTTTCATCGGCAGGGGTCATCCCTTTTGAAACGATGGCTGAGTAGCCTCCAAGGAAATTAACTCCTATATCGCATGCAGCCTTATCCAGTGTCTTTGCAACCGATACAAAATCCTCAGAAGACCTGCATGCCTGCCCGGTGACAAGTGCAACAGGGGTTACTGATATTCTCGTGTTTACAATCGGAATTCCGTATTCATGCTCGATTTCCCTACCTGTTGAGACAAGGTCCTTTGCCACCCTTGTAATCTTATTGTATATGTTCTGATTTAAGGCATCGAGATTGGAATCGCAGCAGTCAAGAAGGCTGATGCCAAGAGTGATGGTTCTCACATCAAGCTTCTCCTGCTCTATCATCATGTTTGTCTCGTGTACCTCAAAAATATTGACCATAAAAAAACCTATTAGATACGATGCATTTTCGTAAAAATTTCTTCACGCTGGCACCTGATCCTGACACCGATCTTCTCGCCGAGATTCTCGAGATCGGTTGCCATCTCAGAAAAAGGCTTTGAAGACTGTTCTGTATCGACGATCATCATCATATTGAAGTAGCCCTGCACGATTGTCTGTGAAATATCTTCGACATTGATCTGGTTATCAGCAAGGTACGTGCAGACCTTTGCAATAATTCCCACCGTGTCTTTTCCGACTACGGTAATAATTGTCTTTTTCATCTTGTGTACTATCCTTGTACTACTATTGTCGCTCATCATGAATTTATTCTGTACCCAGAGTGAGCAGAAAACGAGAGGACTATTAGGAATATCTTCAATAGTATTGCCAGTCCCGAGACCACTGCGGATGAAATCAGAGTGAGTTTTAGTATGGCAATCCTGATTACTGGATATTTCCGATACGGGTACCTTTGCTCCCCATGAACCTTTAGAATGATCTGACTGCTATGCAATCGTTTGCCAGAGTACCATATCAAACCCTGGTTTTCCTGATACCATACGAGATGTAGAACTGATTGTTGGTTATTCTGCCTTATCAGAGTGTTTTTTTGAGAATAACATCTGTTCTCTCAGGAGACAAATTCATAAATTCATCCTGTGAATTACAGAATCCCGTGCAAATATCTTATCATATTCTATAATTAGGAGAACCGCCGGGGTTCACACCCTATACACCAGAGTGTTATCATTGGAAAAGAGGATCTGTTTTTCTTGGGGTTCATTCCAGTAACATGAACTGAACTTGTGGTTTTAGGTTCGCAATGTCGCGGGTTTCAGTCTTGTAGATCAATCTCACATCAGCTCTAAAATATGTGTGAATAAGAACATCCCGCATCCCTGCAATCTTATCCCACTGGATTTCTGGACATTTTGCCTTCATCTCGTCAGGGATCTGCTTTACTCTTCCCCAATGATCATAATCTGGTCACGGATCGCACTGAGTGTCTTTTCATCATCTGAGAAATCTTCAAGCGGTATTAACCCGATAAACCGTTCAATCCGGTTGCATGAATCGAGAATGTCCTCTAGAAAAAGACGTGGGTCTCTCATATATACACAACATCAGAGAGGATGGAGGTCCTGAGTTCTGCACGGATGGCACGTTCAGGAACGACATCAACCGGTTCGCCGAAAACCCGTTCAAGATAGATCTTCAATCCCGAATGGTCAAGAAGGCTGGCATCTTCATTAAAATCAACCAGAATATCTATGTCACTTCCCGGACCGGCTTCATCCCGGATGACGGAGCCGAAGATGCCAATTCTGGAGATGTGATAGGTTTAAATGAGATCTGTCCGCTTCTCTTTCAATATAGAGATTACCTCTTCCTTCTTTTTCATAGTTCTCACTTTGCACACCTGATGAGATGAGAATACAATTTCCTATCAAACCTGATGCAAATAGTTGTAGTAATCTCATTACTCATTCTTCCTAAGAACACATGGATAAATCCTGCAGTAATATTGTCTTCATCTTGAGCTCTCACATAATCCTTAACAGTTCCCTTTGAATTTTCTTCAGATTTCATTTTATTTTACAAATACCGATCAATTCAGCACTGATGAATAGTGGGGGCAGTGACTCCACAATTCTGGATGATTCACGGGAGCTGCCAGAACAATTTGATCCAATCGGACCAAGACCAATCTTTAGAGAAGAGATAGACCATGAATGTCTCCTGGTTAGTGGAACCCAAGTGATGAAGGTACTCCTGTTCCTGCTATTGTGGCACCCCCTGGTGGTTATCTCATGAAAAGGCAGTAATACATCAAAAGAGAGAGGTACCTGTGATGTCGAAGGTATTAGCATCACCATCAAAATATATCCAGGGAGCCGGGGAACTGTCCCAAATAAAAAATCATATCTCACGGCTTGGCGGACCATTTCTCTTTGTCATGTGTGGATTTGCGTTTACCAACCTCAGAGATGTCATTAGTGAAAGTTTCAGGGACTCCGGGGCAGTACTGGTATTTGAGAAGTTTGGCGGCGAGTGTACCAAAAATGAGATTGACCGCCTGCGGAATATCTATACAACGCACGGCTGCAGCGTCGTTGTGGGAGTCGGGGGGGGCAAGGCTCTCGATACTGCAAAAGGGGTTGCGTATTACGAAGGTGGCCCGGTAATTTCTGTTCCGACGATAGCATCAACGGACGCTCCGACAAGCGCAATATCAGTTACCTACACGGAAAACCATGTATTTGACAAAAATCTTCTCCTACCGGAAAATCCTCTGGTAATACTGGTTGATACGGATGTCATTACGTGTGCCCCGGTCAGATTCCTGGTATCTGGCATGGGAGATGCACTGTCCACATATTTTGAAGCACAGGCAAATGCGGCATCTGGTCATGACAATTTTGCAGGCGGTACATCTACTAATACTTCCCTGGCACTGGCAAGATTGTGCTATGAAATTCTTATCCGTGACGGCCTGAAAGCCAAACGGTCTGCAGAAAATCAGGTGTGTTCCAGGGAGCTTGAGAATATTATCGAGGCTAACATCTATCTCAGCGGGGTGGGTTTTGAAAGTAATGGCCTGGCCTGTGCCCATTCAATCTATAATAGTCTTACCGTGCTGCCCCAGTGTCACGGTATGTACCACGGTGAGCTGGTGGCATTTGGTGCTATCGTTCAGCTCGTACTGGAAAAAAGACCGGATGCAGAGATAAAAGAAGCGATTCATTTCTGCACCAGTGTGGGATTACCTGTTTGCCTGAGCGAATTAAGCGAGAGTGGACTGACTCATGATGATATCATGAAGGTTGCCGTTGCTGCATGCAGTCCGGATTCATTCATGGATAGTGAGCCATTTCTCGTGACACCGGACATGACCTTTGAGGCATTGTTGGCGGCAGATGCCCTGGGAAGAGAAATGAAAAAGAAAGAGATCTGATCTCACTATTTGTTCTTATTGTAAACCGGCCAAATGACCCTGGTTACGATAATAATACGACTTTTTTGATTAAATAGAAGATATGATACGCGTGTAATGGTATACCGGTCATTTGAACGTAAGAACCGGATTCAGGAGTTTCCTTTTCGACATGTCGGGTGTCAACAAAAGGATTTTCTATTTCGCATGTTAATCGAAGTATACCACCAGAACATACCGATTTTAAAAATATGCTCTCCAAATGGTTTTCATTGTCAGAATCGCTAAAATCTGAATACAGAAGAAGCATCGGACACCCAGAATACAGTACCTAAAGATGGTGTGATAGCCTGCAAGAGAACACCAGGAACCTTGTATCCTGGCTTTAAAAGGGATCAACAGCAATATTTTTTCGGATGTGATCTGGAATTAAACGGTCAGTTGCATACTATCAGAGAACCTAAATTATCGTTATTTCAGGAACATGAGAAAACAACCTCAATACAGAGGATAATCTATTATTCTCTCTTTTTCTTTTCAGGCATCACAGGCTCGGTTAAAAAGAACCCAAATGATTCAAACTCCTTGATATCCATTATGTGAGACTTCTCCCCGGCAGAAACCGCAGGAGTGATGAACCGGAAAAATTCCCTGGCGTACTGCTCGTAACTGAACCCCTCCGCCTCGATCACCAGTTTCCACTTGTCCTCCATGGAAAGGATGCCCATGAAGGAGATCATCAGGTACATGGAAATCAGGAATGGGTCGAGATCAGCCCGGATCGTGCCGTCATCGATGCCCTCCTTAACGGCATCCCGCAGGATCATCCGGCACGTGCCATACCCTTTCCCGATCTCGGCGGTACACGGGTTCTCTTTGGAAAAACGTTCAGACCCGTAAAACTGGATCATTCGCTGATAATCCGGGTATTCCTGTGAAAACTGGTAATAGGCCTGGCCCATCAGGGCTACCTTGACAACGCCCGGGATCTGTTTCTCCATGCATTCCATGTATTTTTTTTGTAGGATTCGGATGCCCCGGAGCACTATGGTGGCGAAGAGTGTCTCCTTATTTTTAAAATATAGATAGATAGTGGCCTTGTTCAGCTCGACCTCGCTGGCGATTTCCTCCATGGAGACATCTTCGTACCCCCGGGAGAAGAAGAGCCGCTCGGCTGCATCGAGGATAGCAATCCTCCGCATTTCCTTTTCTCGTTGTCTCCTTTCGGCTATTCCCATTTTTACACTCTGGCTAACCCAAATTTATACAATAACTGTTAGTTAAAATGATTTAAGATTTCGGCCTGCAATATTGGGTTTTAGAATATGGTACCCGGCGTACCTGTTACTTTTCGGACCTGCCATACTCTCGTATTTTTTCATGGAACAGATGGAGTCGTAATTCACATTCCTATATGTGTGAGTCATCTTTCCTGCATATAAATCGTATTCGGAGGTGCCGGTACCCTGTAGGACGGGACAGCCCCGGCTGCTTCATATATCCCGCTGGATCCAGGCCTCTATGAGCGCCCGCGAGATGCTGGTCTTTGAGGGAAAGGGAGGCAGGGTTCCCCGGGTAAACCAGCCGGCTGCTTCAATCTCCAGGTTGTCGATCCGGATATCTCCTCTTGCATAGTCTGCGACAAAGCCTATCATGAGCGAATCGGGAAACGGCCAGGGCTCGCTCCCGAAGTACCTGAGGTTTCGTACCGCAATGCCGACTTCCTCGCCAACTTCGCGGTGGACGGTCTGCTCGAGGTTCTCACCGGGTTCATTGAAACCGGCGATGACCGAGAAGACCCCTGGTGGGGAGCGGGGGGAACGGGCGAGCAGGATTTCCTCCCCCTTTTTAATCAATACGATGATTGCGGGGGAGATCCGGGGGTAGGTGATTCGGTTGCAGGCCGTGCAGATCCGTGCCCGCTCGGTCGTGAGCGGGCGGGTTTGTGCACCGCATCTGCCACAGAAGGCAGTCGACCGGTCAAAGTCAAGGATTCGTGACCCATAGGAGGCAATGGCCATGTCGCTGTCTGGAACCTTTCCGGACAGTTCCCGGACCGGCGACGGCTGCCAGCCGCCCGGCAGCGTGGCACCGGCAGGGACCTCGGCTGCATAATAGAAAAGGTCGCCCTTGGTGCCAAGATACACCGGCGCACCGCACGTCAGATCGGCGGGGAGCGGATCCGGCATGAGAACGGTGCCGGATGTCGGGTCCTTTTGGAATAGCACACAACTGCCCTGAACCAGGATCCAGCGTTTTTGTGCAGGTGACAGGTCCTTTGGTTCCGGGTAGACCGGGAGGAGGGGGCTGACTGCGTAGAAAGGGTGGTGCTCCATTAGATATCCTCAGTGTGTATCAGTGAAGATCTTCTCATTGCCAACAGTGATTTTCTCATCATACAAAATATTCAGGCTCTTTTCGCTCTTTATATAATGAATTGAGACGTATTGAAGCGTTTTTGACGAGTCCGGGTTTCATCGTTCTGGCTTTTTTGGGGCAGTGCTTGATACATGCACAACAGGTGATACATTTTTCCGTGTCAATCAATCTGCTATTTTCTGGATTGATTGCACCGACAGGACACCCTTCTGCGCAGGCTCCACATTGGACACACTCATCACCGACCGCAATAAAATCGACAATCCATAATTTCGAATCTCCCCTATAAGGATGGCAGCCTGGTATAGTGAGATCTGGAATCTGATCAACTGATGAAACAGACTGGAGTTTTTCCCGTATTTTTTGACCAAATGATTCTGCGTGGTTTAAGTCACTTGCATCCGGACGATCTCTGGCTGTTGGTGTTTCAGAGCTGGAAAAGGAATGCTCCCCGATATATGCCGCACCGGCGATCGGTTTACATCCACACAGTTTCAAAATATCATTCAGCTCTAGAAGTGCATCCTCATACACGCGATTACCATAGACAACGACACATACTGCAGGCGTGTTATGGGCTTTGATCGCATGCAGCCACTCAGTTAGAAGGGCCGGTACCCTACCCATGTACACAGGCACACCCATTACTAGCAATTCATTTTCCGATGTTTGTAACGGCTCTTTTCTTGCACCCGGTCTTGTAATATTCAGTAATTCCACGTTGCCTTGATTTATTCCGCGTGCAATGCCCTGAACAACCGCTTTTGTTGTTCCCGTTGGTGAGAAATAAACCAGTTTCAGGGATTGTATTTTCATGAAATTTTCTCCATTCTTGTCTGTAAATATCCGACTGACGAGAACCTTACATCAATTCCCCTCTTTCGATTCCTGCCGGACCCTGCCTGCACGAGATTTATACGGGTGATGGGGAGGACTTTTATACATCCTGTCTGTCCTGATGATTTTGGGTTGTGTGGTGTTCTGGTATTCTTGTTATCCATTGGAATCTGTACCTATTTTTAACTCTTGGTTAAATTATAACTATCGGTTAGTTTGTAAATATGAGTAAAAACATTGGAATATTTTTTAAAACCTGCCAGAATAAGGGTAGTGAAAAAAGGCTGATATTCTTTTCAGAACACGTATTTTGTTTCTACCGTGCCCGGGATACCCAGATTACGGATTGGTGGTTCTTCTGCCGTCCGGCCAGATAATCCAGGGGAGCTTTCCACCACCCTGCAAGAGGTCAGATATTTTTAAAAATTTGAAAATTATGCCTTCCGCTCCCCTCCAGATACGAGCATTTAGCGACTAGCATAACTATATTCGTTTATATTAGCCCTTAAAAGAAAAGTTTAAAAAAATTGAAATTTCAGACGCTCACTTGAGTTTTTTCTCAAGTTTCTTGAGCTTTTTCTTGGCGGAATCGCTACCCGCAGCCGCCTGCTTCGAGAGTTCAGCTGCTTTTTCCTTCTTCACTTTGTTCAGCTTTACCAGCTGTTTCTTACTCGTTGGCATACAAAAACCTCGCTAAGCTTTTGGCTGACTCCATTTATCTTTTTTCCTTCTTAAAAATATCCCTATGTCGTTGCACCAGCTTATAAAATCTTAAACAAACGAAAGCTGACTTTTGATTCTCGTAAACTATCGAAAAACAGTTCTAACTTCCTGTTC
>CAYRYR010000077.1:0-12859 GCA_964428385.1 uncultured Methanoregulaceae archaeon
ACAAGGCCCGGATAACAAAGATAAAGAAACAGATCGAGGAGATGAAAGAATATGATGAACTCCTCAACAACAAGGCACTCGCAATGATAGAGATTGACCTTGATGACGGGGTCGTTGTCAATTACGCGAAATTTGAAGGACTGGTCCGGAAGATATGAAACAAAGCACATTGACCGTTTTTCATCGGGTGAGATTCTCATGACCATTCTCAGTATTGAAAAGACCACTGCTGCAATTCTGGAAAAATTCCAGAACATCTCTGACTACGAGACCCGGAAGTTAGTCTTCTGGTATGATGGGGACCAGACTGCAAGCGAAGAAGACATAGCTTCAATCAGGGAAACGCTCCTGGAACAAAAAATCCGGATGCACATCCTCAAAGACAACATCTTTGAGACCAAGAAACTCCTCGAACACGACGATACCTCCTCATCCTTCCTTGTTTACTCATCCGAACCTGAACCTGAGTATGAACAGAACTGGCTGCTCGATATCCAGATCTACTCTGAACGATTTGAGAACACCCGGATATCTGACCTCAAAGCCGAGATAGGAATCGAAGGCTATGACCTGGATCCCTTCCTTGAAAGACACCAGAAGTTCTTTGCCAATAAAAAACGGGTGGCAACATTCAAAAAGATCTACGAACCGGGATGGAAGGAAGAAAGAATGATCAGGGGAATGATAGCCGTTCTTTGTGGAACACCGGCCCCTGATGAGCGTGAGAATGTAAAAAAGATCCTCCTTGGTTCACTCTCTGAAGAAGACAACCTTATTTATGAAGAACTCGAGCGGTATGATCTTACCAGACCGTTCTGGGAGATCATACGGAAAACATTCGGGTTTTACACCGATCCTCCAACCCTTAAAAAATTCTTCCTCTCCTTACTCATCACCCATATCAACCGGCATACACAGCTTGATCTAAAAAACCTTAGCCGGTTTATCAACCACAAAAGACAGGAGAACGAGTGCGAGATATTCATCTCCGGCTGGATGAACCATATCAATGACTCGGCCAAATTCGATGAATACTGCCGGGAACTTATCAGAGAAGATGACGAGAAAATCGAGAAAGATCTCACTTCAATCGTAAACGACCAGCAGATTGAGTGGTACCTCCCGGTTGAGGCACCGGATATCTTTGATAAACAGATCATCAGAACCATCGTTTCCACGCTCGGCGAAGACGGAAAGGACTATGACCGGTACCTGGAATGGATAAAAGCCAGAAAGACGAAACATTACTTCCGGGAATTCAAGGACATCTACTGTGCTCTGATCCAGGCTATCGAGCTGATACGGATATCAGAGAAAATACTAACAGAATATACTCATGCAAAAACCCCTGCCGAACTCTTTAACCGCTACACCGAATCCTATTACCTTATTGATCTCTATTACCGGAAATTCTATTTTTATTATGACCGGACGACAGACAAAGAGATCCTAAAGACCGGGATCCGTGAGCAGGTAGAACGACAGTATAAGATGATAACCGAGAAGATCCTCATGAAATGGAGCGACCTTCTCGTTACACAATCATCGAAAAACTGGGGAATCGAACTCATTGACAATCAGGGAGAGTTCTTTTCCAGATATATCACAAAGATCCTCTCCCGGAATGACCGGGATAAAGTAGCTGTCATCATCTCTGACGCCCTCCGATACGAAATTGCCATGGAACTCAAAGAAGTGCTTAATACCAGCACCAACGGTACCATAGAGGTAGAGACCATGGCCGGATGCCTCCCGTCCTATACCCGGCTTGGTATGGCATCACTCCTCCCCCACCAGAAGCTCCTGTTCCACAAAGACCGGATCCTTGTTGATGGGGCTGAATCTGACGGCATTGAGAACCGAAGAAAGATCCTGACCGGGTTTGAGAAAGAATCAGTCGCCTTCTCTTTTAAGGAACTGGTTCACCTCAAGACCGAACATGCCAGGGAGAAGATGAAAGGAAAACGGGTAATCTATATCTACCATAACCAGGTAGACGAGACCGGAGACAGTAAGGGATCCGAAGATGATGTATTCAAAGCAGCTGATGACGCAATCCGTGAACTTGATATGATGATAAACCGCCTTGCCAGGTCAATTAATATCAGTAACGTCATCATCACCGCAGACCACGGCTTTCTCTATACCCGGGATCCACTTGAGAATGTCGATATCATAGAGACCGGATTTGATAAAGAAGAGATCATTGCTTCAAATAAACGATTTATCATCACCAGTGAAAAAACAGAGCTCAACAATACCCATCGGTTCGAATTAAGTATCCCATCTGACAGTGGCAAACCACTTTTTCTCTTCACTCCCTATGCTGACCTCAGATTTAAAATGGCAGGCGGAGGAAGAAATTTCGTGCATGGTGGATTATCACTGCAGGAGATAATCATTCCCGTACTGCTTTATAATCACACAAAATCCGTATCAGAACTTGATAGGAAAGGAATCGGTCATGGAAAGGTAGGAATTACCATTATCGGTCAGGCAAGAAAAATTACCAGCAATCCGTTTCGAATAAAACTCTTCCAGACAGAGAATGTCACTGATAAACGCGGTCCCCTTAGATGCAGGATTGCACTCTATGACCAAACCGGGGAGCGGGTCAGTGATGCAAAGACAATCATCGCTGACAAAAATGAAGATAATCCTGACCAGCGAATATTTGAGATTACCCTGACTATGATCAGTGGCATTAAAAACGGTATATACACCCTCCGGGCAATTGATGAAGATGAGAAGGCTACGTTTCGGGAAGTGTTGGAGACACCCGTTGAAGTTGATATTTTAATTACCGATGATTTTTAAAAAAGAGGATATTACATGAAAGACCACGAACCGGAACCGGAACACTCATCATATCATGATACCGATAAGAAACTCAACACCTGGTTCTCCGGCAGGGTGGTCAGGAAAGACCTAACCAAAAAACTCAAAGGCAGCAGCAATGTCCCGGTATATGTCTTAGAGTATCTGCTTGGTTCTCACTGTGCCACCGATGATGATGAACTCATCAAAGAGGGAGTTAAAAAAGTAAAACGGATCCTGGCAGACAATTATGTCCGCCCTGATGAGGCAGAACTTATCAAATCCCGGATTCGGGAGACCGGATACTATACCATTATTGACAAAATTACCGTCAGGCTCAATGAAAAGCGGGATGTATACGAAGCGGAATTCTCATCTCTTGGCATTAAAGAGGTAGAGATTGATCCTGAGATTGTAAAAAAATATGAAAAACTCCTTGGAGGCGGGATCTGGTGCATCGTCAAGATGGAGTACTCAACTGAAGGGGCAAGAACTCCCTTCATTATCGCAAGTATCAAACCTATCCAGATTCCAAACATGGATATCAAAGAGGTGATTGAAGAGAGAAAACACTTCACCAAAGACGAATGGATAGATATCCTTCTTCGAACGGTCGGAATGGAACCAGACACCCTTGAGTACCCGGCCAAATGGCATCTCCTCCTCCGGCTGGTTCCCCTCGTTGAGAATAACTACAACCTGTGTGAACTCGGACCACGAAGTACCGGAAAATCCCATGTTTACAAAGAGATATCTCCAAACTCTATTCTCATTTCAGGGGGACAGACCACCGTTGCAAACCTTTTTTATAACCTGAGTCTTCGTCAGGTAGGTCTTGTGGGACTCTGGGATGTTGTCGCTTTTGATGAAGTCGCCGGCATCAGGTTTAAAGACAAGGATGGCATCCAAATCCTGAAAGATTACATGGCATCAGGCTCATTTGCACGTGGTAAAGACCAGATAAATGCAAATGCCTCGATTGTCTTTGTAGGGAATGTAAATGAGAGCATTGCATCCCTCATAAAAACATCTCACCTCTTTGCACCGTTCCCGGATGCCATGAACAACGATAGTGCATTCTTTGACCGGATCCATTACTATCTTCCCGGTTGGGAAGTGCCTAAATTCAGACCGGAACATTTCACCGATCGGTACGGCTTTATCGTAGACTACCTCGCAGAGTTTCTCAGGGAGATGAGAAAAAGATCCTATGGAGACGCCGTCTTTACACATTTCAGGTTGGGAAATAATCTCAATCAACGGGATGTTATTGCTGTTAAAAAAACCTGTTCGGGTCTGTTAAAACTGATCTACCCTGATGAGAGTGCAACCAAAGAGGATATCAGGGAGGTTTTAGAGTATGCACTTACAGGAAGGAGACGGGTAAAAGAACAACTCAAAAAGATTGGCGGGATTGAATTTTATGATGTCAACTTCTCGTATATTGATACTGACGAAGGAACCGAGCACTTTGTTACCGTTCCTGAGAGTGGAGGAAGTAAATTAATCCCAGAAGGAATGGGTAAACCAGGCCAGGTATATGCAGTCAGCAGAAATGATGACGGGAAAATAGGGGTTTACAAGTTTGAGCTACAGGTCGTTTCAGGATCAGGAAAATATGAAAAATCAGGCCTTGGGTCCAATGCAAAAGCAAAAGAAGCAATTCAAACTGCTTTTAATTATTTCAAGGCAAACGGAAAGAGTATAAGTCAGAGCATCTCAACAAAAGAGAAGGACTACCAGCTCCATGTACAGGACCTGATGGGGGTAGGTATATCATCTGAACTGGCCCTTCCGGCGTTTATCAGCCTCTGTTCCGGAGCCCTTAATAAACCAATCCAGGAGCAGATAGCAATCCTTGGAACATTCACGATTGGCGGATCCATAAGCACCATCGAGAGTCTCTCAGACCTTCTCCAGATCTGTCTTGATGCAGGGGCAAAAAAAGTTTTGATACCGATATCATCAGCAGGGAAAATGTCAGTCGTTCCGCCGGATTTATTCAGTAAATTCCAGATCTCATTTTATGAAGACCCGGTAGACGCAGTCTATAAGTCACTGATATTGTCATGACAGGTATGTTTCATTTTGATCTGATAATTAGTCCTGATTACGATTTATCATGCCGATCCTCTCATTGCAAAGAACACTCTATTGTTTTTGTGGGTTGATTTAGAGATTATTTTAATTACATTGGAGTTTAAATTCCATTCATATGGCATATTGGATAGCATCAGGAAACCGACAGAACTGGGAGGTCGTGAAGAAGTCTAATATCTGGGGTGTTCCGAAACGGAGTCAATCCCTCCTTAACAGGGTGAAAGTAGGAGATACGATACTCATGTATGTCCGATCAGAAGTACATGGAAAAGAAGTGCTCCCTTCGGCGATTATGGGCGAGTTCAAAGTCACCGAACTGTTTGAAGATGCCACCCCGCTTTTTACTGCTCCACCCCAGATGGGAGAAGAAGTGTTCCCGTATCGGTTCAGATTAAAACTTGGGAAAATGTTCAAGCAACCGGTTGAGATAAAACCTCTAATTCCGGAACTTGGGTTTATATTAAATAAGACGATGTGGTCAGGGCACTTCAGGCAGGCTATGCGGGAGATACCTGAAGAAGATTATAAGAAAATTGTCAAAGCGAATATTGTGAATTAAATCGGTTAAATAAAAAAAAAGAAATAACGGACCGGATGAGGTCTAAACTATCATCTCTTCCTACACAGTATCTCTAAAATACCCAATTACCCAAAAATCACCTGAAAAGTGATAGTCCCTGTCAAAATCCGTGATTGTGGGTCCTTCATTTTGATAACCACCTGGTTAGATTTGGTAATCCTGATGTTTAACTGACGAATATTTCCTGCCAGATATCCCCTAATGGGATACTGGCAATCTGGGTCGTGCCCGAATTGAGGAATATCTCGATCTTCGCATCCGCAGGTGCAACGATAATTGAGCTTTTGAGAACCTGAATTCCTGGTATTTTCCCCCCTTCTGGAATGCTCCTTCAAATAGGATGCCGTTCTTCACGATCGATTGGTACTGAAATCTTCATCGTGGCCGGGACTGGTTCCCTGGCAATGATTGGACTTATCCGGAGTTCGGTCATTTTTCGTATTCCCAGTGGTCTTACTTCGGTCGCCTCATGGCTTGGGCCTCGCTATCTCCAGTTGGCCAGATAACTGGGAGGGGTTTCCTTGTATGCGGAATCAAGGAAATCCATAGATTTTCATATCTTCTGACAGGCTATCATTATCTCTTCATGTATGAGTACAGAATCTTTTCTTTGGCTTTTGGAGTCCGAATAATCAATATACATTCGAACGCTTGCCTATCTTTATTATTCCAATAATTTTAACACCCTGATCCACTTCATATAAAATTCTGTATTCTCCGACCCTGATACGGAAAATCTCTTCTTTTGTTCCTTTGATTCTCACAGAACCATGGGGTATTGGATCTTCTTTCAAAGTGTCGATTTTTGAAAATATTCTTTATCTGGTCTGGAGATCAAGGTTCATTAAAAATTTATAAGAAGTTGAGGAAAACCGGATCTGATACATCTAAAGACCAAGTCCGTTTCTTACATCGGATTCAGAGAGCAATAATCCATTCTCCTTTTCCATCCGGTATTTCTGAAGAGAAATATAGTCTTCTTCAGTAAGTATGGAGTCTGGATCGATCATTTTTGATTTAATCTCTAAAATTTCCTTTTTCAGGATATCGATCTCATTTTTCAGATTTTCCATGGAAATGGATTCAGCACTCATGTAACGTATTATTCATCGGTGAGTATTACTATTTTTTGATCGATGACCGTATCGAACATCCTGTGAATAATGGAGTGCTCTCTATAAAGCAGCAACATGGATATCGCCTGATACCTGGGGTAATTTAGGTAGGGGTATTGTAGGATCCAGCACCGGAGAAAGGCATAGGCACATTACCTCGGAACTAGGATGCATGAACTATAGTAATCGGAACAGCATTCAACAAAAAACCAAAAAAGGATAGAACCCGATATCCCGGGATGTCCTCCAGTTATATCGAAAGGCCCCCCACTATCCAAAAATCACCAGAAAGATGATGGTCCTAATCAAAATCCGTGATTGGGTACCCTTTATTTTGATAACCACCCGGTTAGATTTGGTAATCCTGATGTTCAACGGACAAATATCCCCGGTTAGTATATCCCCTAATGGGATACTGGCAATCGGGGTCGTGCCCGAATTGAGGAATATCTCGATCTTCGCATCCGCAGGTGCAACGATAATTGAGCTTTTGAGAACCTGAATTCCTGGTATTTTTTCCCCTTCTGGAATGCTCCTTCAAAAAGGATGCCGTTCTTCACGATCGATTGGTACTGAAATCTTCATCGTGGTCGGGACTGGTTCCCTGGCAATGATTGGACTTATTCGGCGTTCGTTCTTTTTTCGTATTCCTGGTGGTCTTACTTCGGTCACAGCATCCTTTCACCACTTCCATATGATATGCTCATTAATGGCATGATATCAGGTGGCGAACAGGGAGCGATTGGGGATACAGCACACAGATTGGCGTCATAACTGGCAATATCATATAATCCCTCTCCTTTCCATCCTGATGGATACGCAGAAGGAACGAGCACGGTTGTCTTCACCGGCATCGCTGACCGCTCACTGGTACATACAGATGCCGTAAGGCAGAAGGGATTCCATAAAAAAGTGACTCATAAACAAGAATCTCGTCAAGGAATAATCCTGAAAACTCAATATTTTCCGGGTAGAGTGAATCTTTCTTCAGTTTGCTGTTATATCCCATGCCGTTTAAGATCTCTTTTAGTTTTGCATCTTTGTAGAATCCAACCCTGATCTGCTCTAACATGCGAACCCGTGCAGAGCCAAATAGTTGACATATTCCGCACGGATCCGTATCAAAAGCCTGGGATGTTGTTATCTCTGTACGGTTTCGGTCTGTTAGTCGTAGTGATAAGGGTTCCTGAATTCCAGCAACCCTAATAATCCAGGAGGACAGATTTGCAGTAATTTCAGATACCTGTGTAGTGTGTGATAAATTGGTTTTGCTCATGGTATCTCCAATTTTGGGAACAAATAAACTCTGTGTAGACCGGTGAAAATTATACTAAATTATATAAGAACATATGTGTTGTGCAGAGGTCTCAAACCCGGATACTCCCTGACCTGATAATCTATGAAGATACCACTGACTGAATCGGCAACACTTCGTCTTCCCCACATCGTTGCATTGTACGTAGGTTCTGTTCTTGGATGTGGGATCCTCATACTTCCGGGTCTGGCTGCCGACCTGGCTGGTCCGGGATCTCTAATCTCGTGGATTACGATAATCATTCTTGCTCTTCCGATAGCACTTACCATGGGCCTGCTCTCGGCACAATACCCCAACGATGGAGGAGTCTCATATTTTGTTTCGCGTGCGTTTAACACTGATATCGGTTCCCTTATCGGATGGTTCTTTCTTCTTTCAGGTATTATCGGCGTTCCGGTCCTGGCCCTGACCGGTGCAGGATACATCTGTGCAGCATTCGGATTTTCAGAATGTATGCGGATACTCATTGCTGCAGGAATAATTGCTCTTGGGATTGTGCTGAATTATATCGGAATGCGGATTACGAGCCAGGTTCAGATAATCGTTGTTTCGAGCACAATTATCATCCTGATCTGGGCATTCCTTGGAAGTTATCAGGCAGTCAGTATTGAGAATTTTTATCCTGTTATTCCGAATGGATGGTTTAGCATTGGACAGGCAACGACCCTGTTATTCTGGAGCTATATCGGATGGGAGGCAGTTACTCATATTGCTGAAGAGTTTGAAGACCCGAAACGTGATGTCGTCAGGGGAACACTTATTGCATCGGTAATCATCGGGATATTGTATTTTCTCTCTGCTTTTGTCGTTGTCGGAACTCATACCTATGGTCCCGGGATCTCTGAAGTTTCGCTGCTCTATGTAATCAGGATATCTTTTGGAACACTTGGAACTCTTTTTATTGGTATTACCGCTTTCCTTGTCTGTATTGCACCATCAATCGCATATATTAGTGCGGCTTCCCGTCTTTCGTATTCCCTTGCGGTAACCGGATATGCTCCGCGGTACCTGGCCAGGTTATCCCCCCGGTTTTATACCCATATTGGTGGTTTACATTTTCTCACTGTCTGCTTTGCCGGTATTCTTATCGTGTATGGTACTCATCTTTTCTCAATTACTACTCTTATCCAGCTCCCAAATGCAACTTTTATCCTGACATACCTGGGTGGATGTGCTGCAGGGGTGGTATTACTGAAAGATTCACGATTAGGGGTGTTTGTCAGCGTATTATCTCTCGTTATGACAATGGTGCTATTTCTTTTTGTATCATGGGCGGTACTCTTTCCCCTTACGATAACCGCATGTTGGGGACTATATATAGTACATCGGAAGAAGAGAGATATTCGGCTCTGTTGATTTTTCAAGTGATATTGCCAATCCTGTTTTCACTCCTTACATCGATTTTTCCAGTTGAAACGACATTTGTTTGATGATTGAAATGATGTAACCGCAGAGGATGCAGAGACTGCTTCAACTTCAATACCATTCCTCCAATTAAACTGATGTAACCTAAAAGGGGCTGTGGTTCACAGAGTACCTGATACATGTCCTCTCCCTCTGCGTTCTCTGCGTGCCTCTGCGGTTATAATCCCTCCAATTAGGCATGCAGAGACCCTTTCAACCTCAATACCATTCCTACAATTGACTGATATAACCCAAAAGGAGATAAAATTCCCAGTGTTTTGAGACATCTTCCTCCCTCTGCGGTTTAAATTCTTATCGTGGTATTGAGAATATGCAAGTGGGAATGTCGTAATCCTGACTGAACATGATATATGGTATCATTGTTTTTCAGAAAGAGCCGATATTCCCGGATTCTGAAAAAGGTATAAAAAAAGATTATCCTGGTTATGATCTTACTGATAACCGGAGGTGATGGCTTAAAAATTCATTACAATTACGTAATATGTATCAGGATATGGGTTTCTCTATCTCTGGTAATTATGAGATCTCAATTTCTTTCAGAGAAGTGAGAGAGTGTAGAAGTCAGGGTAAAAAGAAGTTGTCAGACCTGCGAGTCATGTTGGTCTGAAGGATAATAAAAGAAGATAGTGGATAATTGAGGGAGAGATTTGGATGATTCTTTTTTCTTATTTAGTCATTTTCATCGGCCTTTGTCAGGAGATTATGCAGTAATGGATAGAGAAGTAGTCCTAACCCGAAGTTTTTCAAATAATACGGGTAAAAAAAATTGCCTCTTTATCTTGACTGGATGATGAACCCTCCAATGTCATACAAATCCTCGGAGTGTGCTCTCACGCAATATGGTCTTTTTAATTCCCATCATTGTATTTTGAAGCCGTATATGGATTGAGTAATGGGGAATTATCCTAATTTTCTGTACCCTCGTCTTAGTTTGGAATTAACTCCCTGTATGTTTTTTTGGGATTTAAGTACGACAAGACGTGGTTAATTGGATGTTAAAAAAGCAGAGAAATTCCATCATGTCACAGTGTCCATTCAGGGTGTCTCTACCAAAACTCGCGTACCGGTAACAGGTGGGTGCGAAGCTATGGGGACAATGTGGTGATCTCAATCCTCTTTTTAAACCATTATTTCACAATCATAACCGGACACGGAGCTGCCATAGCAATCTTCTGACTCACACTCCCAAGAAGTACACCTTTTAATGCACCAAGACCACGACTGCCGATAATTACCAGATCAGCCATTTCCTTTGTGACAATCCCTACAATTTCAACTGAGGGATCTCCTATTGCAACTTTCAGATCATAGGACAGTCCTGCGTGAGACAGAGCATCAATTGTCCGTTTTAAAGCAACTTTAGCATCGTCCTCAAGAAGGGTATGCACATCAAACTGTGCTTTGACCATTCGGGATTGATCAGGAGGATTCGTTACAATATGGGTAATCACAATTGAAGGTAAAGAAAGTCCTTTTGCGAGATCGATAGCTGCCTGAGCAGCTCGTTGTGCGTTATCTGAGCCATCTGTTGCAAGTACAATTTTTTGAAACATATAAACCTCTGATTGCAATACATACTATTGGTATCTTTTCCAATGCAGTGACGCAGGATGAGTAGCAACTTTACAGGATGTCACCAGAATTGCGTAGATACACTTTTTACGGTTGCAGGTTTAGTTATATCGACAGGGAGACGAGACGTTATCAGCAGTATGGGATAGAAAGAGAAAAAGATCTATTTCTCTTGCTGCTGAAATCCTATATTATCATTCCTTTCTGCTGATTTTGCAGATCTATACTCAATACTGGTCAGGTGACTACTTGTGAATGTACAAATCCTCAAAAAAGAATGGTTCTCCCATATAAAAGGAGATACTCTTTCCGGGATAACTGTAGCCCTGGCACTCATCCCTGAATCGATTGCTTTTTCTATCATCGCCGGAGTCGACCCGATGGTTGGGTTGTATGCATCGTTGTGTATCGCTATTGTCATTGCATTTACCGGAGGGCGACCGGGGATGATATCTGCTGCCACTGGTGCGATGGCCCTGGTATTTGTCATCCTTGTCAGGGATTACGGGGTAGAATACCTGTTTGCTGCGACTGTTCTGACAGGTGTTATCCAATTGATCTTAGGGTTTTTAAAAGTGGACCGGTTCATCACCTTTGTACCATACTCAGTGGTATTGGGATTTGTTAACTCTCTTGCCATTCTCATCTTCCTCTCCCAGATGACGTTTATGGTGAATGCTCCGGTAGTGATGTATGCGATGGTTGCCGGAACGCTTGTTATTGTCTATCTTTTTCCCCGGATAACCAGGGTGGTTCCATCCACACTGGTCGCAATTATTGTTATGACCATTATTGCAATGGGTATGCATCTGGATATTTTATCTGTCGGTGATCTGGGAACTATTACAAATACGCTCCCTCCATTCCATCTGCCTGAAATACCTCTCACGGTTGAGACTTTGCTAATTATTCTTCCCTATTCAGCAACCCTGGCAGTTGTTGGTCTCCTGGAATCACTTCTTACGGCATCCATAGTTGATGAAATGACCGGAACCCGTGGTAATAAGAATCGTGAAGTCAAAGGACAGGGTATTGCAAACTGTATTGCCGGATTTTTTGGTGGAATGGCAGGATGTGCCATGATTGGTCAGTCAGTTATCAATATCAAATCCGGTGGATCCGGTCGTCTCTCCTCGCTGGTGGCCGGGCTGTTTTTGCTCATTCTTATCATTGGTCTTGGAGATATCCTCGCACAGATTCCAATGGCTGCCCTTGTAGGGGTTATGATAATGGTCGCCATTAGTACATTTGAGTGGCAATCCATAAGGGAGATACATAAAGTTCCGGTCAGTGATGCGGTGGTGATGCTCCTGACAATGGCGGTTGTTGTGTATACTCATGACCTGGCGAAAGGGGTGTTTACCGGGGTTGTTCTAAGTGCACTGATTTTTGGCTGGAGGATCTCTTCAATCTCCACAACAAGCAGAATTCGGGATGATGGGGTGCTTGTGTATACTATCAAAGGCCAGCTCTTCTTTGGTACCATGAATCATTTTATTGATCTCTTCGTGTATGAACAAGGCCACAAAAAGATTGAGATTGATTTTTCCCAATCTCACATCTGGGATCAATCTGCAGTGATGGCTATTGCCCGGGTAATTGACAGGTTCCAGTTGCATGGAAGCTCGGTATATGTAACCGGCCTGAATGAAGAGAGCCAGACAACGCTGGATAAAGGATTCTCGTAATTTTTTTACCGGTGTTAAGTGACCTGAAAGTCTAAATTTTACAGATTTATAATTTATAGATGGTTCAGTCTTTTTTTGGTAATAAAATGAGGATTTTATACGTTTTAACGTGTTAACCATATTTTTAGTGAGATTTAGATGCACAGATTTCAAATCTTTGAATAAGAGAAAACGATACCCCTCACAAATTTAGCTAATCATAGCCGAATTTGAAAATTTTTGTGAGCTGAATCAGTTTACCTTTACG
>CAYRYR010000078.1:0-12753 GCA_964428385.1 uncultured Methanoregulaceae archaeon
GATCTTCAGCAAGGATACTTCAGATAAAAAATAACCTGTCTCAGCCGGATTTTTGCCTCGGAAGAAGTGAGGCGAGAATTTTTTACAGAGATTTTACAGGAAAAATTACAGGATCCTGAGTTTCGCGCTATTGAAGGATTTCCGATTGCCAAGGATGAAGATATTCTTACTCTCTAAGATCCGCCACACTATACGGCATGTCCGAATCCGTGGGTTTCGGATTTTATCACCGAGTTCGAGCGGGAAAAACCTTCATCAGATGATGAAATTTCGTATCATCGTGAACCGTTTGCAGCAGAAGTATCTGAAAGAAAGAACGATCCTATCTATAATGCCCATTCGTATCATACAAAAGTGCCTCACAAGGCAATAATGAGGTATATTCTTCACTATACCGAGCCGGAAGATATCGTTTTTGACGGGTTCTGCAGGGACCGGTGTATTATCATCCAGGATTGTCTATGATAACGCAACTGACAGTCTCCGGTCTGTGGGCAGGATGAACCTGTCTTACAAGTGTGAGGAAGGTGTGATATGGCAGTCACCATTCTTTTATTCCTGGTTATCGGTGTATTGATGGCAGTGACACTCCAATATCGTGCCCTCTTTTACAGCCTTCAAAAGGAGGTTTATGATCAGGGATTGCATCTATTATCAACGGTTGATGACAAGGAAGGAGTATACCGGTGTCTGGATTCAGAGCTGGTTGTATCCATTGGTATCTATCTTGTGACTCTTGGAAAAAAGAAATTAAGAAAAAAAATAATTTTTTTATTTTTAGTTCACTCATATTTGATGGATGGTCGGGATTGAAGGCACCCGGCCATGTCACCAGCATGTACTTTTCGCGAACATCATACACCTCTGTTTTGGTTATCCCCCATGACCAGCTACCCCTAACCCTTTTTCGTTCTTCATTCCTACCCATCATATCCAATACAATACCGATATTCTACCATGTTTCAGTTGAATGAGATCTATAGATATCTCCATTTAGATCTGATTGTATCCATTGGTATCTATCTTTTAATTCAGTAAAAGGAGATTAAGACAAAACATTTTCCATATTTATGAATGGTCGGGACTGAAGGTACTCAGCCATGCCACTAGGAGGCTGTCCGAGAATGACAAATCGCTTATTTTGATATTTTAGTTTGACGTTCATTTGCAAATTAATGCCACATAAAAGGCTCCTTTTTCAGAGATTTTTTGGAAAACAGGAATTCTTGGACACCCTCCTAGGGGCTGATGTTCGCAGAAAATCTTATACATATTCTCCTCTCTGCGTTTCTCTGCGTCCTCTGCGGTTGAAATTCTTAAGTAAAATAGATAATTGTCACCATGAAAGTCAGAATGTCATGTAATTACAACCTGTCTGAACGTGATGATATGGAATCATTTGATTTTCAGACAGAACCCTCCTCTTTTGAATACTTTCACCCTGCTAATTAAACACTCAAATAGCTGGATGTCAACCTCATAGGAGGAAGGAAAACCGCACTTTTGTATTGACTTGCCACCCTTCCAATTCAGGTATATTTCAACAAACGGGCGTCATTTCGACCCGTTAAATTAAGGAAGCACCATTATGATACCAGCAAAAGAGTGCTCCCCCCCATATCGCAGTCCAACCAAGAATCGTGATAGAGAGGGAGCAATAGATAGGTCGACCTCTGACCACTTTACCGTATCGCCCTATTCCCATACCCGATATGCAGTCCATGCAGTCAGAACCGATCTGGTCAGGAGCGGCTACGCTGCACTCAGAGTAACATCACCTGATACCGGCATTGATATCATTGCCTGGGATACACAGCAGATCTACCTCATCGCGGCACATTCCGTTCGAAACCACCTGTATCTTTCAGATATTACCACCAAATTTGCCAGGGTTATCACCTCACTTCGAACCTGTACAGCCACAAGGTACACAACCCGACAACTCAGGCTTATCAGGCAGGGGTACACTCCCCGAATCTTTACCGTCTATCCGGGAGGGATAATGGAGATAAACCCCGAAAAAATGACAGGTACCTTAAAAACAAGCGGAAGAGAGCGATGAATGCGACTAACCCTGCCCGAAGAGAAGAGATGATATACCGTGCCATAACTACCCTCGCCGCTCCTGGTCAGGTCACAGAAGTACGGGCTTTTAGCGATACCACGATTGCATCAGGGTACTACAATGACCCGGTGCAGATGGCATCAGACATCGACGCTCTGAGCACCGCCGGGTATACCGGAATCTATGTAACCCTCAATCCGGTCAGGCCGGCTCTCCTTGCACGACGGGCAAACCGGATAAAACTGCGGCTAAGCCGGACTGACAATACCACCGCAGACCATGACATCATCTCCCGGAGGTGGCTTCCCATAGATATCGATCCGATACGGCCTGCCGGGGTGAGCTCATCAGAGGAGGAACATACAGCAGCTCTGAAAAAAGCAGAGACCATTGCCGACTTTCTCTCTTTTTACGGGTTTACCACACCAGTTATGGCAGACTCGGGAAACGGAGCTCACCTCCTGTACCAGATAGATCTTCCCAACACCAGCGAGGCCACAGATCTCGTGAAACAGTGCCTCTCCACACTTGATGCCCTCTTCTCTGATGAGATCTGTATTATTGATACAGCAGTCTGTAATGCGTCGCGTATCTGGAAGCTGTACGGTACTGTCTCACAAAAAGGAGACTCAACAATTGACCGGCCACACCGGCGGGCATCTCTCCTTTGCGTACCGGAACAGGTAGTAATCGTAAAAGAAGAGAACCTGCACCAGCTTGCCACCCTGCTCGCACCAGAACAACCGGCATCCCGGCAATCAGCATCCAAAAAAACTGTAAAGAGACTGGAGAAGAGAAAAAACGATAAAACCCGGACAGAAAACAGTCCGGATAACCTGAAACAATGGCTCCTCTCTCACCATCTCGCCATCGCCTCTGAGAAACCCTATCATGGCGGGATGCTGTACCGACTTCTTACGTGTCCCTTCTCAGATGCCCACACTGACGGAGCATATATCGTTGTATTTCCTGATGGCGGCGTTCTTGCTGCCTGTCATCACACCTCATGCGGAGCCGGAGAAAACCGATGGCAGGAACTTAAAACACGGCTAAAAGCGGATGAGAATCGGGATATCGCAATGAGACAACAGAGAGAGAGGCAGATACAGCGTCATAACAAGAGAACCGGGCAGATACAGGAATCAGGAGAAAATAATACAGATAAAGATACAAAACGTGCAGCACCATTCCATCCTGACCCCTCCATTGAAGAAAAAGCATACGACATCCTCACCACCGGCGATCCCCTCGGCTATATCCTGTCAGTCTGGGGATGCCGGCACAGTGGTGATCTCTGCCTTGGTCAGTCTCTCTGTCTCTCTGCTGCATCCCGGTTTGTCAGAAACACAAAAGGACTGCATGTATCAGTATCTGGTGCAAGCGGAAAAGGCAAATCAGACGGTATGCATGCAATGCTCTCACTATTGCCTCCAGACTCGGTGCTCCGGGACCGGCTCTCTGACAAGGCACTGTATTATACCGATCTGCAGCCACAGACCGTCCTTTTACTTGATGATATGGGTCTTTCAGAAGATCTCCAGTCAGTTTTAAAAGAGGCAACAACCTCATTTACCCGTCCGGTAACACTCCGGACCGTTGACAAGAACCGTAAACCCCAGATACTTACCATACCGGAACGGTCAGTCTGGTGGGTCGGCAATGTCTATACTGCCGGTGATGAACAGGTAATGAACCGGATGCTCTCAGTCTGGGTCGATGACTCACCTGCCCAGGATGATGCCGTCTATGCCATGCAGAAAAAAGCAGCATCACGTGATTTTGAGGAGACTGACACCGCTGATATCGATCTGCTGGTATGCAGACGAATCTGGGAGATTATCGGAGACAGTCTTGTCTATGTGCATATTCCGTATGCCAGCCGGATACAGATGGCAGATGTGACAAATCGCCGGGGATTAATTCTCCTTCTTGATCTCATCAGGTCGCACGCAGTGCTGAACCAGAAACAGCGACAATTCCGGATACTTTCAGATGGCGGACTCCATATCACGGCTACAGAAGAGGATTTTACCAATGCGGTCTCATTGTTTTTCCGTCTTCACGGGAGCTCCGGGTGTCAGGGTGAGAAGTTTTCCAGGCAGGAGTCTCTTGTCCTTGCACTGGCTGCTCAGTATGAAGCACATGAATTTACCTACCAGGATGTGATGAGATGGACCGGTCGCACGTACCGGCAGGTACAGCGGCTGATTCAGGGATACACAACGAAAAAAGGAGAGATAATGGGACTTTTAGACAAAAGCAGCGCTCTGCATGAAGTGACTGAGAGCAGAGAGACCCAGACCCATAACGGACGATTAGTCAGACGCTCAGGAAAGGTCTTTATCTTTGATCTGGTGCAGTACCGGGAGAGCAGAAACCAGGGCAAAGTATGGCTTGCCGATGATGACACCATTACTGATGCCTTTGATGACGATGGGGATGATGATGATGATGACCGGGATGCAGGCAAGGGTCTCGTTTGTACACCACCTGTTTTTTCAGCAGATGGAACCCATGAAATCTCTGAATACAAGGTGCCTGCCGATACAACCGGTCAGGGTATCGGATCTTTAGAGGGTACTATCATACGTTCCATTGATCCTCCTGGCATAGAAGGGACATGTACAACCGGTGATTCACGGTCCTCCTGTACCTGCCCGGACTGATGGAACACGTTCATGGTTCCTCTTTTTTTCTTCTCTCTATCTCTCATAAGAGCAAATAAACAAATATACACAGGGGTAATACGTTCCATCGCACCAGGGAAAAGATGAGTGACGATGTGTAGTACAGTACCCGGGGATATGTTTATGGATACCCGTGAAACATACCCATACCCTAAATGGCAACGGTAGAAAGCCTTGTCATAAAGATTCTATAGAGAATACAGAGTCAAAAATAAGAGATACAGATGAAGAAAAGAAACGTGGCACTCATGATACTGCTCTGCCTGATACTATCTGCAGGAATTGGATACGGTATCCATTCACGTCCGGTAACCGGAATTTGGGTATCTATTGATCCCATTACCGAGAAAGCAATGCTGGTTGATGAAGTAACACGGTTTGAACTTCACCCTGATAAAACAATGTACGTTACCATCCAGGCTGATTACCTGGGCAGATACGAATGGAATGAGGGTCAGGGAATATGGAATACATCCGGGGACAGGATTTTTCTTTCTACCGGCAAACTGAATCGTTTTTTGTGTGTTTTGGGTGAACCCTGCACATGGTCAAGAGAGGAACCACGGGAATACCGGCTCGTTCATAACATCCTTTCTGACATCCTTATGATAGATGGGCGGGAGGATGTACGGTTTATCAGGCATCCCTCTCGTACTGGTTAAATCCGGCTCTCCTGGTTTTTTGTGATCGGGCATGATTATGGGAGAATTAAGTGATTTTTCGACTTCTTTCTTTGCCTCTGTGTTCCCCTGCGGTTAGAATTTTTACCCAGATATAAAACATTGTTACTGAAAGTCAGAATGTCACAGATTAAAATCATGCCTGAACATGAGGATATAGTATCACCTGTTTTTCTGACAGAAACCGTAATTTACTAAACAATTAACACATATTATAGATTCCCCACAGGCATAACATATTGGTTGACGCAAATGACATATCTCCTCTGAAAAAATGAGCAGATAAAGATCATATCTCCCAATATCAGGTTTCACTGAAATGATTTTACTGACAGTATCTGGTTCTTCTAATTCTCTTCCAAAATAAATTCTCCCAAGTACTCTTGTTGCCTGAGCGACAGGTTCTACTCCTGATTCAGTACAAATAACATTTTTCCGAATTAAGGCTTCAATTAACGGAATCAGTGATTTGGAATTAAATTTTAGTTTATTAAGTCTGTACTTTAAAAGACCAGAACTAACACCATCAAAAATTTCATTAATCTCTCCATTATAGTGTAATGCAATCTCTGAACCAATAACATAAACCCGTTTATGTTCAAATTCATAATCAGCAAGATAAGCTTTACTCTTAAATTCCATCCATTCCTCAGGACTATATGAAGAGATCTTTTTCCATAGATTATCACCAGGTTCAATAAACCATTGAATGAAATTTTGAGCCCGTTTAAATGCTAAATCAGAATTATTTTTACTGGTAATAATGGCTGTCAGAAATATAAGATCAATATCCTTATTGTCAGGTTTTCGCCCTTTTAGAAAATTATTCCAGCAGTCAGTCAATTGATTATTGACATTCTTTCTAATAAAAACAATTTTTTTTATCAGATCAAGTTCCTGGTTAATATTATTAATACCAATATTAAAGCAATCAGCAGCTTCCCTTTTTCTACCTGACTTCTGTAAATAAACACCCTTAAGACGAACAGATTTATAGTAATCATCATCCCCGGCTTTATACTGATTAATTAACTCCAATGCCTCTTCATCCTCTCCAAGATTCAATAAGATAATAATCTTTTTTATTTTTGCAGCACTATTATCAGGCTCCAAATCAAGTTTACCATCAAGATTTTCCATTTCTTTTTGATAATTCTCTACCGTTCTTTTCAAAAGAGAATACGAAAAATAATCATAAAGATTAAATCTATTTGAATTGTTTAAATATTCATAAATTCCCAAAGCAGCAATACATTTGCCCTGAGAAAAAAGAGAAAATCCATATTCAGCTAAAAAATCACTATTTTCAATCTCATCAACAGAAATTGTCTCATATACTTCAAGGGAAGTCTGAACCTCTCCGATATCTGCTAATGCCCAGGCTCGCAATAAATTAATTTCATTTGTATCAATTCCATCTGATACTGCCAGATCACAGATGTTAAGCGCTTTTCTAGACCTTTTAAATTCAAGATAAGTATATGCAACCGCTTCAACTACATCCGGATTGGTACGCCATTTATCATAGGCTTTGTTTATCAGACGATATCCATCAAACTTATCAAGCGTGACTTCATCATAATTATTTTCAGAATCTTTTTTATCCAGTTCATCCTGAATGAGGATTTTTGCCCTTAACATCCAGAAATTAATATATTCAGGATTTTCTTTTGCTATAAATAATTCAAGAATCTCTTCCGCTTCTTCATAATCACAATCATTTATATAAGAATTTATCAGTTCAAAGGCATATTCAAAATTATTGGGTTCGAGATCATAGGCTTTTTTCAATAATTGCAGTGCTTTATCAGGATCTTCTGTATCTTTTCCTGATTGAAAAAATGATGCTGCCTTATTCATATATAATTAATCTTCCATAATAGAATAAAAGGTATATTATTCCTTATCACAGTTTAAAAAAAATTAGGTAGGACTTACGCAATAGAAATCGAATGTGGTGAGAACAAATTCGATGAGATATGGTCTTTTATATTCAAAAAGAATAAAAATTTAGAGAGAAAATTATGATTTGACATACGGGGCTCTGTCTGAAAAACAGGTGATACCATATCATCACATTCAGGCAGGATGTAATTATAGTGCACTGTATAACGTTTTGAAATAATCGAAGTGAAACGGCGGTTATTTCAAGAGGTGCACTTCGTTTGCACTACATAGTATAAGCCAATCATTCTGGATTAATTCAGAAAGTTTGGCATTATACTATACAGGACATTCTGACTTTTATATTGACAATCTACGATATTATTTCAGAATTCCAACCGCAGAGGGTCGCAGGAAGACAGTTTCAACTTCAATAATTATACCTCCCATTGAACTGATGTAACACCAGAAGGGGCTCTTGTTCACAGAAAATCTGACGCATTTTCCTCTCTCCTCGTCCTCTGCGGTTGCATCATTTCAATCATCAGACGAATGTCGTTACAACTGGAAAAATCGACAGAGCACATACAGAGACTATTGGGTTTTTACCGCAATCAAACGTGATTCCAAATTGTTACTATGTTTTCAAGGAGGAATGAGAAACACCAAAACTTGTAAAAAATTTATAAATCTATTATTTGACAGAATAAACTCTCAACTCCTAATAATCCTACACGAATAAGCACGGATGGTCATCATGATTATGTTAACGAAATTTCAGAGGTTATTGTGAACCATGTGTAAAATATGGTCAAATAATTAAGGAAACAAAAAATGGTCTGATTATTCAGATAATTTAACATCAAATATTCAACGATGTGAATCTGACAGATGTTTCAACATCTGTTGTAGAGGGGTATAATAATAAATTAAGGCTTAAATTGTCTTCTGTGCGCAGATCCGGTATGAGAGCCACCTGCCCGAAAGATGGCATCGGTAACCGACTCGGTCTATCGTTTGTATTTTTCTTTTGGGCCGCAATCCGGTAGGTCTTGATCAGGTTTCGGACTGATATGGGTGTGTCATTAGTAGAAGGTTGGTTCATGGTTCAGGCATCGAATTATGGTTCAAAGGATTATATACATGATATCCTGCAACCGCAGTTATCTCCGACAAAATATTGTCACAACAGACAAAAATCCAATCAGAGTCATGTATCAGGAAAAAGGCAGCCAGGTGAAGGGAATCGAGAGTCCTAAGCCCCATACCTTCTCCATACAATACCAATAATGACCGTGCTTCATCAACAATCAGAGATGTTGTATTTTCGGATTTGAAAGTTACCGAGTTCTTTATCAAAACCGGTCAGTGCAATTTGTAGCTGATTTTTAGAGATTTCTTTATTACGAAACCGTCGGTATAACGCACTATAGTATTCAATATGAGCTATGTCCAGAATATATGAAATATTATTTTCATCGTTGTATACATTTTGTATCTCCTGGGAACACTTCTCATCGTGAAAGATTTTTACCAGTGCAGATGTATCAAAAAAAAGATTCATATCCTTTCTTCTCGGCCACATCTGATATCATTCGCCAGATCTCCCTTAACATACTGAAGAGCAGCTCTCACTTCATTATAATGATGCTCACGAGGCTTTTTTAAGGGTTTCTGGGGATGAGACTTCATTAACCAAATATACTCATACACAGATGAATAGTCAGTTGGAGAGAGTTCGTTTAATTCATCGATAATCTTTTCACGTATTTTCATATCATCTATCCTCCCCATCAGACACCCTTTAAGTTTCCAATTGATATGGCAAATCCCAAAATATTAGTTTATAGATATGAATCCTTCCTGTATTTGATATGTACGTTAATTTATTTCTCCTGTTTGTATGAAATAGACGGATGTGCCCCGGATAAAAACTGATATCACATCTTGTAGTAAAATTAACATTAAATATGTGCAAATATTCAATATTTTGATTCACCTTTAAATTGATTAAAACTTACTATTATTCAAAAAACAGGATATTCATGGTCAAATCATTTTCAGTTGTTATCCGGGGCACAACCCTATTTTTCAGGTGATATTACCAAACATATTTTCACTCTTTACATCTATCTTTCCGGTTGAAAGGACATTCGTTTGATAATTGAAATGATTTACCGCAGAGGACGCAGAAAAACAGTTCCAACTTCAATAATTATCTCTCCGATTGAACTATTGTAAAACCAGAAGGGGCTCTTGTTTACAGAAAATCTAACAAATGTTCCCCCCCCCTCTGCATCCTCTGCGGTTGGAATTTTAAGCAATATTGATCTATGTCAATATGAAAGTCAGAATGTCACAGATCTAAATCCTGCCTGAACGTGATGATATGGTATCACTTGTTTTTCAGACAGAGCCATAGTCCCCTTGTATGACCAGGCTACATTTTGCTATGCCACAACATGATTGAACGAATTATTTTGTGCCATCTTACAATCAGCATTCAGATCTCATCATTTTTTTACTGAATCAGTGCAAACAGTATAGATAGTCCCTGGCAGTACTTCCTAATCATGGATAGTATTACAACAATCAAAAAGACATCTAAACGCTCGTATAGGCAACCATTACCCCGTACATCTCATACCAGTACGGTACGATGACACGGGAAAATCCAGCTTTTTTTAGTTCGTCTTGTGCATACGAGAGGTGATACCCTTTGATGAATGATTCAAGCGGTCCAATCATTATTTCGGTCTCTATCGACGTCATACCATTGTTCTGCATCTGGTCCCGCCAATGAGATGCATACAGACGCATCTCCCATGAGTCCTCTGGTTCAAAGATATCTCCATAAACAAAGACTCCGCCAGGGGCGAGTGCCTGACGAATACGACGAAAAACACCGGGGATTTCTTCACGTGGCAATGCAAAGAGGCACTGGGTCACGACAATAACATCATATCTCCCGTCTGGCAGTTTTTTTGTAATGTCACAGGTACAGAAAAATACCGATGAAAGCTCTTTCTTTTTCTTTGCCACTGCCATCATTTCAGGGTTGATATCACAGCAGGTGATGCTGGTATCAGGAAAGGTTTGGCGTATCAGTGAGGTCAGAAAACCGGTGCCACTTGCGAGTTCAAGCATGAGTACAGCCTTTTTCGGGATAAACTCAATGACCGTTCCAAAGAACATATCATAATGGGGAAGTACCATTTTAGTATAGTCGTCGTACCGTCCTGGCAATTCCAGTTGATATGCTTCATCATTCATACCAGTGGTGGTACTGTAAAGTGCCTAAAATGTTTCTATTGATACTGATTTTATACGTGCCAGGTATCACACTCCGGGCATGCAACCGACTTAGTCAGCCCGGGATCTAACCTGAATCCGAATCTGATTGAACCACTTATTTGCGTAACGAAATCTCCTGTTCAAAAGAGTATTATCAAACCAGGCAGTGAATACTGTTTTTCATACTAGGGCTTCACATTGTGAAATCTAATTTGTTTATTTATTTCACCCAAACCCTATATCTTCATCTTTTTGGTATGTATGCTTCTCAAATGGAATAATTGTCAAATATCGATAATCGCTAAACATTCCAGATGGTTTTTTTAGTATCACTGTAAAATTTCTGGGAATAACTTCCGTTTCACTTTGATTCTAAGAAGACGTTATGCCAGGTACTATAATTCTGATTTTTTGGATACTGTTCCTCAATAGAGCATTGGAAAATATCTTTCCGACTGGGTTTCACCGATACTGCATTCATCCAGCGTCTGCTTGTCCATGGCACCGTTCTGGCAGCGTATTTAAACGGGATTATGGGCATCGCCACGGTGTCCCTGTAACTTTTACACCCGATTGCTAAACAGCCCCACGTACAGGTAGGGATACCCGGAATATATTAGGAGTTTTTACCGGCATTAGCCATGTTTGCAATCCGGTTTACTACTTCTTTTCACACTTTTTTACGTGGAATTAGATTGTTTCAGTCAATTCAGTCTATATTTTGATGAATTGAAAAAAAAGTGAATATTCCGTCACCCAAGATTTGAACACTGTCAAAATTGGGGAAACGATGAGTATTGTGAGGGGGTCTTATGTCACGGGATACATCAACAAAAGAGAATTTGTAAAATCCTTAATACCCGTGTTTGCGTAAAAAATCCTGAACTTTTTCAGATTCTAAAAGCCCGTAATCCAGCTTATCAATAATCCCATCAATAATAGCAATCTGCTTCTGAATCTGTGTGTTTAACGGTTCGTCCAGTTCTGATGCCAATATCAATAGTATCGTCAATGGATTTCGCACCTGATCATTTAAAATAGAAAACTGTGCGATATTTTTATCTATTTGGGAATATGCATTCTGCTTAACCTCTTCTATCGCTTTTCGTTCACTGATATCGCGTGCCACTATCAGGTAGCATCTGCTTTTTTCAAAGACAAAGGAACTTAAGAATACGTCTACCGGTATCCCGACTTCTCTCTCTGTCCTGTACTGGCTTTCATACTGGCAGGAACCTTCTGTGGAAACCCACTCTACGATATCTTCCCACGTCTGATGAGACAGGGCAGTATCTATATCAGTGATATGCATCGAGAGGAGTGTATCTTGTGTATATACCAGACTGGTGATGACACTTGGAGTAACCTCAATGATAGTTCCTGCACTATCACACACAATCATCAGGTCATGAATATGGTCAAGTGAGTATCTGAGCTGTCTGAGTCTCTCTTCTGTACGCATCCGCTCAGTACAGTCTCTTCCAACTGACTGAAATTCCTGTACCTCACCGGTATCAGTAAAAATTGCCCGATCCGTCCACTCCTGCCATCTGATATCACCTTCCTCTATCATAACCCGGTGGGTTACCGAGGCTATAGGATTATCCAGTGATAAAGAAGAGAAATGCTCAAATAATAGTTCTTTTTCAGATGCCGGAATCGTTGGGATGAATGTCGTTCCGAGGATTGATTCTGGTTCAACACCATAATACCGGCAAAAAGCTCCGTTTGCAAAGGTAAAGACATTATCAGGAGTATACCGGCAGATTAATTCGGTCTGATCTTCCACTACGTCACGGTATTGTTTCTTTACTGCCAGTAGTTCATCCTGTTTTTCCTGTAGCATCTGGTTATTGTTTTGAAGCTCAATATCAGTTGCAGCAAGTTCTTCATAATTAACCCGTAATTCCTCTTCAGTTGCCCGGATTTCTTCATAGGCAGCCTGAAGATCTTCATGTATGCCAATAAATTCTTCTTCTTCCTGGCGCTGCAGAGTGACATCGCGTATAGACTCAATTGCACCATTACAGATGCCTTCAGCATCATACAGAGGCTGTGCATTACACCATAAGATGACATTCTTACCTTTTGACAGTGTAAGGAAAGTGTTGTAAAATTGTAAGGCCCTGTTTCTACTTGGAAA
>CAYRYR010000079.1:0-12529 GCA_964428385.1 uncultured Methanoregulaceae archaeon
TAATATCGTAGATTCAAGGGTCATTCATTTTTACAGCAATTTTCTGACACTACCGAAAAATACTAAATTGTGTTGACCGTTTTGCATAGGTGATAAAAAAAAGAGCCCAACTTGTACTTGCACAGAAAAGTCCGATGAATACGATTCTGACACCAAATAGTGTTAATCCTTCTAAAATTTCCTGATAGGTGAAGAATAAAGCAAATGAACACCATGCAAGAAAAAATGTTATTGATAGAAAAATAATATGCGCCAAATTACGCGTATGTATTGCTGATATGAGCATGTACAACGTAAAACCTGACATAAGAATCCCGCAAAGGAGAAACAATTGTATAAGCATATCAAGATAATAGATCATGAAAAACCTGCAATTTATGTAATAATATATCTGAATATTTTAAGTTACTGATAATACTACACTATACTCACTGCAACGGTTTAAGAGCACCGGATTATATCTGTCAGCTCTGTTCCTGAGGCATTTCTCTAAAAATTCTATAAGGGTTTTCATCATATGTAATGAATGAAAGTCAACAAATTTGGCTGGTTTCTCATTTTTTGTTAATTTTAGATAAATAATACGCATTCGTATTCAGGGTAATACATTGAATCTAATGACCATACTATCAGAATTATGAAAAAGGCAGACAAAATCGATGTATAATTTTCAAGACACAGATCTCAACGACATCATCTGTTCCTATGAATATACAAAAAAGAGAAAATTTATCTGCTGGTCCCTCTTTTTCCTACATTAAACAGAACAATGCTCTGTTTTCAGGTGATATGCAGTCCTGATGATAGTGCCTATTCCCATCAGCAATACAATAAAAACACAGAAACACCCGATTATTGGAATGAAACTCAGCAGAAATATCAGAATAAAACCAATACTATAGGCAACCTGTTGCGAGACCTCTTTTTTTATCAGGTTACAGATCCATGTTCCAAGAGAACCTGAAATGATGAGAGGAGCAAGTATTACAAAAATGCCTAAAAGCAACATGGCAAGGGCAGCGAATGGAATGCCAATTACGGTAAGAAGAAGAAGAATTACCAGAACAAATGAGATAATAACCGTCAGCAGACCATACAAAAAGACATGCAGAGGTTTACTAATAGGAACTGAAGTTATCGTCTTCCAGTGTGCAGGCATAAGATAGATGAGTAAAAGACCCAAGATAAAAAACCCGATAGTAATAAGGATCCGCACCAGCATGATTAATCCCAAAATCATCGATTTAATAGTCTCTATGCCAGGAAACGAGTACTCCATCTCATTTTTATTCCATGTTCCATCAACAGTCCCTTTTTGCGATACCGATGAAGCAGAAATTTCAGCATCTTTGCGGATATGAGCGTTGGAACCAATAATCACATTGTTTCCTGCTGCAAGAAGGTTGTCTAAAGAACCCTGAACCTCTATCTTTTGACCTGCTGCGATTACCTTACCTCCCACATCGCCGGTAATGGAAATATTTGATCCGGCAGCGATGACATCAACTCCGACAGGTCCGTCAATGAGAATCGTCTCTCCGGCAGCGATGAGATTTGTCGTTATCGGAGCATGAATCTGTAATTCATTACCTGCAAATGTCAGACTCCGTACTGGTGCGTCCACCTGCAGGCTTTCTGCGGATGCAAACACATCATCATCAATCGGTTCATCAATAATAATGGATTTTCCGGATTGGAATGTCAGCGCAGCTCCTGGTGATATCAGAAGTAAGAGGAGGAGGAGGAATATTCCTCCTTTGTAAATGGTAAGATGCATGTATAACTATGAGGAAGTAGTCAATAATCAAGTATCCGGTATAATTATCCAGGTCATCAATGGTTACGTTCGATGACAATACCTGATTGTCAATCCTTTTGAACTATTTCAATATATAAGCCAGGTTTCATATACTTCACTTCCCTACAACTCCATATGGCAGGAACTGATTATACTCAAGATAATGACACGCGTATGCTCTCCCGTGATGCTCTTATCCTACATCAAATGCATAAGGGAAAACTTGAGATCCACTCAAAGGTACCCTTACAAACCCGACATGATCTCTCACTTGCCTATACCCCGGGGGTCGCAGCAGTATGCAGAGAAATTGCCGAGGATACTGACCGGGTCTGGCAATATACGCTCAAATCAAATACGGTTGGAATCATCACAGATGGGACGGCAGTACTCGGTCTTGGAAATATCGGACCCTATGCAGCAATTCCGGTGATGGAAGGAAAAGCCATTCTTTTTAAGGAATTTGCAGGAATTGATGCATTTCCTATCTGCCTTGATACTACACACGGAGATATTATCAGGCATATCAGAAGTCTGGCACCGGTATTTGGAGGGATTAATCTTGAGGATATCGCTGCCCCCTATTGTTTCGAGATTGAAGAGGAATTACAGGATCTCGGGATTCCTGTTATGCATGACGATCAGCATGGAGCCGCTATAGCGGTGTTGGCAGCTCTTATGAATGCCTGTAAAGTAACAAAAAAACAGATGGCACATCTTTCAATCGTCATTAGCGGTGCTGGTGCAGCTGGATATGCCATCACCCGTCTGCTCCGTTGTATTGGATATGATTCACCGGTCTGCCACCCAGTACAGGACGTAATTGTGTGCGATTCGCAGGGAATTATTTATAAAGACCGCCCAGGTCTGTATCATACCAAGTATAAATACATCATTGGAGAAGAGACAAATAAGAAAAGCAGAACTGGAAGTCTGGCCGATGCGATGATAGGTGCAGATGTCTTCATAGGTGTCTCCACAGCAGGTATCGTTACTGAGGATATGGTACGATCAATGAACCCGGATCCAATTGTATTTGCTCTTGCAAACCCAATCCCTGAGATCATGCCAGAATCTGCCATTGCAGCAGGGGCTGCGATTGTTGGAACAGGACGTAGTGATTTTACAAATCAGATTAACAATGCTCTTGTTTTTCCCGGCATCTTTCAGGGAGCACTCCGTGCTTGTGCAACGGTCATCAATGATAAGATGAAATTATCAGCTGCCTATGCCCTTGCTAATTATATTGCGACACCGGATAGTGACAACATCCTCCCCAATGTCCTGGATCATGAGGTAACCCGTACAATAGCAGATGCGGTTTTCAAGGCTGCAGTTGCTAGTGGCGTAGCCCGGAAACATACATAATAAACCTGCCCATTCAATATACTATTATGATATCAGAATTTGCAGTGCTCATCCTTTTAATAGGTATTGTCATTTTTGTTCACCTCGGAAAAGAGCGACATAATCTGAACAGAAAAAAGATAATCGGAATTGTACTCCTTTGGTCTTTTGTTATCGGAGTTGGTTTCTCTGGTATGTATGCCTTTATCGGTCACACCTTTTTTGCAGATGCTGTGGCACGATCAATCGGCTGGCCTGTTGGCAATCCTTTCCAGCAGGAAGTTGCAAATGCAAATCTGGTCTTTGGAATCCTGGGTCTGTTATGCTATAAATTCAGAGATAATTTCTGGCTGGCAACAGCAATCGGGTGGTTTATTTTTATGGTCGGTGCAGGCATCGGACATTTGTATCAGATGATAGCACACGGTAATTTTGCACCCAATAATGCAGGATCTATTCTTATATATGATCTGGTATTTCCAGTTTTTATTCTGATCCTCGTTCTGATGCACAGAATGTCAAAAAAGCAAGTCGAATCAACAGAGTAATCGGGTTGTGAAAAAGCCGGATTTGTCGCAATGGTGTCTCAACCCACAACTTTTATCAGGTTATGAATTAAGGTAGTACTATGGTAGATAATGCTGATAACCCGAACTATGAAAAAGCGGTCATGAAGGTTAAAAAAGTTAAAGGATTTTATGAACATCTCACCTCATTCATTCTCATTAACATTATTCTTGTAGGGATAAATCTCCTCACCAGTCCTGACTATTTATGGTTTTACTGGGTTACCTTTATCTGGGGTATCTGGTTGGTATGGCATGCAATACAGACATTTGTAATAACTGACCAGTTTGATAACTGGGAAGAGAAAAAAATTCAGAAATATATGGAAAAAGAAGAGAAAAAGGAAAAATAAGAGAGAGTTCTGATTTATATCAGGATGACGAAGATATTAAACACTACTGACAGGATGAGCCGGCTCATCATCCTCTGCAGCTCCTTATTCCGGTTATAATCAGAAAGAAATCATACAACCTCCTTTGAAATGGTATGCAATACAAAGGAACAATTCTTCATCCATTTTACATTTCTTTCAGATAAACTACCAATAGCATCCTGATACGAAAAACCTGATAATATACTATCTCATTCTGATGGTATCAATAGGAATTTCACCTTCTGCAACATCAGGTATCATTCAGATTTCAATAATCACAGGTAACTACAAACGTTTCTGTTAACCTGCTTGATACAGTATACCTAACATAAATACCATTTCTCGTATCAGGGTGTGGAACAGTCATGTGTACCAACATCTATTTCTAATGCTAAAAGGACATAGTAAGGATGTGTTGTCCCTGTTGATGAGAGGGCATGTAATATGGTATGCATCACATACCATTCTGGAACGATAGAAGTAAAATACTGCTTTTCGACGTGCTAAAATCTGAAACCTACATACCACAGGATACTATCGGACACATCTGATAAATCCCGGGCATGGTCAGACTCAATTCAAAATATATCATCATCATGCGAATAAGGGCACAAGATACATTTCACAGGAGCAAAATCTAATATGACCGGACAAATGAACTGGCAACAGAGAAATACAATATCTCCCGGGGATCGGGTATGCATTGTAATGAAAAAGGACCAGAAAAATGGAAGCCTGACAGAAGGCACTGTTAAAGAGATACTAACAAATTCAATGTTTCATCCACACGGCATTAAAGTCAGACTTGAGGGCGGTTGTGTTGGAAGAGTCAGGCAGATAATCTCTTCTGAGTAACACCGTAAATTATCCGTTCTCACCCATAATCCAGATGACTCGCTAAAAAGAGGGGACCCGGGTCTTTTAAGTCTGCCTGGTAACCGGGTTTAGTAATCCAAACGCAACAAGGAAACCAATGATGGCAAAAATCATTACAAAGGGAAAAACTCCCAGATAAGTTCCCGTAGTGGTCTTGATAAACCCTGCAAGTTGCGGCCCTGCAATAGCTCCCGCACCATATGCCAAAAAGACCATACCGTAACACCGGGGATAATCACAGGTTCCAAAAAAACCTGCTGTGGCAGTTGGAGCAATTGCAAGCCATCCTCCAAGACATCCCCAAAGAACTGCAAATGCCAGGATATAAACAGGAACACAAGGAACCAGCCACATGGCACATGAAGCACCTCCTATCAAAGCAAAGGAGAGCATTGCAATATTTTTAGTATTGAACCTGTCAGTCAGACCTCCAAAGACCGGTCTTCCTCCACCATTAAAGATGGCAAAGAACCCTACCAGCATGATGGTAAGCCCTGGTGCGATGCCTACAACCTCAGTTCCAACTGGTTTCGCAATTGATATCGCCATCAGACCTGCCAGACAGCCGATAAAATAACAGAACCACAGGCCATAAAAGGTCTTTGTCCTTACCATGAAACTCCTGTCACACTCACAGGCAATCTTTTTTGTACTGACATCCGGGTTCCATCCCTTCGGTCTCCAGTCTGCCGGAGGAAATGAAAGAGGAAGCGCTAATAGGACGATTAACAGGATGAAAGCCACTCCAAATATCCGAAACGTATTCATGACTCCATATAAGTCAATTAGAAAACCAGCCAGATTTGCTGTTAAAAAGGCTGAAAATCCAAATCCAAGAACGGTAAGTCCTACTGCAAGTCCCCTTTTATCAGGAAACCACCTGGCAGAAACAGCCACCGGAACGCCATACGCGATTCCAACACCAAGACCACCAATTACACCGTACACGATATAAAGCATCTGAACAGATCCCACTGTCGATGCTAAAAGCCAACCAAGACCCGTCAGGACACCACCAATGATAGTTGTCTTTTTCGGTCCCAGGATGTCAATGTATTTTCCGGTCAACGGCATTGCTATCGCAAAGAACACAAGAAATACCGAGAACGGCATCAGGACATCGTTTGCGGTAACGACCTGACCAAGTTCTTTGGTAAAGAACTCAGTCAGAGGACTGACAAAGACACTCCATGAATAGATGCTTCCAAGGCAGAGGTTGATAAACAATCCAAGGAGTACCAGGATCCATCTGCCTTTTTCTGCTTCCATTTTAAATAACATTAAATTCTGCATTTTTTCTCCAGATTTTGGCAATCACAGGTCTATCTGATATATCGTATGAAAGATGAAAAATTACAGGGTTAATCTTCCAGGGTTGAGATATCCCCTGGATCTATTCCCATTTCCTGTGCTTTTAACACCCTTCTCATTATTTTTCCACTTCTGGTCTTTGGGAGTGACTTAACAAATTCTATCTCTGACGGCATCGCAATCGGGCCCAGACCCATCCTAACATGATAAATGAGGTCTTTCTTTAGGTTTTCAGTTGGTTCATCTCCAATACAGAGAATGACAAATGCCTTGATAGCCTGTCCTTTGACAGGATCCGGCTTTCCTATAACTGCAGCTTCGGCTACTGCTTCATGTGAAACAAGAGCACTCTCAACTTCTGCAGTTCCGATATTATGCCCTGCAATGATGATTATATCATCAGATCTGCCGAGGAACATAATATATCCGTCTTCATCTTTTACTGCCAGATCCCCTGCTGTATAATACTGCTTTATTGTAGTCCAGTATTTTCGATATCGTTCATCATTATTATAGATGGTTCGCATCATTGAAGGCCAGGGTTCTTTTATGACCAGCAGACCGCCGATTCCGGGAGGTGTTGAATTCCCGTCCTTATCAACGACATCAACCACGACACCGGGAATTGGACGGCCTGCAAAGCCAGGTTTCATATTTTCACCCACGAGAGTGGCAATCATCTGCATACCGGTCTCTGTCTGCCACCAGGTATCGATGATGGGGCATTGCGATTTTCCAATCACCCGGTGATACCATTCAAACGCTTCCGGATTAAGCGGTTCACCAACAGAACCGATGACCCGCAGAGAGTCCAGATTATAGCGGTTCGGCCATTCTTCACCAAATTTCATAAACATTCGTATAGCGGTTGGTGAAGTATAGAAGATAGTAACACCGATGTCTTCAATAATTTTCCACCAGACCCCTGGATCAGGATAGTCAGGAACCGATTCGGTGATTAATATGGTACCTCCCACAGCAAGTGGTCCATACACAATATAACTGTGACCGGTAATCCAGCCGGGATCAGCAGTACACCAGTGGACATCAGAATCTTTCATATCAAGCACATATTTTGTAGTATAATAGGTGCCGACCATGTATCCTCCACAGGTATGGACAATTCCTTTCGGTGTTCCTGTTGTCCCACTGGTGTAAAGGATAAAGAGCGGATCTTCTGAATCCATCACTTCAGGCTCACAGATTGGGTCTGCTGCTTTCATGATCTCATGAAAATCAACCTGTTTTTCAGAGATGAGTTCCTGATGAGGTTTTGAACGGAATAACACAACCACCTTCTCAACTGAAGGAGCATTAACAATGGCATCATCAACGATACTCTTGAGTGATATCGTGTTACCCCGTCTGTATCCAATGTCCGCAGTAATGACCACTTTAGCCTTTGCATCCCTGATTCGTGCGTTTAATGCAGCAGCACCAAAACCACCATATACGATACTGTGAACTGCACCGATACGGGCACATGCCAGTATAGCTATCACATGTTCAGGAACAAAGGGCATATACAGACAGACAGCATCTCCTTTCTGTACACCTAAATTTTTTAATGCATTCGCAAACCGCATGACCTGTGTGTAGAGCTGGCGATAGGTCAGAACACGCTCAGAAAATTCATCCTCTCCTCGCCAGATCAAAGCAACTTTATTCTTCTTATCACCTTTTGCATGTCTGTCCAGACAATTGTATGTGATATTAAGTTTTGCATTTACAAACCATCGTGCATAGGGATGTTTCCATTCTTTTACCTGGTCCCAGCGTTTATACCATACCAGTTCTTCTGCTTTCTCTTCCCAGAACCGATCAGGATCATCTAAAAACCGCTGGTATGCAGTTTCCCAGTCTCCAATCCAGGAGTTTTCCCGGTATGAGGGATCTGCTTTATAGATTGTATCTTCCAGTTTTACATTAAAATCTGTGCTCATGATGCTTCTCCCACAGGAAAAACGGGCATTTGACACCAAAGGGGGTTTTATGCGGCAATCCACTATAGGTGTATTCTTCTCTGTGCGAAATGGTGACTTTTTTTATCACCAGGGTGTGCACACTCATCTGATTTGCAGTGCACTTAGATAAAAATAGACTGAATAATGTATATAGGCTTCTTCTGCATAACATATATGCAGTGCATATGATTGGTTCATAAGAGCACCGGAAATTATATGAAAGATTATCTGGATGACCTTATACGGATTAAGGAATTGCTCAGAAAATATCCTAAGGGAATGTCAATATCTGAGATTTCACAGGCTCTGTCCCTGCACAGAAATACAAGTGCAAAATATCTTGATCTGTTAAAACTGAAAGGAGATGTGGATAGAAAACAGATAGGAACCGCTAAAAATTATTTTCTTGTTCAGAGAATGCCGGTTTCAGCTTTTGTCAGGTTTTGTACTCTGCCTCTCATTATTTTGAATAACCGGCAGGAAGTTGTAATGGTAAATAATGCTGCACTTAACCTATTGAAATGTCCGCTTGAGGTATTATATGGAGAAAAGATAGAAGAGGTACCATACACATTCAGTGCACATTCCCACATCGAAGACCTCTGTCACCAGGCTGTACAAGGCCTTGAAAAGCAGTTTACAATCCGGATGGCCATTTTAAAAGAAAAACATGAGATCCACATCCATCTTATTCCTGTGGTTTTTGACACCGGAAAGGACGGGTGTGCTCTTGTCCTGACCGATGGGACCGCAATGAAGAAAAATGCAGCACATCTCAAAGAACTCGCCCACAACTATGAAGTGCTTACTTCCACCCAGACTGAGTGGATTGTTCATATGAATACAAATTTAAAAATTATCTTTGCAAATAAAGCATTGCTGCACTATATTGGAAAAGAACATGCAAAGATCATCGGAACAAATTTCCTTAGCTTGTTTCAGAGAGCAGAGCAAAAGAATATCTCTGCTCTGTTTTCACAACTTTCATCAGATAACAATACCAGCAGCGGTGAAATTCGTTCAATCAGGCGGGATGGCAGTGTTGGATGGGAAGAGTGGATAATCTACGGACATTATGACACTGAAAACATATGCACCGGATACCAGGTATTTGGACGTGACTGTACCAGAACAAAGCAGTGTGAAGAGAAGCTCAGCCAGTATCATCAATACCTTGAGACCATCATTGCTGATCGGACCCGTGATATGCAGGACGCAAATAAAGCACTTCTGAATGCAATATCAGAAAAGGAAGATATTGCACAGGAATTACGATTTACTCAATTTGCATTTGATAATGCATCAGATTCCATTCTCCTTATTCATGAGTCCGGACAGATCCATATGGCAAACAAAACTGCAGAAGTGCTTCTCGGCTATTCTCATGATGAACTCACACATTGTTTTGTCTTTACTCTCAACCCTTCTATTTCAATGGCTGAGTGGAAGAATATGTGGGAATCCGCATCTGTGGAAAAAAAAGAGAGGCATCGTTCAATCCTTAAGAAAAAAGATGGCTCCACTGTCGATGTAGAGTTTTCCCGGACATTTGTCAGGTTTGGTGATCAGATGTATTTCTGTTCGATTGCGAGGGAAATGTAAAAAAAAAACTTTGAAATTCCTTTTACTGTTTCTATTAATCCTTTTTGGGTCCAGGGTTACATCAATTCTATCAGAGGAATAATTATTGAGATTGAGTGCGATCTCTCTCGTACCTCTGCATCTTCTGCGGTTTATCATTTCAATCATCAAACGAACTCGTTTCAACTGGAAAAATCGATGTAAAGAGTGAAAATATGATTAGCAATATCACTTGAAAAATCGACAAAGCCTGATATTGCAAAACCAAGGATGGGAATACTTAACTCTGTCAGGATCGGATCATGAAAGTAATGTTTGAGATACAGGAGCGGTTGATTCGGTTGGGTATTTTCATTCCCGATATTGCAGCCGCGGGGAGCGAACTTGCGCACCTGATTTCTACAAAACCACCAGATATAACAGAAATAACCCGAAGGATTGAACATTTTCTCTTTGAGCCAATGTTTCATCACTTCTTCTTGCTGCCATCCTTCTTGAAGATGAACTCATTGCAAAGATACAAAATTCAGAGATTGCAGATGATCCCATATGGCTCCTTTCTGATGAGTTCATAGGAATTGCAATCGCACAGATAATAGCAGGTCCCAGGGGAAAATTTGCATTTACTTCGTATGACCAGAATAAACCTGGGGTAATTAGAGAACTGGGGCCTTTTCTTGATGATGCAATTGCTGATCTGGTTGAAGGTTGTGTCTGTCAACAGGCCATTGTTCCTCAGGATGTGTCCTAAATCAGTGATTGATAATGAAAAAACGGTTTACTCATACTTTCAGATTACATTGTGAGTGACAGGCTGTCTCTTTAGTACCGTTATCGGTAAAAAAGTTGTTTTGCTTTTATTGTATCAGCTACATAACTTGTTATTATACACGGTAAAATTCGTATCTGACAATGGAAATTATATATTATTTAATAGCAATAAAAAAGGACACATAATTATTTGAGCTAAATATGATTTCAATATTGAAATGTTCCGTGATTGGCATTGGATACTCAGATATTTTAAAGTTCTTTGAAGGTAGACACAGTTTTATTGCAAGGATTTCGGCTCTTTATTTCGATTCTGTCCAAAGCAAAAAATCTTGAGATACAAAATTAAAATAAAACTAAAATACTCAAATCTGTTTTCAATTCTGTATACGTTCTCAATAAATAACAATAACTCGTATAGTGACTTTGAATGCAATCAGGTCTCATGTAAAAAATCAATAAAAGCTAATTCAATGTCTATTCTATATTTTGTGATATAGAAAAGTCATATACCAGATCTTTTATTATCTGAAATCGAATACTATTTTATCGTGAATGTGCCGCATATACCCAGAACGCCCAGTTCTGCCAAGTCAAATACGGGTATCTGGGGGAATTGTCTCCTTATCCTGCCTGTAACATCCATACTCTTTTTCTTCATTATCTGCGGAACAGGTTGTATGAGTCAGGATTCCTGGACTGCACAACAATGGACAGAAGAAGGAAATGTACGGGCAGACCAGGGGCAATATCTGCAGGCACTTGATGCATATAACCGATCCATAGAAGTGAAATCATCTTATGCTTCTGCATATGCCTATCGGGGTGATGCTTTCCGTAATTTGAACCGCGATGATGAGGCCCTGGCAGATTTTGAACATGCACTAGTATTAAACCCTGATGAATCAGCAGCCTGGCAGGGGAAAACCCTGCTTTTTCTTAAACAGGAGAAATTTTCCCTCGCGAAAATTTCTGCAGAACAAGTAATACGAATCGGAGAAGGTCTTAATCAGAATGCCTGGTATCTCAAAGGAGTTGCCGAAGTAAAATTAGGGAGACCGGAAGATGGGTTACGCAGTTTTGATAAAGCAATTGAGATCGAACCAACCCGTGAAGACTTCTGGAAATATAAGGCTTTTACCCTCAGTCAACTCGGGCGAAACATTGAAGTTCTCAAATGTTATGAGAAACTAACAGAAATAAACCCAGAAAATCCTGAATTCTGGAATATGAAAGGTCAGATGCATCTAAAATTAGGTCAGATAAATGAAGCAAACGAGGCCTTTTCTATGGCAAAAAATCTTATCGAAAAAACCTGAGTGAGTGATACATGACCAACAACGAGAGAAGTTCGACGATACATACCAGCAGAGATATATCAGTCCTTGTAGTTGATGATGAACCCGGACTTCTTGAGGTTACCCGTGTGTATCTGGAAGACATGGGAGGATTTGTAATAGATATTGCTCAATCTGCTTCGGGTGCACGTGAAATGCTTGGAACATCACAGTATGATGCTATCATTTCAGATTATGAGATGCCTGAAGAAAATGGTATTTCTCTTCTTCGGTCTGTAAAAAAGGATTATCCCAATGTTATCTTCATTCTCTTTACCGGCAAAGGAAAATATGAAGTGCAGGAGGAAGCTCTTGATGAAGGAGCTGATCATTACCTTCAGAAAGGGGATCCTGTTCTAAACTTTGCAGAAATTGCAAATTTTATCAGAGAACACTGTTAACGGCATATATAGACGCAAAACTGCATATAGTAAATTAATTCAGTTCTCATAATAAGTACACCCTTTTTCCCTTTTGCTCATAATAGTCATTATACCAAACCTGATTATCTGTTTTTTCAATAAATTCACAATATAATCTGCTCAAAAAAAGAACCAATTCAGAATGAAACTCTCCTGTTATCTTTGAGAAATATCCTTACAAC
>CAYRYR010000080.1:0-12015 GCA_964428385.1 uncultured Methanoregulaceae archaeon
TGGGATTCATGACAGTTATACTACCATTCAACCACTATCTGTAGGATATCGCTTATGGTACGGAATGATGATACGAGCAGGCCTCTCTGGTAATGATATATCCCAGATTATATGGGTGAATATGGATCCTGATTAATAAAGAAATTAAAGCAATTTTGTCTCTTCAGTTGGTTTTGGCACTTTGACTACGAGAACTTCAAATGGCGTATCACTCTCATTTGACCACCGGTGAGGGATTTTTGCAGGACTTTCTACCAGCATGTCCGCTGATACCGTTGCTTTTTCCTCGCCAATCTCGACAATACCGGTTCCTTTGAGGACATAAAAAAAGACATCAACAGGTGTAATATGTTTTTTTAATGACTCACCAGGCTGTAATGTTATCATAACTGCCATGGCATGAGGAGAGTCGTAGATTTTCCTGGCATCGACATGGTGGGGATTTGGCTGACTGACAACATCAGCAACGGAAGTTATCTTCATCTGTATCCTTGATATACTATCCATTAGCAGGTAATATAATTATGGTTAATAAAAAGGGATCCTTATATTTGCAGTTATTTCTTCAGGTTTAGTTAGCAGCACAGCCATTTATAATCGTATATCGGTCATGTGTGTTTCGGTTTTAGGACTTATGAACATCATACGGATTTATATAGTTAATCGCAAACTTTCTGGAAAGATTGCTTTAATCTATGTAGTGCGATCAGCGTGCACGTATTGGAATAACCGCCGTTTGACTTCGATTATAAGAAGACGTTATGCCAGGCACTATAATCGGCCAAACAACAGGTAACTGGATTTATTCAGGATACTGGCACAGGCCTTTACAAACAAAAGAAAACAGACAAACAGATACTCTCATATGGTTTAACTCTGCAATCTTACCTTAAGATTAACACGTATGGATGCAATTACTGCAAAAAATCTTTGCAAATCATTTGGATCGGTTACTGCCGTCGACAATATCAGCATTACTATTCCACAAGGCAGTATCTTTGGGTTTCTCGGCCCGAATGGTGCGGGAAAGACCACCACCATCCGTATGCTGATCGGTGTTCTGATACCAGATGCCGGGTCAGTGCATATTCTCGGAATGGATGTTAACAAAAACCCACTTGCTGCAAAGTTAAAGATGGGAATCATCCCCGAAAACGGTACCGTCTATGGTGATCTAACAGCACAACAGAACATTCACCTAACCGCAAAGTTTTACGGTATGGACCGAATAAGTCGCGAAAGAGAGACAGAAGAGATCCTCGCCCGACTCGGACTCACTCAACGTCGAAACGATCTTGTACGCACATTCTCAAAGGGGATGCGTCAGCGGATTAGCATCGCATGTGCAATTGTCCATTCACCACCGATTCTTATTCTTGATGAACCAACTACGGGGCTGGACGTGCACAGCCGACGGCTTATGATAGAGACCATCAGGTACATGAACAGGAAGGGGAGTACTATCCTCCTTACCACACATAACATTGAAGAGGCAAATGAGCTCTGTGATACAATTTGCATCATCAATAAAGGAAGGATCGTAGCGACAGGTAGCCCGGAAAAACTGAAGAAGACCTTTGATACCTCACAATATGTCGAGATAGCATTTGAAAAACCCGTGGAACCCGAACTCTTCTCTACCTTTGGAATCACCCGTGTGGAGTCATGGGGAGATAAGTGGCGAATCTTTACTGACGACCTGGATCGTACAGTAAAGTATCTTGCATCTGTAGCGGAACAGGAGAACCTGACTATTGTGTCTATCGCAACATCAGGCCCAACCCTTGAAGAGGCTTTTGTTACACTAACGGCGGGGATGTGACGTGGACATAAACGTCTTTATCCGGAGTATCGCAGTCATTACTGAGAAGAACATGCGGATCTATTACTTCAAAGGACCGGTAGTTATCTTCGGTCTGCTCTTTCCCCTCATCATGTTTCTCACGTTTTTCATTGGACGGAATCTTGACATCATACTCTTTTTTCCGGGTTTCCTCGGTATGATGCTTTTTTTTACCGCTTCCTCAGTCGGTCCGCTGATAACTCCATGGGAAAAGAGGGAGAAGACCTATGAACGACTCGTCTCTCTCCCCGTGATCCTCGAGAGCATCATTATCGGGGACCTGCTGGCTGGAGCTATCTTTGGCATTGGTATCACGACACTGGTCTTTTTGGTCTGTGCAGAATTCCTCCATCTCCCTATTATGAACGCAGGGCTCCTTGCCCTCTCATTCGTTCTCGGATCGTTTGCGTTTGCGGCACTCGGCACACTGCTTGCCTCGCCTGCAACAAATAATCCGTCAAATATCATGATGCTCTCAAGCCTTGTCCGGCTCCCGATAATCTTTGTATCCGGCATCTTCATCCCACTTGGTCAGCTGAGCGGCTGGGTATGGATACTCACCTCACTCTCACCACTTACATACCTTGTTGACCTGTTCCATGCAGCTTTGAATGGAGACGCAGTCTACCCTCCATGGGTTGACGCACTGGTACTCATAATAGTTATCCTAATATTCATCTTATGTGCAAAAGGTATCCAGAAACGGAACCTGATGAAGGGGATTTAGTCAATTGAAAAAATTGTAACTTCTCTCTGGTTTATCGTTCCATAAGAGTGGCATATGAAATATATCAATGTCGATAGGATTCATCTAAAATGCTACTGGTGAAATCCTATGAAATCGTTAAACCCCCCCATATCCTCTTATTGAACGGTTACAGAATAGGAAAATTACCCATGTTGAACCATTGATCTTTTGTTTGGTGCAGGTAACCATGCAATATAGTTCACAGATTTTTAGTTTCATGTAACCAGTGTAGACAATTCTCCTACCGCAATAATAATCTCACATTCGTCAGATCTCATACCTATTTATCATATCAGAGAAGGTAAAGCAGGGTCACCGGATCCGGACGAGACGGTCATCATTTTCCAACGCTGCGATGGCTATAAGAGCACTTTTTTCTTTGTTCTTTATCTCAAGCATGATATCAACGTCGAAGGGAAGGATATCTTCCGTAAATGCCAGAAAATCGGGAAGATCAATAGCCACGGCATGCTTTCCTGCACGACTTTCCGGCTCCTGACTGCTGTAATCAACCATCGGAATGCCATCATGGGATTCCCAGGTCGCAGCAATGTCTGGAAATACTTCAGATACAATTTCACCTTCAGAGTTAACCTGGTGATGCAGGCTGTCAAAAATGATGGGGATAGCAGTTCTTTCATGTATGAATAGGCAGTCTTTTACGGTATATCTCCTGTCATCGTTCTCGATTACCAGGCGTCGGATGATAGATTCATCAAGAGTTGCATATTGGTCAATGAATCGTTCGATACTTGCCTTTTTATCACCATATACTCCTCCAACGTGGAGTTGGACCTTTGCATTCAGATCCAGCCCCAGGAGATCAAGAACTTCAGCATGGTACGCGAGTTCGGAAACGCTCCGGTCAATGATATCAGGATCCTTTGCATTCAGGAGAATGAACTGATCCGGATGCATCGAGATCCGCATTTGATTATCCCGGATGAATGAGCCAAGAGCGGAAAACCGCTCTTTAAAGGCATCCTGCCAGTCAACGCTGCAAATAGGATGGGAAGCAAAGGGAACAAGGTCAGAGGAAATCCGAAAGAAAAAGATTCCGTGATTGCGATTGTAGCGGAGAATTTCTAAAAGACACCGAAGATTCTCTTCCAGTGTCAAAATTAGTCGCTCATCACTGTAGGAAGCGAGGCGAAAGGTTCGGCTGCTCCGGCAGAGAAGTGACTGGTTAATACAGGGATATCCAATCTTCATAGTTTGTCACTCATTACATCTGCATAATTCACCTATATGTTACGATGGTAACCATGATATCCAAGATGCCTTTGGTTATAAAAATTTTCACTGCCTGTCCCGGCATTATAACTGGTCCCGTTCTAATCGGTACAGATACCAGCCCAGACGGGTAGCACCTATTTTCTCGTAAAACTGTATGGAGGGATCGTTCCAGGTAAGAACCATCCAGTCCATACGCCCACACCCACGAACCAGTGCCTCGTTCCGGCAGAAGTCAAAGAGGCGTTTTCCAAAACCCTGTCCCCGAAACTGTTCAAGAACAAAGATATCTTCAAGGTATAAGGATGATCGGGCAAGGAACGTGGAATACGTAAAATAGAACGTGACATATCCGACGGTCTTGTCTCCAAGCCTGCCAATATACGCCTCACATTTCGGCGGGTTTTGCAGGATATCAGTCTTCAGTCGTACCTTGGCATCCTCATCCGGAGGTGGAAGCTGCTCGTATTCGGCAAGCTGGTCGAGCAGATACAAAAACTCAGCAAAGGTTTCCTCCCTCACCAGTTCAATAGTAAACTCAGTCATGAACAAATCTACAGGAAAGGTAGAATTTTTTGAGAGATATGCTCATCGTTCGGCTCTGTCAATTTTTCCAGTTAAAACGACATTGGTTTTATGATTGAAATGATGTAACCCCGGAGGGGAGTGACGTTCACAGAGTACTGACACCTGGCTCCCCCCTCTGCCTCTTCTGCGGTTGGAATTCTAAAGTAATAGAGATTATTTTCAATATGAAGTCAGAATGTCATGAAATTTCATCCTGCCTGAACGTGATGATATGGTATCACTTGTTTTTCAGACAGAGCCATCGTTCTTATTTCCGGTCCATGATAGTTAAAGAATATAAGGAAGATGAAAAAAAAGAATCACCTATAATTGAAGGAATTGAGGCGCCCATCCAGATACTGCCTAATCTCTATGATTCCCGGCCATAATGCAGTGTGAACAGGGTAAGATACTCATCTGCATAACATGTCGAATCAGACCGTAATGTAAATTCCGGGCTGAGTGTAGTTTTAAAGAGATCATTCCACTGCGTACGGAGCATATGGTAGTCAGACCGTTCACCACGGGGCTGTGTGAGAATCGATACAAGTTCTGTCATCAGGAACGAATCCACACAATCGGTTACGACGTCAACTGGAGCATCATGAGCAAAAACAAAATCAATGATACGTCCATAGGACTGGTATACTGATAACGCAAGTTCAGGAGAGTAGAGCTCGGGAGTGTCGTTGTTGGCATCCATCTCAAAGAGCAAAAAATGATCAATCCACGGTTTGATCCTGGCAATATGGACACGTTTGTCTTCAACCGGCATATGATGGTACGCAAGGGAACTCATCGCAATATCATAACGATGGTGTATCGATACTGAGCAGTCCTGTATACGTGCATTTACTGTTGTGATAGTGATAGTAGGGAACGCAGATGCTACATTCTTTTTTGCAAGGTTTATCATTGCAATAGATGGATCAATCAGGAGAATCTCAGAAAAACCCGGCACTTTTCCGGATTCTATAAGATGAGATAACAACATTACTGTAAGAGCACCGTCCCCGCACCCGATATCCATAAACCTTATCGGACGGTCAAATCCCGATAGTGAATGAGCAAACTGGCGGACCATCTGGAGTCGTGCTTTTTTCATAATAGGCACCTGAGAGAAATGGATGAATGGTCGCGGGTCCTCGAAAACAATGGTTGGCTGGATCATCTTTCCATCATGTCGTTCTAAGAATCCCATCAGGAACGCTGATGAGAACAGACCCTCCTCCTCACATAGGGTACCTGCCTGTAACCATTCCCCACACCGCTTATTCTGTCCCTGTGCTGCAAGCAAAGTCCCAATGTAATAATAGAATGCCGAAAGAAGATTTGACCGTACCTTCTTCTCGTATTCTTCGGGTGTTGCATGATTCTGAATGATTGCATGGGCATGGGCTGCCCAGTTGGTTTTTTCGTGCTTTGAAAGAAAAAGCATGGTTTATCGTATCCTTGTTGAACAGGCGAATAAATCGCTTCGCTATAAGATGTATAGGGATTTAATCTTCAAGAGTGTTTTGTTCTTGTGAAAACCCGTATTGGTGACAAATCGGCAGGTATTCTCTCTGATGATTCCCCGGCTAACCAAAAACTGATTTGCTGCCTTTCAGAGTTCTCAATTCCTGAAGAGAGTAACATATACACATGAATATTGCACAACAAACAATGGAGTTCATGTGATTGAATTTTTCCCAGTTACCGAGAATTATCTTTTAGTTATCAAGGAAAATATGATTATTATATTCTGAATTCAACAGCAACGTTTCATAGTGAACAACTATCCGCTGATGAAATAAAGGAATTTCTCTCTATCAATCACCCGAAATATCAGTCATTCCTCATCAAAGAAAATCATGAGAATCTGGGCTACTGTTTTCTGACACAGTACAAAAAAAGACAGGCCTATGACAGAACTGCAGAAATAAGCCTGTATTTAAGACCTGAATATGCAGGAAAGGTAATTGGGGTAATTGTCATGGACTATCTTGAAGGGGTTGCAAAAAAATGGGTATTCATGTCCTCATTGGTACCCTGTCCAAAGATAACCAGGCAAGCATAAAATTGTCTGGAAAAATGAAGTATGAAAAAGTTGCTCATGTAAAAAATGTTGGTGAAAAATTTGGAACCGTCCTTGGATGTTGTTATGTATCAAAAAGAAATATAATCGTTCCTTATGTCTGTTTCCTGAATCAGAAACGAAAATTGATGAAAATATTTTCGAGTACTAATAAAAAATACGTCTCAAAAGTGTTGATACATTCTTGAAAAAAACGACCAAGGGCAATATTTTATTTTTCCCCCTTCAATTCTTACCTTTATCGGACCAAATCACCCTGCTTGTATAGTTGATATCGTCGTTGATGGGCTTTGTGTAAGGTACATGTATGAAAAATATAATCATGAAAATATATAAAAACCCTACAATCCCTGAATGCTCATAAAAGTCCTGTTTTATACTACATATTCAAGTGAAGGGAGCAGCCGTTCTACCAATGGGAATCTTTAAACTGATATGGCTTACATGGTACTTCAGGTAATCGAAAATACAGGACAAAATCCATACAATGTATCTGCAGATGCAGGATATTCTTCATTATCTCAAGCTTTATTACTCAACATCTTCTTCAACAACATCCAGGGTTATTGTGAATGGATCAAGGGAATGAGAAGATAGGTTCCATCTATCCTTTGTATCCTGAGTACCGGCTGAAATGAATAGGAATATGTGCCAGGAGTATCCGGTGCCTGAATATTGAATGCAAGATATCCTGCCTCCCTCTGGGATTGCTTTAGTAGTACCAGTCTGTTCGTCACCAGAATCTGCCATGCTATCAACAGGAGTGGACATGGATGGCAGTATGACCACCAGTCCTTTCATCCAGTTGGTTCCCGGAATTAGTTATCGTAACATAGTCTGTTACTATCTTTCCAGGACGGGCATATACAATATTCCCATCCAAGACTGTTATTTTTAGCCCGTAATCATTACCCCTGTTCAATCGAAGAAAGTCAGGAACCAGAAAAAAACAGAGAGAAGATAAATGAATTTTGCTTTTTTCGTACCATTGAAACCCAGTTTGATAACCCAGCTCGGTCTCAGTGCATTGATTTCTATTATAAAGTGTTTTTCGGGCTGCCAATATGAGATATGCGAAAATCACTTCCTTTACATCATCTCCTGTACTATAACCTGCCTGAAAGTTAATTCGAACGGGTTTTATCTGTAAAATCCAAACATATACAGAATGAAGAACTTTTTTTCCATTATTTTTGGCCTCCTGGTCTTTGGTATTATCATTATAATGCCCGGTTCTTTCTTCATCACCTGGGAGATACAGGCTACGGCTGCAATAACGGTTCTGATGGTTATCTGGTGGATAACTGAAGCAATCCCGATACCTGCAACCGCTCTGATTCCTCTAATCGGTTTTCCCCTGCTTGGAGTCCTGACACCGGCAGAGGCATCCGCACCCTACGCAGATAAAACGATATTTCTCTTTCTGGGTGGATTTATTATCGCCGCATCTATGCAGCGGTGGAATCTTCACCGAAGAATTGCTCTCTCCATCATCCTTAGGACCGGAACCAGTCCGAGACAAATAATCCTCGGGTTTATGATAGCCACTGCATTTCTCTCCTTGTGGATATCAAACACTGCAACCGCCATGATGATGATCCCGATTGCAATTGCAATTATCGGAACTATCGGTATTGACGCCTTTAAAAACGACGGTGATGATATACAAAATCTGGATTTTGCAAAAGCACTGATTATCTCGATAGCATATGCAGCATCAATCGGGGGGCTTGGAACCATTATTGGTTCTCCTCCTAATGGTATTTTCCTGGCCCAATATCAGACGTTGTTCCCTGCTGCTCCGACAATTGATTTTGTTGACTGGATGGCCTTTGGAATTCCCCTTGTTGCCATATTCATACCTTTAACCTGGCTCTGGTTGATATACGGACCATATCGTCATCTTCCTGCTACCCTTCCTCAAAGCAAAGAAATTATCTCCGAAAACCTGAAAAAACTCGGCCCTATGACAACAGGAGAACGATGGACCCTGATGGTGTTTGTGATTACCGCTCTCATGTGGATATTTTCAAGTACCAAGAACATCGGAGCAATTACCATACCAGGTCTTAATATGATATTCCCTGGCATTGATGACTCTACTATTGCCATGTTTGGTGCGGTCCTGCTCTTTATTCTGCCTGTCAGTATCAAAAATCGTGAATACACCATGGATTGGAAGTCGGTATTAAAGATTCCCTGGGGCATTCTGATTCTGTTTGGTGGTGGTATCTGTCTATCCAAAGCATTTATTATATCAGGCCTTGCAGATGTGCTGGTTACGCAGCTTACCGGATTGAATATCCTCGATATACTCGTTATCGTCTTATTGGTTGCAATTCTGGTCTCATTCCTCACTGAACTGACCTCAAATACTGCAATAGCATCAGTGATGATGCCGATTCTCGCTATTTCATCAGTAAGCCTGATGATTAATCCGGTAATCCTCATGCTTACTGCTGCTCTTGTCGCTTCACTTGCGTTTATGCTTCCTGTTGCGACACCACCGAATGCTGTTGCATTTGGTACCGGGTATCTGACAATACGGGATCTGATGAAAACAGGATTTGCCCTGAATCTGGTAGGGGTGCTCCTGGTTACCCTGTTTATGTGCACCATCATTTTATGGGCCCTGGGGATTTCCTTTGAACTTCCTGCATGGGCTGTGGCTCCTTAACCTTTTTTTCTTAAAATTCCGGAGAGAACTGGTTATCTCACACTTTTTTTCGATGAAGAACCAAATGTTCATTTAACCCATGCATACCTCCTAAAATTTTTCCGGATTCAGGTGCCAATGACGACAATTATCTTCTCAATCCTGGCAAAATTAGAATCCTCAATGAAGGGGGATTCCCGGGTACGACACTCAACAGTTGAGACACTGAAAGCGTCTATGATAAAAATTAGAGGATCTTCTTATGATTTGGGATATAAGCAGAACAGGAGGAAAGAACAGGAAATATCAGCGTTTCCCATATTCTCATGCAACCAGAAACCTCTGCTATCCGAATGAAAGGAGTGGTACAGGACATTCCATCCTGAAAAAAACGATATAAAAGATTTATCTGAAAAACCTGATATTAGAATGATCAAAAAGCCGGTATGCCCTGACTTTGATTGCATCAATAATAAAGAGAAATACTATAGAATATCCCCATACAACAAGTGCAAGACCCCAGCCCATTGCCGGAAGAAGAATACCATAAACTGTTATAAAGGTGGCAAGAGCCTGGGTTCCGATGACCGCAGCAACCAGTGGCAAGGCTGGTTTTACCGACCAGAACGGTCCTTTTGTCCGGGCCATAAAGACACAGAGATGACCGGCCACGGAGAGCTTGAGATAGATAAAAGACTGAAGAACCTCCGGTGAAAGGCCAAACGTGGAAAGTCCCACATACAGAAGACCAAACGATTCCATCACCCCAAAGATACCAAGAACAGAGGCAATCCCGAGAACCACCCGCAGGTTCCATCGTTCCGGTTTGTCTGAGTAGATCACCCGGTCATATGCGATGGTCATAATGGGAAAATCGTTTAAAATAGCAAGTAATACTATCATCAGCGGGGTTACCGGATAAAACTGAAAGAGCACAATTGAGAGGGTGATAAAAAAGAGTACGCGAAGGGTCTCTGATATCCGGTAAATTGAATAATTGTTCATCCGCTGGAATATCTTTCTGCTCTCCTCAACCGCATCAATGATAACTGATAACCCTGGTCGTGTAAGAACGATGTCTGCTGCAGATTTAGCCGCATCACTCGCTCCGGCAACCGCAATTCCTACATCTGCCTTTTTCAGTGCAGGAGCGTCATTGACCCCGTCACCGGTCATTCCGACGATGTGGCCGCTTTTTTGAAACAGTTCTACAATTTTGTATTTGTGTTCAGGGAAGACTTCAGAGAAGATGTCAGTAGTATTCACAATAACTTGAGAATCCTGATAATGGGTTTTAAAAAAAGCATCTGAAACTGAAGCCCGGGTTTTAAGGCCAACCTCCCCGGCAATCTGTTTTGCAATGGCCTCATGATCCCCGGTCACCATCCTGACACTGATACCCATCTCTTCTGCCGTCTTAATTGTGGCAGCTGAATCTTTCCGGGGGGGATCATACAGGCCGATGAGCCCGGCAAAAACCCATAAACCGTTGGTATCAGTCCGGGCAACCGCAAGAGCACGATAGCCACCGGACGCGAAATCATTCACCTGAATAGAGACATCATGAGTAATCCGGTCAGAATCCTGTATGAGTGAAAGAATGGCCTGTGGGGCCCCTTTTGATATCTGGCAAACACCGGTTCCCTCTCTGATAGTTGCCTCAGTCCTTTTTCTGACCGGATCAAAAGGGATGAACCTGACTCGTTCTGTCTCTTTTGTCCGTTCTGATACAACCGGATAATCACGGCTTTTTAGAGCAATGGCAATGTCTATCGGATCTTTTGTCTCCTCATCAGAAGCAAGGATAGAGAAGGTAAGAACATCCTCATTCGTGAATCCAAAATACGGTATGATACCTGAGACCGTGATGTTGTTCTCGGTGATAGTACCGGTCTTATCAGCACAGAGAATATCCATCCCGGCCATCTCTTCGATAGCAACCAGTGAACTGACAATGGCTTCTTTTTTTGCAAGAGCTATTGCTCCAACTGCCATTGTCACCGAGAGGACCGCCGGAAGAGCTGCAGGAATTGCTGCCACGGTCAGGACCAGCGCAAACTGGAGAGTTTCAAAGAGATTCTCCTGCCGGTACAGGCCATTTAAAAAGACGATTATAACCATCACAATAGCCAGCAGAATGAGATAATCCCCAATTTTTACAACTGCTCTTTGAAAATGGCTCTCATTCGTCGTTTCCCCTACCAGCTGGGTGGTTTTGCCAAAAAAAGTATTTTCACCGGTAGCAAAGACCACCCCGTTCATATCTCCCTGCCTGACGATTGAACCGCTATACACACGGTCAAAGGGATGTTTCTCAACGGGAAGCGACTCTCCGGTCAGAGCAGATTCATCTACCTCAAGATATTCACCGGTAAAAAGGACAAGGTCGGCCGGGATTATCTCTCCGATCCTGATTCGGACAATATCTCCGGGAACCAGATCTTTTCCTGCGATCTCATTGTATTTCCCGTTTCGTTTCACCCATGCAGTCAGGGCTAGTTTCTGTTTTAGGAGTTCGATTGCATTATCTGCCTTATTCTCCTGCCAGAATCCAACACTTGCATTCACACAGAGAAGCATGAGAATTATCCAGAAATCATCATACCGTCCGGTTACATAGGAGAGAATAACGGCAATTTCTATCATCCACGGAATAGGACCCCAGAAATACCCGAGGATTTTTCTGAGTCTGCTTACCTTCTTCTCCTGAATATCATTAGGTCCGAATTCTAAAAAGGCGGCCTTAACCTGTGCATCATTCAGACCGTCCGGTTCGGTATGATACCGGGAAAAGAGTTCTTCTTTGGAATGAAACTGGATGTTATCAGTACTGCCAGGATTTTCTGTCATGATACTGTCCTCATTTCGGAATGAGTACTATCCTATGTATA
>CAYRYR010000081.1:0-5665 GCA_964428385.1 uncultured Methanoregulaceae archaeon
CTACTGGGTAACAGGGAAATGATATTTCACGCGATACTGTATTATCTTTCCCACAATCATTTGTTACTGTTAACGTTACCCAATGTTTTCCTTCCTCATATTCGTAAACAGGATGTGGATCATTACTATCAATAATGTGATCACCATCTAAATCCCATTCTAAACTGCGAGACTCTTCTGGCCAGTATTGCGAAGCGTCACTAAACTCAACTAAATAGTTACCATCTTCAGGATCAACGCCCAACAGTTCAGTCTTAAACCATGGAATTGGTTTAACACAGTCAGGTAACACCACGACATGATCCGGCTTCGTAAGGGTATCAGAACCGCCTGAGTTTGAAGCAGTCAGACTTACGGAGTAAAAGGCCGGGGTGATGCTGTCACCAGTACCATAATCGTAGATGTAATCATAGGAAGGATTCTGGTCATATACTGTTGGCCCGGCCCCGAGATCCCAACTCCATGCAGTCGGGTTGCAATAGGAGGTATCAGTAAAGTCCACATGGAGTGGTTCTCTTCCGCAGGGTCTTCCCGGGTAGTTATCCTTACAATAGTCACAGGAATTGTCATCAGGATCGCAGACATCGTCCCAGTCAGAGGTAAAACCGGCGTGAACATGTCTAACATTGATATAGTTCTCTTTCATCTGGGTGAATTTATATCCCTCATCTGTCGTGATGTTATGTGTAACGGTATACCATCCGACCATTGGATAACTCCATGTTGCAACTTCACCAGAAGCATCTATACCAGGATTGACATTGGCATCAAAATCCCAGTCAGAATAAACGATATTTCCAACCGAATCATCAGTAAAAATGACCGGTTCATTCACACAAGTAAATATTCTGGTCTTGTTTGTGTCAGTTGGTATGCCGAAAAATTCAATCATCCTCGGTATTAGGCCAGACCAGAGAATCGTTTCTCCACCTTCATGATTTTTATAGATTATATCTATGTTTTTAGGTAGAGATGTAAGATTCACCGCAAGTCCCTCTCCCGGTTGCAGATAATCCTTATTGGTATCTGATGAAACGTCACCCCAATATGCGAACTGGTGCATATCTGGGATAACTGGCAAATCAGCATCAGTTATTGGCCATGTTTCTTCCCGATCAATTCGAATATAATATTCAGCGTTTGATGATGCATCTTTCCCCGTTGCATCATATGTTTTTAGGCTGTCTCCTCCAGAGTGGATCAGATGAACAAGATTATGCTTATTATTGTCCACACTATCCACCCGAATCTCAAAGGTTGCTTGAGGAGTTTTTTCAGGAAGTGGTTGGGAAAGATAAGAGACTGTTATGATGCCAAATGCAATTACAAAAACACCAATCATCAATAGCGATCCAAGCACTTCACTAATGCCCTCATTTTTTTTCATTCATTTCCCCCCCCCTTTAATAGTGAACATATTCTTCTAAAAATATTTTGAATATGTATCTTCCTTGTTGTACCGTAATATAAATTTTGTGTTGGGTAAAAGAAATGATAAATAATACATAAACTTTATCAGTCACTATAGGGCGAGATTATACAGAGAACACTTGATTGTTGCCTGTTTATAGTCAACCTTCAGGTGATTATCAGGATAATTAGCATTTAGTATAGTGGTAACATCTGTTATCAATGAACCATCAGATATTAAAGCATCAAGATTCTTCGCACCCTGGCCATCCCAGGCAATAATCCCATCCCAGGCAATAATCAACCCGATACCACTGCTACCATCTTCAAAAATAAGGTCTTTTACAACAACATTTATTGGAGACAAATGACCAGTTGTATAAGAATGAATGGCAGTATTAGCAATCGTTGAAAAGGTATTTTTCCATTTGACTTGTTCATTTCCACCAAAGTCTTTTGCACCGATGATGATATACCTGGCATTTGCCTGATCAGGCTGATCCAATAATTGATAGGTATCTCCCCCTATCTTAAAGAAAGGTGATAACTCAGTTAGTGTTACCTGTAAAGGGTTTTCCTGCGATCCACTTATAGAGACAAGGGGTATATGTGCCTGCTGATGGGTGGTAATGATGGTATCAGTTATATCTACATTGAGGAGGTTATTCGAATCATCCATCATTATTACAACTGGTGGCGAAGCCATGAGAGCTGTTCCCTCAGTCTGGCTTACAAAGGTAGCCCCCCACTGGTACTGGTATTGTTGGTTCACCCAGTACCGGTTCTGTGATCGATATTCCAGTACCTGTAATTGTGGTAATGAACGATCAAGAACACCTGTGACGGAAATAGAAATTGGATCAGTGCTTATCACCGGAGAATATGCTAATTGACTTATATTTACTGTATCGGATTCGGGTATACCCGATATACTATAAGTAAATGAGTAGGTCTCTTTTAGAATATCTACGAGACCATATGCCCAGTCATACAGATTGATAATATAGGGATTGTTTGAAGATGATACATATTCTGCAATGGTTAAATTTTCAAATGTGGTATTCCCATCTTTGATTATAGTCAATGCCAGGTCATATGGCATGGGATTAGTTTTTGAGATATTTACAAAATTCTCGTTATATTTTGGAATAACACCTGCGGTTGCAGACCAATTTATGGCATTTATCGATAAAATTTTTGCAGGATCAGTTACATTATACAAAATAAAAAAATGCTGAGGGTCAACAGCTAGGGAGGAATCAGAGGGATCTCCGGAGATATCACTTCCAGAAATTGTGTGAGAATAATAAACATTGGTAAATGGTTCACTACCCGTTGGAATATTTGGCCCAGTACCTGAAATATAGATCTCAAGTTCACCTAAAGAATCTGTTTCAGTATCTACCCGCAACTCCCCACTAGAACCTGCATATGACTGCATCGGTAGTATACTAAAAGATCCCGTAGCACCCCCGCTACCGGTTCCAAGCGGTATCTGATATTGAAGACGATAATTTTTTTGTTCATTTACTATTAACGAATCGATACCCATCTTTATGGCAGAAAACTGTTCCTTTACATCACTCATATGAGCAATCTCGGCATCCCTTCCCTGTAACGGGACGACATAGAGAAGATACATCGAGAAAAGTATCGCGAGAAGTGAAACTATCAACAAAAACCCGATAACTTCAGATAGCGCCGGCTCTCTCTTCATACCCCCCTCACACCTAGGTTATTTTTTATCTCAAAGGTGATGAAACTTTTGACCAATTATATGATGAATCATGATATTTCCCCAATTTTGATTGCAACCAGTGATGGGAATAGCACAACCTGGCTCTGTCGATTTTTCAAGTGATATTGCCAATAATGTTTTCACTTTTTACATCGATTTTTCCAGTTGAAACGATATTCGTTTGATGATTGAATCGATGTAACCCCATATGTATCTGATATTTTCAGAGTGCCTGATACCAGGGGTTCCCCACTCTGCGTTCCTCTGCGTCCTCTGCGGTTGGAATTCTTAAACTGATATGGAACGTTATCAATATGAAAGTTAGAATGTCATGTAATTACATCTTGCCTGAACGTGATGATATGGTATCACTTGTTTTTCAGACAGAGCCACAACCTTCTGATGGTTATCCATGCCTTCTCTTTGGATATGGTAAAAAATCCTTTCTCTGGATTTCCGGACCAGCTGATTGGTTAATTTCACTTCAAAAACGTACTTTTTTCCCTCTAAAAACTCACTTTGTACTGAATATAAGAATTACATTCATATATGCAGGAAGCATATCGACTAGTATTCACCATATCGTGCCAGGTAACATGTTGTAATAATGGATGGAGAAAAGGATGGGAAATAAGATGCCATTCATCGCCTGGTATTGTATACTGCTCATTACTACAATAATCACTTGTTGAGACTGCATGGCATTGCATATGAATGAGAACAAAGTTGACAAAACCACGAAACAATGGTATCATGACCTCCCTTCCCTTACCAGTGACGGGATTGTTCTTATCAATTCTATGGAAACCATCATCATTGTAAATCCCCAGATGGAAAAGATGCTTGGATACGAACCCGGAACATGTATGGGCCAAAAACTACAGGATGTATGTGATAAGACACTCTGCGACAGTATAGAAACGTCATGTACTGCCAGTCCTGACGAAAAATGCCGGTTTTTAGAAGTCCCGTTCTTCACACGACACGGCAACCGGAGATATGCAAACATTGCCACCGCACCGGTTAGTCTTGATAATGGCACACAGACCGGAACCCTTGCAGTCGTATCAGATGTTACCGCTCTGCATGAAGCAAAACGAAAACTCGACCACACTAACCATAAACTCCATCTCATCAGCAGTATCACCCGTCACGATATCTTAAACAAGATAGAGACGATCCGGGGATACATCGGGCTTCTCGTACGGGGGATGTCAGATGAGAAGGTTTCGAACCGATTACATACCATAGATTATGCAGCAGAAGAAATCAGAGATATTCTTGCCTTTTCCCGGGAATATGAGAAGATGGGTCTGCAGGATCCTGCCTGGTTTTCTGTATCTGAATCGTTTTTTCAGGCAGTAAACAGATTTGCGTCTCATAAAGAAGTGACATTTCATTGTGAGAATGAGGGTTTTTGTATCTTTGCAGACCCGATGTTCTCCCGGGTTTTTGTAAACCTCATAGAGAACAGCATTGTTCATGGAGCGTCTGTTACCACCATCTCGGTCACCTGTACGGTGGAGGAAGGGCATCTTTGTATCAGGTACTATGATAACGGTATTGGTGTTGCCGATGAAGAAAAGGAACATATCTTTAAGCGAGGGGTTGGTTCACATCATGGTCTTGGCCTTTTCCTTATAAGGGATATTCTTGCTATCACAGATATCACCATCTGGGAGGAAGGAATCCAGCATAAAGGAGTCTGTTTTGTGATACATATCCCAAAGGGTGGATATCGGATGCATGATGAGAATATAAATGGGGATGATACCAGATGAGAAGAACCTTGTTCTGCGGTCGCAGATATATCAGAAGAGGATGTCATGGTCAGAGTACTCTTTATTGATGATGATCCTGCTATTCTTGAGATTGGAACCTTATATCTTGAAGAATTCGGGCACTTTGATATAGATGGTTTTCTCTCGGCTGATGAAGCATTTGCAAGCCTCCTTGATGATCCTGATCGGTATGATGTCATCATTTCAGATCAGTGCATGCCAGGGATGCATGGCAGTAATCTGCTTACAAAAATCCGGGCAACAGGGATTACTACCCGGTTTATTCTCTACTCAGGCTGTGACTATGATACAAAATGTGATACAGATGTCATTATGCATGATGGATGTGTCATCAGAAAAGAGGGCGATCCGGTTAAAGAGTACCAGGAGATCGTTCAATGGATATTAGGTGAGTGTAGAGTAGGTGAGTGTAGAGATTAATCCTGGATGTAGACACCGAACACTTCATGATTGTTACTCTGACAAAGAATTAATTCTCTTTTCTTACAACAATTCATTATAGTAACAGGACAAGGATATCAGAAAAAAAGTTATAAAATATGTTTTATCTCGTCTTCAGAAATGCCCGTAATCTGCGCTATTTCAGAAACAGACATCCCTGTTTTTTTCATCCGACGGAGTATGGTCATTCGTTCTTCAAATCTTCCTTCAGCTTTACCTTCAGCTTTATATTCAGATATCCATCGATTAACTTTCTCTGTTAACATGGTCCCTC
>CAYRYR010000081.1:5765-11738 GCA_964428385.1 uncultured Methanoregulaceae archaeon
TCAGCTTTATATTCAGATATCCATCGATTAACTTTCTCTGTTAACATGGTCCCTCCACGAAATGGGTTTGGTATAGGTATACCTTCATCCCTCTTTAAACTGTTCTCGAAAAATAGAGAAAAATCTCTACGTAAAGACTCAAGAGTTGGTTCAGTTTCCATCCATGTATTCAATGTTTTTCCAAGTTCAATCAACTCTGCACTCTCTAATGATTGTTCCAGAGCAAACAAACATGCCGCTAGGTTGCGCACATCTATAAGATGATGTACAGATAATCTCAGTTCGTCTATAAGCAGGTACGGTACTGACGGTCTTAACCTGATAACAGGTTCAGGCATCAGGATACTATCCCTGATATCTAGGGGTATCGTCCAGGGAGCCTCCCCATTATAAAGCACAACCGGAATAATACCAGGTAGTGGCCCGGTAGATACTATTACCCCGGTTCGGATAAGATCCTGCCAAAGAAGTGCCAAATATGACATGATCCTGACTGGCATGGCAGGATCTGGCTGAGACTGAAATTCAATGAGCAGATAGAGCACCAGTGTCCGTTCTCCCCAGCGCACCCGCCATATCAAATCATCCTCCCGTTCTCTTAGATCATCGGTTACATAACTTCCATTACATCGTTCAAGGGTTGTAAGGTCACAAGTTTTTGTGAGTTCATCATTGAGAAATCCTCGAATAAAATCAGCCATCATCTCAGGATGACTAAATAGGCGTTTATAGGGGTGGTCAAAGTCTGGCATACTAATACAATTCCTGGGTATATTGAAAAGATAAACGGCAATCCTATATCATTAACCAAGTTTCATGGAGATCTGCTCTTTTCGTTGCAACATAATTCGATAAATTCTGTAAGTCTTTTTCACTATATGGCTTTGTCGGTTTTTCAAGTGATATGAAATATTCATGTTTTTACTCTTTACATTTATCTTTCCAGCAACGGTTCTGGAACTGAGGGTGAAATGGCATTTGTTTGATAATTGAATTGATTTAACTGCAGATGTACGCAGAGGGTGGAACCTGTGTCAGAGAATCTGCGAACTTCAGCCCCCTCCAGGGTTAAATCGGTTCAATTGGAGGAATAATATTGAATTTGAAATGATCTCTGCGTCCTCTGCGGTTGGAATTCTTAAAGTAATCTGGAACGTTGTCAATATAAAAGTCAGAATGTCATGTAATTACATCCTGCCTGAATATGATGATATGATATCATCAGTTTTTCAGACAGAGTCAATTTGGTTGGATAAAATAGGAATGATAATTCTGAATCACATGTGAGTGAGTAGAAACAACTTCATCTACCTGAAAACTTCAAAGATTTTCTCCTCATTCTTGACAAAAAAGTAACCATTTCTGATACGTATTAATATACTTTGAAATAGACTACTTTATCGTATGTTTATCGACCGAAAAAAGGAGTTGTCTGCTTTACTTCGTCGGTTTCAGGGTAAAAATGCGGAACTTGTAATTCTTTATGGAAGGAGAAGAGTTGGAAAGAGTGAATTACTCGATAAATTCCTCTCTCAAACACGAGGGATACGACTTCTTGCCCGGGAAGAATCAAAACATCTTCAGCTTCGGCGGATATCTGCTGAACTTGCTGATCTTTTTCAGGATGAGTATCTCCGTTATGCTCCTTTTCCTGACTGGGATGCGTTTTTTCTCTATCTTCTTCATCATGGGGATACCCGCACGGTTATTGCAATTGATGAATTTCCCTATCTGGTCCAGGAAGAACCGGCACTTCCTTCACTCCTTCAGTATTACTGGGATACCGGACTATCGAAATCCCGCCTTTTTATTATACTTTCTGGTTCAAGTATCCGTTTTATTGAGTCACACCTCATGCAGTACAAAAGTCCGTTATATGGGAGAAGGACGGGTCAGATATTATTGAAACCGTTCCGATTTATCGACTATTATCCTTATGTCTGCGATATTCAAACGGCAATTATCTTATATGGTATTTTTGGTGGCACTCCTGCGTATTGTTTACTAGAGGATCCATCAGCGGATATAGAAGATATTATTATCCAGAATCTGCTTGCCGAAGATGCCTTTCTCTTTCGCGATGTAGAATTTGTCCTTCGAATGGAACTGAAGGAACCAAGATATTATTATTCAATTTTACTCTCAATAGCCAATGGAAATACCACAATCGGACGTATTACCAACGATTGCGGACTTGATAAAGGAATAGTATCTAAATATCTCTCAACTCTGGCAGATTTACAATTAATCAGGAGGGAAATTCCAATTCTTGCTGATGCATCGAGCAGGAAAGGTATCTATCTCCTCAATGATAATCTCTTTTCATTCTGGTTCAGATTTGTCTATCCATATCGCAAAGAGATAGAGAGGGGTGAAGCCAGGTATGTTTTCCGTGAACGTATTGCTCCGGATTTGCAGGTTTATCTGGGGTATCGATTTGAAGAGATTATTCTGGATATCTTTTATCTTTTTAACTCGAAAGGCATTTTTCCGGTCCGGTTTAAAGAGATTGGAAGATGGTGGCATAAAGAGCAGGAGATTGATTTGATTGCCTATGATCCCATATCAGATACTATTCTATTCTGCGAATGTAAGTGGCAGGATAGGGTATCGGTCTCCCGGATTATGAACGGGCTTCAAAAGAAGACGTCTTCTGTCAAATGGGGAAGTTCAGCTCGGAAAGAGATCTTCTGTATTGTTGCCCGGTCGGTGCAAAAAAACCTGTCACATAAAGAAGAGGATTGTATGGTGTTTGATCTTGCAGATCTCGAGCGTATTTTAAAATCGTGCCTTGATACCTCTATTGGTCAGGGTTCGTCAGATGGATCCTAGAGGGTCGGAGGCTCTGTATGAGAAACAGCCAAATAAGAAAGGAAGGGTTTCCCCTCCCCCCCTCTTCCAAGAACGCATCGTGCGACTTTCACCGCAATACGCTCACGCATGTCGCATGCATGATGAATAAGAAGATGAAAAGTGTTTCCACTTGTAAATGCTTCACCGAAGTGTTTATGGGCTCTGTCGATTTTTCAAGTGATATTACCAATCAGGTTTTCATTCTTTAGAGAGTTCTTTCCAGTTGAAACGAAATTCGTTTGATGATTGAAATGATATAACCGCAGAGGTTCGCAGAGACTGTTTCAGCCTCAATAATTATTCATTCGATTGAAATGATGTAATACAAGAAGGGGTGCTGAGATTCGCAGAGAATCTGACCCATGTTCCCCCCTCTGCATCCTCTGCGGTTGGAATAATAAGTATCTAAATTATTGTCAATATAAATGTTAGAATGTCATGTAATTACATCCTGTCTGAATATGATGATATGGTATCACTTGTTTTTCAAACAGAGCCTGTAACATGACTATTTCATATCACTTGAAAAATTGAAAAATTGACAGAGCCGGGCAGAACCGCAATTCACGTCCTGAAGGCTTTTAATTTCTCTTCAAGTTCCTCAGATGTCTTTGCAATCATTGAGATGACTTCATTGATGAGATTGATTGCTGTAGACGATTCTTCTGTTTCTGCTGAGCTTTGCAGTGCTTCATCTGCAGTATTCTTCATGAGATCATTGATCTCCTGGACACTTGCTGTTATCTCCTGAACGCTTGCTGCCTGTTCTTCAGTAGAACCGGCTACTTCTGTCATGGTATTATGGATCTTCTCGATAGATACTGCAATCTCATTAAAGGTCTCAAGTGTAGTACTCACTGCACTGATACCAGCGGTTACCTGTTCATTTGTAGAATCCATCACCATTGATGCCTGGTCAGACTGCTGTTGCAGGTTGTGTATTACATCTGAGATCTGCTGGGCTGATTTGCGTGATTCACCCGCGAGTTCTTTCACTTCGCTAGCGACTACCGCAAATCCAAGTCCAACTTCTCCTGCCCGTGCAGCTTCAATAGCTGCATTGAGAGCAAGCAGATTTGTCTCGTCAGCAATATCTGTAATAATATCAACGACTTTTCCGATATCTTTCATCTGTGAACTGATGGTTTTTATCATCCGGTCAAGTTCATTTGATGCTGCTTTAATACCGTTCATTCCCTTTTCTGCAGTCCCTGCAAGTTCCTTTCCTGTATGAGAAAGTTCTGTTGTTTCATAGGCAAGTGAGGATATCATCTCTGCTTTCATTGAGACATCAGTAACTGTGCTATTGAGATCTTCCATCGCAGTAAGCACCTGTGAGACACTCTCTTTTCCCATTTCAGCATTATTTGCGACCCGCCGGGAACTATCAGCAAGGCCTTCTGCTCCCCGGGCAAGGTCGTTTGCCGATCCGCATGCATTTTCTGCGTTCACCATCAGGTCAAGCATCGTTTTTTCTACATTTTTTATGGTATCTGATACTTCCACACCAATATGGTTCATTGCATCACGAAGTGTACCAAATTCTCCTTTTATTTCAATATCTGTATTAAACCTATCAGAAAAGTCACGGTTTGCATAACTTTCTGCAAGTCGCATCGTTTCAGCACTGACTGTCTGCAGTGGTTTAACAACACCATCCAGCATTCCGTTCATGCCCTGAATAATCTGAAGGTAATCGCCCTTAAAATGGCTTTCATCTGCACGCTTCTCAAAATCTCCGTTAAGGACGGAAATGTTAAGTGATTGTGCTTCTGTGGCAAGAGAATTGATATTAGTTCGCATTGTCTCCATAGAGATTCCCAGGGTGTCTCTTTTGCTGGTAACCGGAACTTCCATTGAGAGATCTCCTATTGCAATACTATCTGCAATCTCTGCTTTTTTCCTGAGATGTGCTGCCATTTCATCAAAAACACCTGTCAGAATGCCAATTTCATCCCCACAAGATCCGTGTATAATTTCTGTTATCAGATCACCATCTGCAATCTGACGGCTGACACGTATCAGGTCTGCCATCCTGCGTGAGATGGATCGCCCAAAAAGAAGGGCTATGATGGCTCCTGCAATAATTCCAATGATGATGATAATGATAATACTATTTCGTATGGCATCAATTGGTCCGGTATAATCAGAAAAAGGGGCTTCTGCAACGATAATCCAGTCATATGGTTCATAATAGGAGTATGCAACATAGACCAGCCCCTTATCAGATTCATAGATAAGAGTTCCCTCTTTATGTGCAATCATCTCCTGCACATGAGATTGAGAACTCATATCTGTTCCTTCTCCTTCCTGATGTACGATAGAAGTTCCAGAACTGTCGATAACGTACATGAATCCTGTCTCACCAACAGTTTTCTCCCGAATCTGGTTTTTAAGAACTCCTATTGTTTTATCTTCTTCAACCCCGACATACAGGATGCCGATAATTTCTTTACTGGTATCTTGTATCGGTTCATAGGCCGTGATATAGGATTTCCCAACGACATTTGCCGAGCCATAAAATGTCTCACCTCTGTTTATTACGGTGTCATACACAGCATCAGACACCGTTGTTCCAATTGCACGTGTACCATCCTCACCGATTACATTGGTGGATATCCTGACAGCTTTGTCACCTATCTTCTGAAATATCGTCGCAGTTCCCCCGACCATATCCTGAACCTGGTCAACAATCTCAAAGTTATTATTGACAACATATTCTCCGGTACCACCACCGGTGAGGATCATGTTGTTATTGCTGAGAGATGGCCTTCCATGAGAGTAGAATTCCTGTCTGATGACATTGAGGTCACTGTTTACTTTTGTCTGGGTGAGTGTATAGATTGTTCCTGCTTCATCTTGTACGGCATGCACATCAGTGACAAGAATTCTGGTTACATCTGAAGAGATGGCAGAATATGCTGCAGAGTAGGCGGTATACGCCACAATTGCGGTAGGGATAATCACCAGAATCAGGCAGATAATAAGAAATTTACCGCCTATTGATGTATTATGCAGAAAATGTAGTATATCTTTCATAGTATTCTCCGTCATTGTAAATCCATAATGGAAATTTGATATACAAGTTCGAATTCCATATCATTAATATGTTACATCAAC
>CAYRYR010000082.1:0-11732 GCA_964428385.1 uncultured Methanoregulaceae archaeon
TTGTTGACTTTCATTATTTGTGCATGCAATTCGGAGAATGCATTATTGTTTTTTAAAAACACAGCGAAGCTTTATGGGATGATATCAGCAACCTACCATTTGTATAGGCGAATACATGAGCAGAGGCAAATCTAAATCTGATATAACTTCATTTTTGGGCCCTGTAGAGAGTCTTGAGAGTTACGTAAAGGCTGATTGGTGGCGTGAACTATTTAATGCAAATTATCTGCGCACTGACGGGGATTTGGTTGCTGATAATGATATCACGCGTAATGAGATAGATATCTGTACATCAATTCTCAACCCGGAAAAAACCGATGTGATACTGGATCTCTGCTGTGGTCAGGGAAGACACTCACTTGAACTGGCAAGAAGAGGTTTTGTTCAGATATACGGACTGGATCGTTCTCATTATCTTATCACCCGGGCACGAAAAAACAATCGGGCTGAAGGTTTTTCCATTCATTTACGGGAAGGAGATGCACGTCTTTTACCATATGCTGCTGATACATTTGATTACATCATCATTTTGGGAAATAGTTTTGGTTATTTTGAATCTCATATTGATGACGAAAAAGTGCTACAGGAAGCTTTTCGCGTGCTTAAACCCGGAGGGAAACTTCTCCTTGATATTCCTGATGGTGCCTTTCTTCGTAACAATTATGTTCCGCGAAGCTGGGAGTGGATCGACCAGAATTTTTTTGTCTGCAGAGAACGGTGTCTTTCAGAGAATAAAGAGCGTCTCATAACCCGTGAAGTAATCACTCACGTCAAAAACGGGGTGATGGCAGATCAATTTTACGCAGAACGATTGTATTCCCCTGAAAATCTTGAAAAAATTCTTACCAAATGCGTTTTTAGTTCAATTACGTTCCATGAACCCATCATTGCCGAATCACAACGTAATCAGGATCCCGGGATGATGAAACGTCGGCTCGTCGTGACTGCATCTGTACAGAAAAAGTGGTCAAAATTATCCAGACCTAAGAAAACGAAAAATGTAACTGTGCTGTTGGGTGATCCCCAGCTTGCTGACAGGATAAAACCTGCCTGCATATTTGATGAAGATGACTATTATACTATTAATCAGTTAAAAGAGGCTCTTGCCACTATTCCCGGATATTCATTTGCCTATATTGACAATCACGCCGGACTGGCAAGATATCTCCAATATAAAAAGACAAAAATAGATTTTGTCTTCAACCTATGTGACGAGGGATACAAAAACGAGCCTTTAATGGAACTCCACATCCCGGCATTACTTGAGATGCTTGCTATACCTTATACCGGAGGCACTCCCCAGTGCCTGGCATATTGTTATGATAAATCGCTGGTAAGAGGGATCGCAAAAGAACTGGATATTCCGGTTCCACAGGCATTTATGATAAATCCTGGTGACAGTTTATTTATTGAATTTCCCATCAGGTTTCCTGTGATAGTCAAGCCTAATTTTGGGGATTCTAGTTTTGGAATTACTCAGGAGAGTGTCTGTTATGATATTACCAGATTGGAAAATGCAATTAACCGGGTCAGAACAATGACTGGTTCTGATACTTCTATCCTCATTGAGGAATTCCTACCAGGCAAAGATATCAGTGTCGGAATTATTGGAAATTTCCCTAATTCATGTTTTATATTACCCATGATTGAGGAAGATTATTCGTTACTTCCTCCCACTCTTCCAAAAATTTGTGGATACGAAGCAAAATGGGATCCTGATTCTGCATATGCACAGATTGAATCTGTTCCTGCACTCCTTTCAGAAGATGTACAGCGATTTCTCGGAGCCTGCTGTCAAAAACTGTTTGGAAGACTCGGATGTCGTGATTATGCCCGATTTGACTGGCGGCTTGATCAAAACGGTACACCTCGTCTTCTTGAAGTAAATCCAAACCCTGGCTGGTGCTGGGATGGACATCTCGCAAAAATGGCAGCAATTGCCAATATCTCCTATTCAGGCATGCTGGTCCAGATCCTCAAGAGTGCAGATAAACGAATCTCACAACACATTTTATCCGGTACAATAAGTGTCCCCCCTCTTACTTCAGAAGAACTTAAAAAAACATACCTGGTACCAGTTTTTGAGTAATAAACGAATTTTTAACGTTAAAAGAATCCAAAAGATAAGACTATTGAAATAGATCACTTCTATGATTTCTATAGGAACATCATTTTTTTCAAAATTACATTCGCTATATTAATAGAATCAGTAAAATGTTTAAAAACAGAAGGACAAAAGAATTATTTCAGATACTGGTTTTTCCTTAACCAGTCTTTCTGAGGCGGTGTGTATCGATATGAAATATCACATTTCTCATCCTGAAAACTCCAAGGAGTCACGATAACAATATCCCCTTCCCGTATCCAAGCTCTTTTCTTGATTTTTCCTTTAATCCTACCCATACGAGTTACGCCATCTGAACATTTGACTCTGATATGATACGCCCCAAGCATCAATTCTGCACAGGCAAACTGTTCACCAGCATACTTCTTTGGTAATCGTACACGGATTGGTTCATCACCAATAGGCTTCTTAGGGACATGTGGATTGGCTATCTAATCAACTCCATAAACATATATTATATTGGTGCATACAGAGAAGAATGTATCGCTAGGTTTTTGTTTCATTAAAGAGATTATGAGCATTTCATTTAAAGAACAGACTATTATAAAAAATTGATAATTGCAAAATATAAATCAAGTGAAGCTAAATTGCTATTTGCAGGGTATTTCAAATTATAAAAAAACATAAGCTTCCTATAATCATAAAATACCTATTGATTGTTCAATACCTTTGAGGAATTAACAATTTTGATATGAAAACGAATCTTTTTAAGGTGAATCCAATATAGCTCCTCATTGCCTTTTTTTATTTCTCCCGTAATCAAAAGAATCTACAGAAAATTTTACATGAACACAATCTCTTGATCATTGGTAACGTATATTCCCATAAATACACACGTTATAACAGGATTTTAAATCATGATCGGATTATGATTTCAGTTCTCCTTGATACGATTGCTCATGTTATTATTCATATAAAAAACGATTTCTGCCAGCTTTTGCTTCTTAGGAGAGAAGTCTGATTTTCCATCATTGTATATCTACTCCTTTTATACTGGTACTATATACCCATCAGATATCCTGACAGAAGAAAGAAATGCCATCTATTTTTTCGATTTTATAGGATTCTGCATTGCGATTCTATCGTATCAATAAAACCTTACCTTACAGATAAATCAGAACATACAGGATCTTTTCACATTCTATTTCAATATAAAAAGGTAAACATTACCCTCAATTATCGGGGATACTACACATTATGCCATATAATCACCGTGGACAAATAATTCGCTATTGTATCCATGGATTTCAATGGGCAGCAATTGTCATTGCTTTTGTTCTTATCTTTGGATTGATCATCGGACAGATATATTTTCAGAATCCACATGACCAGATTGGCTATATTCAGAAACTATTTTTTATATCTGGTATTGGTCTTGCTCTTCAGGCATGTTTTGGGCATAAGATGCCTCTTTTTGCTGGACCGGCAGCTGTTCTCTTAATTGGAATCCTTGCCAGCCAGAGTCATGACCCGGCAGCTACCTATACGGCAATTTTTCTTGGGGGAGTGGTTCTTACCATCCTTGCTGCATCAGGAATCATAGAACACGTCAGGCATTTTTTTACATCACGAATTATTGCAGCCATTCTTTTACTAATCTCATTCTCACTCATACCAACGATTCTCAATCTGATTACCAGTCCCCGTAATGGAGGAGGCATCGGAGCAAACATCGTCTTTGCTTTTTGTTTTATTCTTGTCATTTTTTTACTGTATCGAACGTTGAAAGGACTTTGGAATGCAACCATGGTCATATGGTCTCTAATTCTTGGATTCATCAGTTATAGTTTCATCTTTCCAATAATACCGGTTCCGGGAACATACGAAATCTTTGCGGTATTTGCTATTGATCCAATCCTGCCTTTGACCATTGATATTGGTGTCATTATCGCATTCTTCTTTTGTTATATTGCCCTTCTGATGAATGATATTGGTGCGATACAGTCATTAGAACCTCTGTTTCTCGTTGAACATATGAAAGAAAGGACTCAAAAAGGGGTATTTGTCACAGGTATTACAAATATCCTTTCCGGGCTGTTTGGTGTCATCGGGGGAGTTAATTATTCGCTCTCTGCAGGGATGATTCTTGCAACCGGCTCAGCGTCACGCTACCCTCTCTTTCCAGCAGCCGGTATTGTTATACTCTGTAGTATGTCCCCGTTTATCATTGCAAACCTTCTGCTGATTCCACCAGTTGTCATTGGTTGCATGCTCCTGTTTATTATGACATCGCAGTTTGCAGCTGCTCTTATCGTTGCTATCGAAGGAGATCAAAAACATACATTTCAGCTTGAAGATGGCCTTATCATTGGTCTTCCCATCCTATTCGGAACGATGATGGCATTTCTCCCACAGGAGATAATAGCCACTCTTCCATATCTGGCCCAACCAATATGTGGAAATGGATTTGTACCGGGTGTTCTTAGTGCCTTTATCATGGAGCATATCATATTTAAATCACGGAATGCGAATACAGAAAAATCCTGACATTATCATAAGCACATTACATGCATTTATGATATCAGTATGACATGTACATCCAGGAGATCGATGAATTGATTTGAGTACTCTATGTGTCACAAATTCGTTTTTTAGAGAGATTAAAAGACTATAAGATCATCGCACCTCATATCATTCTTCCTATATCATGTATTCATTATCTCTTATAATGAAGATAGATTTCTGATACAAGTAGAGATTGCTATATATAGTAAAACGTATTATTAAGTATACACATCCACTATTATTGTGAAAAGGACTTTTTAAACGATATCCGTCATAAACGGGTAAGAGTTTTTCAGGCTGTTTTCGGTAATACGGTAGCATATAATCTCTAAAGTTATAAGCGACCAGCGATGTAAAAAGAATCAGTGAACGTATTATGGAAGGAAAGAGATTATACGTCGGAAATCTGACGTATTCCGTTAATGAAACCCAGCTTGGAGAATTGTTCTCAAAGTATGGCGAAGTTGAGAGTGTCAAAATTATCGAACAGAAAGGCTTTGGATTTGTTGAGATGGGAACTTCTGAGGAAGCCCAGGCAGCAATGGACGCTCTTAATGAGTCCGTTTATGAAGGAAGAAACCTTCGTATTGATGAAGCTCGCCCAATGCAGCCACGCCGTGAATTCAACAGTGGTGGTAGCGGTGGCTACGGCGGCAGCGGTGGCGGCGGCAACCGGAGAAGATACTAATACCTATCCTTTTTTTAACGAACTACAGCATATCTGTTCACGTGCTACAATTTGTCTGATTTCGTGTATTGGCTTTTTTGAGTGTATTACACCAACGTGTTATCATAGATAGCTCTCTTGAGTTATTGCTCATAGAAGAGAACTGTTTTTCAACCTTGGAATCTTTTGAGGTATTTACTTTTAAAATCGGTATCTGCCACTGACGAAATGATTCCCCTGGTGGAGATCATACAATAAACCAGCTTTTCTGGATTATCATCATATTATAAGATTTACATACCCTATTTTTAAATATAAGATAAATTTATTATACATACCACTGATATATTGCATATGAGGCATTTATATTATTTTTTTATCCTGATTATAAGCTTGTGCACATGGTCAGGGACTGCCTGTGCTTACCAACTCATTACCAGTACTGATCTTGGACTCTTATTTGAGGGATCCGATATCCATGCAGTTCAGAGTGTACTGGATAATATTACATCAGAAAGACCCAATGACCCCGATGTCTGGTATTATGCATCAACACTGTATCTGCAATTTAGTGAATACGAAAATGCTATAACCGCTGCCAGTCGGGCAATCACCATGGACCCAGACTATTCAGATGCTTATCTGATTCGGGCAGAAGCATACGAACGAACAGGAGATAAAGAAAAAGCTAAAAAAGACTATCGACAGGTGTTACTCTATAATCCCCTTCAACCTGATGCCCATTCTGGATATCAGCGATTGACTGATACGAAAGATACCATCAATCAGTACCTCTCAGCAGGGCGGGCACTCCTGATGGATCCAACTGATACCTGGTCTCAGTTTAATGCCGGAAGAGTACTGTATGATACCGGTTTATATAACGAGGCAATTCCCTTCTTTGAGGAAGCAATCCGACTTGACATGACCAATTCATGGGCTTATTACTTTAAAGGGAGCAGTCTTCGAAACCTGGGATTTTATCAGAAAGCTCGTGAAGCACTAGAAAAAACTGTGCAATTAGATCCCCAGAATGCCGGTACATATGCAGAACTGGCATACACGTTTGAATCCCTAAACCATAAACAAGAGGCACTAGCACAATATAAGGAGGCAGAACTACGTGATCCAGAAAATGCCTATGTACAATTCAGATATGGAACACTTCTTAATTCAGCAGGAGAATTTAACGATGCCATCCTTCGGCTGAATACGAGTGTCACTATGCAGCCCTGCAATCCTGATGCATGGTATCAGGGAGCTATAAGTCTGCATGCAATAGAAAATGACGCTGAAGCTATACAATTTATCGATCGGGCTCTTGAATCAAATCCAACCAATGACAGGTATATCAACCTTAGAAATGAGATTTTATATGCAATCTCACCAGATACCCGCAATCCTGTCACCCTTGCAGCTGATATTGTAGCAGATCCAACTGATTCAATGCCATATTATTACCGGGGTGTGTTATTGTATAATAATCAGGAATTTACATCGGCACTTGATGATTTTAATGCCGCTCTTGAACGCGATCCCCTCTTTGCAAGTGCCTGGTATTACCGGGGGCTTGTTTTATATGAACTTTTCAGGTATGATGAAGCATTATGTAGTTTTGACCGTGCAATCCTCCTCGATCCAAATAATGGGTGGGCATATTACCATCGTGGCAACATACTTGCAGAAACCGGACAGTGTTCTTATGCACTACCATTCCTGACACGGGCATATGAACTTGACAACACTATATCGTGGGCCTATTTCAAGAAAGGAACGTGTCTCTATAATATGACACGATACAAAGATGCTATTCCGAATTTTAAAGCTGCCCTTATCATGACACCGTGTAATGATTGGGGATGGTACTATGCTGGGAAAAGTGCATTTGAAACAGGATCCTATGAAGAAGCACGAATGTCATTTGAACGAGCACACAGTATTGATCCAGCTAATTCAGAATTTACCCGGATGTTGGCAGCTGCACTCTCTGAGACTGGTCATAGTGATCAGGCAATCTTTCTCTATAACCTGACCGATCAGTTTGCAAGCAGTTCCTGTGGCGTGTGTTCAGGATGCGCAATTACCTGACCCCGATATCGGTTAAAAATGTGACTTGAATATTGGATTAGATTTAAAAAAAAATATAAATAAATATCGTTTAATTTAGTTCTATTTTTTAATTTTGAATTCAAAAAATTTGTTCTTCAAATCATTATTCATCAATTGATATTACCAATGAAAAAAATAGAGATTATACTACATTTCAAACAAATGCAAACAGTATCGTATTGAAATTATCATTTTATTCTTTTCGAATCACATTATCCCTTCAAATATTGGAACATTCGCTCCAGACGAATACCGTTTTAATATAATAACCAAATCATCACCCGAAGTTGCAGGGAATGAGACCATTTGAGGAGAGATAATATCTGATATTCTGGTTTTATGACCATCAGGATAGGTTACTTCAATATCATATCTCTCTGTGGCACTGGTCATTGGCTCCTGTAGATACACAACAATATCCTCTGGCTCTCCTTTCTGATATCCGAGAAGAATCCCATTTTTCTGGATAAACCCTGGTAATGGGACTGTTAGCGTACCTGTCCCGGATAGAGCAGTCGTTTCCTGATCATTTCTTCTGATGGATTCCGGAAGTGGGATGTTATCAATATTTAGTAATGATTTTGACTCTTTATCCTGAAATGGAGCGATAACCTGATTGAATCCTGGAATCTTATCAAAAGTTACGTGACTACTTATCGGTTCATACTCAATAGCACCAAAGAGTATGGCTACTGCAACTACCAGTATCACCGTAAGAAATATTGATATACCCACCTGTAAGGAAGTTACACTGGTTTTTCCAGTATTAATCGAGGGATCATCGACATGAATACTGGTAACAGGACGGGCAATATCCCGCGACGGGGCATTCATAATAAGTTCTTCATCAATGAACGTATTTCCATGCTCAGTCTTTTCCCATTTATAGGGATTAACCAACAACTGGAGCATCCCTTTCCAGGCACCGATACTGATTAGTATCCAATAAATTGGAGAGAAAAGAGAAAGTAAGAGTAAATCATACTGTTTCTCTTTCCATGTTGCAATGAGAGCAAGTGTCAGATATACAATGTTGCCAATAAGCAGATTGAATACAGCTATTACTGCAAAAGGCCAAAAATCAAACCAGGAAATAAAAAACGACGGAATAATAAAACCCAGAATAAAAACAAACCATAATAACGGATTACATAATGGCATATAAAAATTGCCACCAAAGGTTAGATGAAAAAGGAAAAATTTCTTCCAGCCTAAATCTTTAATCAACTGAACCGGATGACGCATGTGGACAAACCAGGTCACAATAAATCCTTTCACCCAGCGGGAACGCTGCCGTATCCAGGATTTAGGACTGCTCACCGCCTCTTCATAGGTGTGTGAATTTATTATGCCAGTTGTGTATCCCTTTCTCGCAATCCGCATACCCAAATCGGCATCTTCAGTGACATTATATGGATCCCATGCACCGATCTCTTGTAAAGGGACTGCACGAAAATGGTTACTCGTTCCTCCAAGAGGTATCGGTGCATTCACTTTGTCAAGTCCCTGTAAATAGAAATCATACCAATACGAATACTCAATTGTAAACCACCGGGTGAGAATGTTTTTTCTTGGATTATAAAAATTAAGTTTACATTGAATGCTAATACAAGTTTCCTCCTGCTTTGCAAAAGCTGCAGCTACTTTTTTGAGCTGATCCCTGTCAGGATAATCTTCTGCATCATAGATGACTACGAGCTCACCACGTGAACGGAGAAGTCCGTATGAACAGGCACGTGGTTTTGTCTGTATTTCAGCACTCGGAATGATTACCGGCGTAAAAATACTTAAAAAATCCCGGTATTCTTCAGTGGTATAAGGTTCAATTACTTCTTGTATATTTCCAAATAATCCCAATTTTCTAGCCTGTTCCAGAGTATCAGAATCGTTTTCTTCCATCAGGATCTTGACATCCATCTTATTCTTGGGATAATCAAGAGAATGAATATTTTTTAGGATATGAGGGAGCATATCCTTCTCATGGTAGAGTGGCACAAGGATGGTATATACCGGCAGATCTTCATCATGCAAATGTGCAACTTCTTTATCTGATACATATAACATCCGATCGGTCCCGGTCATCCCCCGAAGGGAAATATAAAATTTGACAGGATTAATGATGAAATACGAGATATTTATGAGTGTAAAGAGGAAAAAAGCACCCCAGAACAGATCATATACAAGAAGGAGAATAACTGCAAGTGCCAGTACAACTACCATCGCCCGGTGCCAGGGAATTAAGATCTTGTATGCTGATTCATCAGGGTTCCTTTCATAGAGTTCAGATAACGCACTGTAACTGTGAACCGACTTATATCCAATATCCACCGCAGTCTGTATCGCTGATATTGATGCAATGGATATTCTAATGGATTTGCCAGTATCAGTCTTCAATCTGTCGAACAAATCATCCTGAAATGGATTTGCAGTAGCGATATGCAGATATTCATCTGTCTCCTGAAGGGGAAACACCAAATGCTCAAATTTGCAGACATATGATGAAGAAAGACCACATTCAGGTGAAAATTCAACTGCTTTTCGGCTCATTGAGAGGAGAACATCGTAATCAATGTATGTCAGCTCATAAATCTGAGCAATCTCACGATAAAAAGACTCTGGAACAGGTAATTTGTATCTGGCAAGATATTGAATAACATTTTCTATTGAAATTTCTGGTTTTTGAAGAGTTTCAATGTCAACAACCCTGTTGGAAGTTAATATCTTTATTATATCTTCTTTTTGAAGTCTTATCATCTAACAATCCTCCATGAATAATTACATTGTTCTTATCCGTAAGAAATATTACAATTTCTACCAATACTCTATTTAGCTAGTATATACAACGTTCGAGTAATAACAATTGTTAATTCTCTTTTTTTTAATCTAATACATCTCTGAAAACCAGAAACTGCACTCAACTTTTGCAATTCAATTTTTTTTAATGGCAATGTAATCAGAATATGGGGGGGCTGAATCAGCTGCATAATGCAGCCCATGTTTTCAGACTATATGACCTCTGCAGCAGTCATATTGCTATTTTTATAGCAGGATAATGTACTATTTTTCGCAACTCTGCGTCTTTCTTTCCTATAAGAAGCCAATAGACAGATATTAGTAACACCACTTAATATAAAATAGGAACAAAATTTAAATAGAAGATTATCTATATAAAATAATATGACATACGGGAAATTTGAAGTATATGAGGATGCTTCTGGAAAATTCAGGTTCAGACTAAAAGCAGGGAATGGAGAAATTATTGCAACGGGTCAGGGATACGGATCCAGGCAATCCTGCCTGAAAGGGATTGAAAGTGTTAAAAAGAATGCATCCGATGCAGAAATTGTCGATGCAACGGAATGATATACATTTTTGCTGCCCTGATATGATATGTCTCATTTTTCTCACTTTTTCCACCTTATTACATCTTTGATGAACATCAGATTCTTATATCTGCAAATGCATACAGGTTTTTCGAGTCAGAAGCAAACGCATCATATTTTGCAAGAACCTTATGCTGTCAGGTAGACCAGATTGAATACCCACATATAAAACATCGCTGCATCCCAAGATATGGAGAGATAGCAAATAAATAACCAGTAATATTCCTTATTGTAGATCTATTGAAGGGACAATTCAAAGACAAGCATGAATAGTAACTAACAACGATAATTCTTCTCCAAAAAAATTAATCATGAAAATAACTGGCATAAGCGGGAGTCCGAGAAAAGGTGGAAATACCGATATAATACTTAAGGAAATTCTTCTCGGTGCAAGTGAACACGACATCGAAACAGAAGCTATTTTCCTTCGGGACTATACGATTAATCCCTGTATAGGGTGTGAGAAATGTAGAAAAGATCTCACGTGTTCCCGCTTTAATGACGGAATGAATCTTCTTTATCCAAAAATTGAAGAAACTGAGATAATAATCCTTGGATCACCCGTCTACAACTATAATATAACAAGCCTGATGAAATCCTTTATCGACCGATTATACCCGTATTACGAATTTTCCGATGATCGTCCAAGGAAATATCGTTCACGGCTTTCGGACAAAGAACGTAAATCTCTTATTTTTTCGATATGTGAGCAGACGGACCCAAAAGAAACCGGATTTGCAATAGAAGCAATGTCAAGACCTCTTGAAGCACTCGGTTATCAAACGCTGGAGAAATTACCCTTGAATGGTTTTTTTGAAAAAGGAATAATTCGTCGTGATGAAATAATTATGCACAAAGCCTACTCCCTCGGGCAGAAACTGGCAGGCACTGTCGATTTTTCAAGTGATATGAAATAGTCATGTTAGAATCACTTTCGTTTGAG
>CAYRYR010000083.1:0-11594 GCA_964428385.1 uncultured Methanoregulaceae archaeon
ATAATTTAATTGATTAACTGCAGAGGACGCAGAGAGACTGTTTAAACCTCAATACTATTCTTCTAATTGAAACTGATGTAACCCCGGAGGGTAGTTGGTTTGCAGAGTATCTGACACTTGGGTTCCCCTCTCTGTGTCCTCTGTGTCCTCTGCGGTTGGAATTCTAAAGTAATATAGTAAATTTTCAATATGAAAGTCAGAATGTCATGTAATTACATCCTGCCTGAACATGATGATATGGTATCACTTGTTTTTTAGACAGAACCATCTTTTACGCTTAAGGTGTGTAAATAAATACCCGGCTTTGAATAAATTTCAAATTTTATTCTGAACGGATATTTTTGAAAACCTTCGTTAACGACTTTTCCATTGAGTGATGTTGAAATGAATGCTCCATCATGAAATAAATTCCCTTCTTCTAAATCAGATAAATAATTGTGAAAATCGGGAAAATTATTTGCTGAATATGGCTGATGCTTTCATGTTTAGAGCAAATGAGTGATAATTACGAATAGTCAGCATGAGAGATGTATGACTAAAATTATAGAAGTAATTTTTGACGACAATGTTTTCAAACAGATATATCGGGTAGGCATTTGTGAACATGAGCAAATGACAGCCTTCGTTTCACGCCATCCGAATAAGGAAGTACTTGTAGAATTAGCAGGAACGCTATCCCACTGAAAACAAGAGAGATGTAAAAATAATTGATGAGGAGTTTAGAGATCTTATGGCTGTATAATGAGATATATCAGAGGACAAATCATATGATCTATTATGAGATATATTTCATCAGCAGAGATCAGATCAAATCCTGCTCTTTTGTGGAAGGAAGGTGAAGATAAGGATACCATCATCACTGTGAACGGGAAACCAAAGGTTATTTCACTGGCAATAAACGGAGATCCTGAAGAGATTTTTGAGCTCATCCGAAGACTGCGTGCCCAGCAGGCAATTGAACACATGTGGGAGAAAGCCCGGGATTCCGGCACAGATAAAATGACCTTGCCGGAGATTAATGAAGAGATTCAGATAGCGAGAAACGAGTTGATGAATGAGTGACATAGTCATTATCGATACGAATATTCTGGTATCAGGTCTTTTAAGTCCCTATGGAAATCCTGCGGTCATTATCCGAATGATTGTATCCAAAACCCTCCGTGTCGTACTGGAGAGCCGGATTTTTTATGAGTACCAGATTGTTCTCTCAAGACCCAGGTTTCAATTTTCTCCTGATGGCGTTCAGGCTCTGCTCTCATTTTTAAAAATAGAGGGATTATGGATCGTCCCTCCTCCGGTTTTGGTAACTCTCCCTGATCCTTCTAATCATCCCTTTATTGAACTATCATATCATACTCATGCACCAGTAATTACCGGAAATGCAAAACATTTTCCTGATGATATCATCGTTATGACACCGGCTGAGTTTCTGGAAGGTATGAAACGGTAGTGTCAGAAAATATAAAGATATCGTCAAAACAACTAAAATTCATTGAGCAAAAGATGAGTTTGTATGGCACAATCCATCAAATAGCCCCTGATGTTGTGGGCATACTTCCCGAATATATCTCGTTAGTAAACCCAAGAACATACTCCAGTCTTTTATCAGATCAAGAGATAAGGTAACCGAACGGATAAAGAGATCTGCCTGCCTTCCATTGTCATACTCCATCTTCCAGTTTATATAGGTCAAATCACCATCATCAGGATAGAGAAGCATAACCTTCTCCGCACCAGTCTTTGCACCATATGCATACATCTGGTAGACATCGGACTGACTAACATTCTCATATCTGTGAGTTTCAGAGAGTAACTTGTATTTTGTATCGATAACTGCGAGCATCTTTTTCTGATATAGAACAATATCAGGTTTTAAACGGAATAATCCATTCTCTTTGTGATCCAAAGTAAGATGCTCAGCATGAAATTGCGTTTTACAAGAAATTCCTTTGGGGAGAATATTGGAATGATATAAAAAGGTTTAACTATGGATAATAAGTAAACATAATTGCTATGATCTATTTTACCGAAAGTGAGATTGACCAATTGATCGAAGATGACGTCCCAGCCGGGGATATGACCACCACATTGCTTAATCTGTCCGGAAAAAAAGGCTCAATAACATTAATTGCCAGAAACGAGATTATAGTATGTTGCACTGAAGAAGCGGTAAGACTTTACAAAAAAGTGGGACTAGAAATTGGGTACTCTGTGCCTTCGGGAACACGATTACAGCAGGGTGAGAAACTGATTGAGGCAAAAGGCAATGCAGACGCCATTCATCTAATCTGGCGGACCGGGACGGCGATGATCGAGTTTGCATCAGGCATTGCAGGCCGCACCCGGCAACTTGTTGATGCGGCACAGGCAGAAAATCCCTCTGCTTCAGTTGCAGGAACCCGTAAACACCCCCCGTTTGTCAAAAAGATGGCGTTAAAAGCCCTGATGGCTGGAGGGGGAGTGCCTCACCGTACCGGACTTTCTGATACGGTGCTTATTTTCCGTGAACACCTGTTATTTACCGGAGGCTATGAGGAATTGTCACGTGTCATCCCCTCTATTAAAAAGAGACAAAAAGAGCGGAAGATTGTAATAGAAGCCTATTCCCTTGAGGAAGCATTACTGGTTGCCCGGTCAGGAGCTGATGTCGTTCAGCTGGATAAGGTACCCTTAGATTCATTTGCCGAATATGTCAGTCAGTGTCGGGCCATCAACCCGGATATCTATATCCTTGCAGCAGGGGCAATTAACGGCAGTAATGTTGCAGCCTATGCCAAAGCCGGAGCTGATGTTATGGTTACGTCCTGGATGTATTTCGCTCCCCCGGCCGATATTAAGGCAGAGATTCTTCAGATATGAGAATGGACCCGGAAAGAAGACAGGGGGGGATACTGGCTTTACATGGATGATTACGGTATATATTAGTCCGCTGACCGGGTACGGAGAATCGGCTTTTTTTCATTATTTTTTTCTTATACCATCATCCTCTCTGGATCCAGAATAACATAAACCGATCAGGATAACAGTAATTATGACCTCTGGATCTTAAAAACCGGAATCGGGATAGAAGAAAATTATCAATGTAATTAGACCAACTCTTATGGGAAGTGAATGCACCCGCCGATATTCTGGGAAAAAACCAGATTCTTTGAATATGAAAAAAAACAAACACACAGCCCATGTATCGGGTGATTGAACAGACAGGTAAGGTATAATATGAACAAAAATAACGAGACATCAAAGCAGCTCATTGAGATCCTGGTTTTAAAAAGAAATGAACTCAATGCACTTGCCCAAAAACACGGTGCATCAAATATCCGGATTTTCGGTTCCGTTGCCAGAAGAGAAGAGACAACATGTTCAGATATTGATCTCCTGGTGGATATGGATGAAGATGCAAGTCTTTTTGATCTTGCCCGCCTGAAAAATGATCTCGAGGACCTGCTTGGAAGAAATATTGATATCACGACAAAACCGGCCCTTCATCCCATGCTTGCTGATGCTATTCTCAAGGAGGCAATTGCGCTGTGAAAAATAGTGAAATTTATCTTGCGAACATCATGGAATCGATTAAAAGAATCGAATCCTATACCGAATCCGGAAGAGAAACCTTCTTTGAATCTCCATTAGTACAGGATGGAATCATCAGAAATCTGGAAATACTAGGAGAAGCAGCAAATCAACCGGATGCCTCATTTCATGCTGCAAATCCGGATGTTGATTGGAGAGGAATGATCTCGCTTTGAAATCTCCTTATTCATCAATATCACCGGGTTGATCTTAACCTTATCTGGCGTGTTATCGTAAAAGATATCCCGGAATTAAAAGAAAGAATTCAGGAGATAATAAAAAAATCTGAACGTGATGAAGGTACTCCGTCCCAAGACCGCTAATACAACCAGTTCAGCTACACCCTCACGTGTCATCACGGGAGCCAGGGAACCCTACTCGGCCTGGTTTTATAGTGCCAGGTATAACGCCTTGGAATAACCTTGATTAAAAGAAGACGTTATACCTGGCACTATAATCTCTGCTGCCATTTCACCAGTGATTACCCAATGAAGTTTGTTCTGGACATGTGCAAAAAAATCTTTTATTGCTTTTGCGTTTTATCGTAATCTATGGAAAGGGCATAGATATCGGTGATCTTTTGATAAAACCTTCTTTCACTTGCCTGTATCTCCCGGATTCGCTCTATGAGTTCATCAAAATAGTCTTTTCCAAAAACCTGTTTCCCTTGTTTGAGCCGATCATTATCAAGAACAAATCCTTTTATAATGAATTCCTTCAGCGTTTTCGTGGCCCATATTCGGAACTGTGTAGCCTGGAAACTATTCACCCGGTACCCGATCGCGATGATTGCATCGAGATTATAATATCTGACATTATATCTTTTACCGTCTGAGGCAGTTGTTTACAAAATGGAAATGACTGAATTCTCTTCCAACTCACCGGATTCAAAGATATTTTTCAGATGCTTGTTGATTGCAGGGGTTTTTACCCAGAAAAGTTCTCCGATTGCTTTTTTTGGTAAGCCAGAGGGTTTCGTCATTAAGATAAACAGAGATATGTATGTCACCGGATGGTGCGGTGTAGAGGAGAAAATTCTGATTTGCAGTTATAATATAGGTTCTATATTCGGAGTAATCTGTGAATCGGGTATTCTTTTTATCTGGGATATGATACTGATATGAGATATTCATAACCCTCTGCTATTCGTTCCCACGCCTCAAGCCGTTCAAAGAAATCCTCGTCATCCTCGTCCCTCTTGGTGACTCCCACATACCGTCCCGGGTTCAGACTCCATCCCTGTGTCTTAATCTCCTCGAGCGTTGCAACCTTCACAGGCCGGCAATATCAGTATACACCCCGTCCGGGACTTCTCTTTTAGCTCTGCCCCGCTCCCGCAGGTAAACTCCGGTTCGTGTCCCTTGTACAACTTCGTGATATTTGTGATAAACTCACACTGTCCGGGCAGGAAGTCCCGGTGAGCCCGGTCTGTCTGGTTATAGATCACATTCATCCCTTTATCGCCGTTCATTTCCCTTTCCAGAGAAAAAAACCGCCTTTCCTCTCTGGGTGATCCGGTACTTCTAGGTCGGTTTTTTCGGAGAATCCGGCTGGGTCATCTCTACAAATTCTTCATCCATGGCCGGTTTCAGATAATCATACACAAACTCGGACGGTGATTCAGTCCTACACCGGATATCATCTCTCTTATACTCAGAGCCGTATCATTCAGACAGTGAAGCAGTCGGATTACTTGTTCGGTTACTTGTATCCCCTGGTTTTCTGCCAGGAATATTGTTACCCTCACCCGCATCCCTATCTCTTATATAACAGGCTCGGAAAGCCCGATTTCTTCAACCTCCCTGAGAATCCTCCAAAACCTGATCCCACTGTTCAATCAGGTCAAGTTCCCGGGATACTAATCCAGTGAAATCCAATCATCACGGGAAATTCCCGCTTGTTTCAGGATCCTTACCAAGAGATCAACACCGATCTCTTTTCGGTGAGGATTAGGAATGATCAGGATAAGGTCTTCTTTTACCATAAAGGGGTGTTTTCCTCCTTGAAATGGACCGTCAAACCCCATTTTGTTAAGTTTTTTACAGAGTCCATCCCATGAAACCGGCTTAATCTATGCTCTGGCATGGACATCAATGGGGTGGATCTCTTCAATACTAATCCCCTGAACAGGAGGAATTGGCATACCCCTGCGTAAACGGATAATAATCCATCCATCAATTACTTCTGCCAGATTTTTTCTACACTCTTCAAGGGTTTTTCCCGTAGCATACACACCGGGAAGATCAGGAATTTCACCGTAATAAGGTTCTTCATCCTGAATAATCTCGTAATGTGCCTTTGCAAGTGCTGCGGTGATATATTCTACAATCATAGTATCCTCCTTTCTATTCATTCATGGAATTGTAATAACTGCGTATCTAATTAGATATGATGTTTTTACTATTGAATTTTGATTAGCACTAAGTGAAATGTTCTCACCCTGATAAAAGATTATCGCTATCATAAATGATAAGGAAGGGTGCCTTTGCTCTCCTCCCTTACACTAACCCCCAGAACAAGAATGAATAGTCGGTAACAAGTGCACGTTCTTCACGGATTGCAGAACAGAAGATCCACATTGAGGAGATCTGAAAATGAGGTATGATTTTTGATTGGATAACTGATGGGATCTCTGGGATTTTCCCGAACTTGCCTTTTATCTCCTATTTGTGCTCTATTATGAGATAATACTTCTTTCCAGCCTGGAGAAACACCGGATGATCAGGGATGAGGACTTTTCCATCATATACTGCAGAAACCGAGTTTTTTATGGTCATGATAATACTTCTTTCTCATACACTGATATAGGGTTGATCATAATCGTCAATTCGTACAGAGAAGGTGGGAAATGCTGAATAAATTATTCAGAAAATTATTTTATCCCTCTGCAAACCCGGGTAAAAGATCCAGGCATTCCCATTGAGTCCACAAAACCGGCAGAGTCTGATCATACAGTCCATCCCCATCCATTCCGTTTATATTAGCCGGGAGTTCACAGATCTGCTCCATTAGAGGTGAGGATATGACAGGCTATTTGTCTCCATCCTCTCCCACGCCTCAAGCACCAGCCTTCTCGTCCGGTACTCTCCAAACTCCCGGACCTCGCTTATCAGCACTGGAAATGTGGGTCAGTATGTGTAAATTTTCCGGGTTCGTCAGCCCATAGAGTTTCGCATACAGGGCATTGGGTTCAGCCTGGAGTAAAGCCCGGCGTTCTGTATCCCCGCGGAAAGGGGAGTTCGATAACTCCTGATCTGCCCGCTCGAGGAGGTTGATGCAGTGACGTGAATAATTACTACTTATTTTTCCTCATCAAAATCTGAATTGTCAGTCCACATCTCACACTGCGTAATAACTGTATTTATGGCATCCTCCATACCCTCAGGAGGATACCTGTGCTGCTTTAAAAGACGCTTGACAAGTCTTCTCATACCTGCTCGTGCGGTTTCCTTTTTCTGCCAGTCAATTGTTTTGTTTCTTCGCAAAAGTTCGGTCAACTCTTTTGTGATGGCAACGAGTTCTTCATTTTCATAAAAATCTTTAACTGCTTCAGGCTTTGTCAGGGCATCATAGAATGCCATCTCATCAGGTGTGAGGCCAAGTTCTTCTCCCTCTTTATGAGCCTCTGCCATTTCCTTTGCCATCTTAAGCAGCTCTTCAATGACCTGCTCGTTTGTAAGCATTCCTTTTATGTAGCTGTTCATTGCATCTGATAACAGATCTGAGAATTTCGCAGATTTTACTACATTTGTTCTTGAATAAACCCTGACCTGTTCTAATAGCAGTTTCTTGAGCAGCTCAACTGCAAGGTTTTTCTCTTTCATCCCGGCGATATCTGAGAGAAAGGCCGAGTCAAACAGGGAATATTTTTCCTTAACATCCGAGAAGAGATTAATAACCCCCTCACTCTGGATACTCTGCTTTAAAAGTTCATTTATACGGTTGTTTATCTCTTTTAATGAGAGTTTTCCTGTCCCTTCAATTCTGGTAAGAAGGGTTCTTACAGCTTCAAAATACGCTGCCTCAAATCTCTGGTTCTGGTTAAGCAGGCTTCGGCAAAGAGACATTGCATGACGAAGCAGGAGGGATTCTTTGATAAATGCCTTCTTTTTCTCTTCTTTTGCTGGGTGAGAGAGGAAATTTACTCCGCCGCTAATGAGTTTTGCCCTTTGCAGATCAGTGCCGGTTTCAAATTCTGAATAGTCATAGCTATGGAACAGATCACGGCAGACTTCCATTTTTTCAAGGAATTTTGGATAGGCGGTTTTTCCAATGTCAGGATTACCATAATTTTTCCGGTCACGCCGGGTATAATCCTTCATTGCCTTTCGAAGTGCACCTGCAATCCCCACATAATCAATAATGAGACCGCCCTGTTTATCCTTATAAACACGGTTTACACGGGCTATTGCCTGCATTAAGTTATGGCCGGTCATCGGTTTGTAGACATACATTGTGGAAAGAGAGGGAACATCAAAGCCTGTAAGCCACATATCAACAACAATTGCGATCTTTAAAGGGTCGTCATTGTCTTTGAATTTCGCTCCCATGTTTTCCTTGTGCTTTTTGTTGCCGATAACCTCCCGCCACTCTTCGGGATCGTTGTTGTCGGATGTCATGACAACGCCGATTTTTTCTTTCCACTCCGGGCGGATCTCCATAATGTGCCGATGGATTTTCATGGCGATTGGTCTTGAATAAGCAACAATCATGGCTTTTCCGGTCTGCTCGTACTGCCGGTAGGTTTCGTAGTGTTTGATGATATCTTCACAGAGCGATGTGATTGTTTCAGGAGCACCTAATATGCTTTCCAGCTGTCCGAGTTCACGCTTGCTTTTTTCAACAAGATATTCTTCTGCTTTTTCTGCAACACAGTCGTACTCTTCGTCGATCTTCTGAAGAATGTTTTCGTCCAGTTTGAGAGCAATTACTCTGCTTTCGTAGTATATGGGGACGGTTGCTTTGTCTTCAACCGACTGCGTCATGTCGTAAATATCGATATAATCGCCGAATATTTCCCGTGTGTTTCTGTCTGCAAGGGAAACCGGAGTTCCTGTAAATCCTATGTATGTTGCGTTTGGAAGACTGTCTCTTATCTTTCGGGCGGTTCCCAGACGGATTTTACCGGTCTTTGCATCAACTTTTTCTTCAAGTCCGTACTGACTCCGGTGGGCTTCGTCTGCGATTACAACAATATTTCTTCTCTCTGATAGAGGAGCGTCATATTCCTCGAACTTCTGCATTGTGGTAAAGATAATGCCGTTTACTTCCCGGTTTAATATGAGTTTTTTAAGATCCGGCCTGCTTTTTGCCTGGATGGGGGTCTGTCTCAGGAAGTCTTTACAGGCTGCAAACTGACCGAAAAGCTGACCGTCAAGATCGTTTCGGTCAGTGATTACGACAATAGTCGGGCTGTCTAAAGTCTCCTGAAGCTGTTTTGCATAAAAGACCATTGAAAGAGACTTTCCGCTTCCCTGGGTATGCCAGAAGACCCCTCCTTTCCCGTCGGTTAAGGTTGCCTTTTTTGTTGATTCAAGGGCTTTTTTGACTGCAAAATACTGGTGATATGCTCCAAGTATTTTTTTGTCGTTTGGAATTTCCTTTGAGAAGCAGATGAAATTTTTAAGAATGTCAAGGAATCTTTTCTTCTCGAATATTCCCTCAAAGAGAACATCGAATGCTGCATACTGTGTATTCTCATAACTGCCGTCAACAGTCTTCCACTCCATGTAACGGTCTTCGTCTGCCGTGATTGTCCCGGCCTTTGATTTCGCCTGGTCGCTCATTACACAAAAGGCGTTGTAGACAAAGATGGAGGGAATGTCATGGAGATAATTTCGAAGCTGCCTGTATGCTTCCGATACATCGGTCTCCTCACGGGACGGGGATTTTAATTCGACTACCACGAGCGGGAGTCCGTTTACGAATACTACAATATCCGGGCGTTTTTCAACTTCGTCAACGACAGTCCACTGGTTTATGACATGGAATGTGTTGTTTTTGACGTTTTGATAATCTACGAGATAGACAAGAGTTGCCTGCTCCTCTTTTCCGTCATAGTATTTCACCGGAATTCCATTCTGGAGATAGTCTGTAAAGATAAAATTCTTCTGGATTAGTGTTCCGGTTCCGATATTTTTTAGTTTGTAAACCGCCTCTTCAATGGCAGTATCGGGAAGTTTCGGATTTATTATTTTAAGAGAAAAGAGAAGTTGCTCTTCATATAAGGGATTGTGATAGTCCCGGATTACATCAGGCCCGTATTCATATGCATAGCCAAGATTGTCCCGAAAGATTTCAATAATTGAATTTTCAAAGTTGGCTTCGGTAAATGTCATGGGAGATTCTCCTTTTGGGAGAGGATTGTTCTGTATTTCTGCTTTGGAGAGGTGGGTTTTTCAGGATTTGTTTTCTGAATTTTTTCCTCATTTAGCAATTTTTTAATATAGTTGTCATATAATGTTGAGCGGTTTTTCCTCGCTAATATAATACATAGCTCATCTAATGTAAAATCCGCCTGAGAACAGATTTCCCTGATAATTTCTTTCATATATTCAGGATTTGTACGTTTCCCAACCCTGTTTATCCGGAATTTTGTTTCTTCAGATAAAAGATTCAAAAGTCTCTCTTTTTCTGAAGTTTCACCTTTAAGAGTATCAGGCTTCACTTCTAAGGGTTCAGCTTCACCTTTAAGAGTCTCAGGTTTCACCTTTAAGGGTTCAGCTTCACCTTTAAGGAGATCAGGATTTCTGTTTAACGTGAGCGTTGTCATTACTGGATCTGCTGACAGGGTGTAAATTGGCTCATTACCTGTTTGCTGTTTCCATTTTGTATAGATGGTAACAATGCCAAATCCCTCCTGATCTCCGTATCCGATATGGTTAAACATGCTCTGGATAATTCTGTTTCTGCAGTCACTGATTCCTCCTTCTTTAGCCAGAACAAGAGGACGCCGCATGTCACCGGGATTTGTAAATACAAATTTATGAGGATATTTTTCTATTTTTACGGGAGCTGAACCTGTATAATCTGCATGAATCAGAGCGTTTACAAGTGCCTCACGCAGGACTTCAGAATATGCCGGCTCATCAATTCTCTGTCTGCCCTTAAGCCTGAAAGGGACGTCAAGATTCTGCAACAATTTCCTGTTAACTTCACGGAAGAAATCAAATATATTCCCGCTCCACGTGCCCTGGCCAGATGATATTTTGTTATCGTAGCGGATATCGGGATCGTCTGAGTATTTTTCAAGATAGTCAAGATGGTAATACGGGAAGTGGTCGGTGATGCTCTGCTCGCTTCCGAACATCAAAAGTCCCGCTTTTGTAATTCCGGATATATTTTTGGAGCGGTCTTTGTTTAACGCTTTTATCCTCTGGAGAAATTCCTCATCATTTAACTCGTTCCAGGGATGTGACGGGGAGGTTGTCCTGAACAAATTCCGGTAGGCAAGGACACTTTGAGCGTTTAAATCTCCTATTGAGTAGTTTTCAAGTATCTCTGCATCTGTTGTCTGTGTGGATGCTTCCCTAATAATCAGCCTTACATCTTCTTCTCTTGCAAGGTGATCACCGGAGCCGTTTCGTATGTACGTATGGGTTGTGGGATTTTGGTTCAGGAAAACAGGCTTTTGTTCACGTCCTGCTCTTGGTATTGTTATTTTTATGATGTTTGTATCCAAAACAGGTATGATTTCTATATGGTCATTTGTGATGAGATTCAGGCTGACTTTTGATCTGTTGTTGAGCGTTGAAAAAAGCTGGTCAATGACTTTTTCAGGATTATTTATCCCAACAATTTTAAATCTGATCTCTCCTTCTTTTGTGCGTATCTCTTCAAGGCCAAAGACTACGGTTCCTCCGAGAGTATTTGCCATTCCGCTGTATGTGGGGTAAAAGTCGGCAGGAACCTGACCGTTTCCGTTTTTACCGGTTGCACGTTTCGCTTCAAAGGTTACTTTTTCAATGAGTTCATCACGGCCCAGGTATTCACAGAGTTTTGTATCGCTTATGTTTTTTACCTGG
>CAYRYR010000084.1:0-11431 GCA_964428385.1 uncultured Methanoregulaceae archaeon
GTACTCGCTAACGTCAGAATCAAAAACCTAACTGAAGGTCTTAATTGATTCTCCACCTTGGGATATCAAAGTTGAATTGGTACATATATATACCTTATTGTTATCCTTGTCTGTACACACAGGATTCATTGCATCATCAGCCCTGAATATTCCCTGGATTTGCAATTTTTGCAATAAAATACAGATTGCCTTTATCATTTTAAATTTAAAATCCAATTATCCTTTTAAATTAGATAATTATGCAATTCCGCGATTTTTTTATACTTTGCATAGATAGTCTCATTGTATGGCGCAGATTTATGAAAAAATATCAAACCCTATCCAATGAAGATGCTTTACCAATGAAGAGATCAGAAAAGCACTCTTCCTGCCAGATATCTATCATACCTTCATGCATTAAAAAGAGCAACGGAATATACACCTGTGACCGCGGCCACCCAATCTCTTGTGCAAGATTATCAAGAAGTATCGTATCCTGTCTTGAAAACATCTCATTACACCTCTCAAAGACGGTATCAGTCAGATGAAAAAAGCTCTCTTCATGCGCAATACTTACAATATCATCAGCATAATACGAATCACAAAACCGGGATCCTGATTCACGCTGACGACGGCGATCTTCCTTCTCAGCATTCCTCAGAATAGTAATCAAATCATAGATTGTTATCGGTTGTTTCCGCATCCCTTTACGATCAAGCCGGCGTACTATCTCATGTTCGAGTTGATCCATTGGATTTCCTGCTCGGATGGATTGAGAATTAAAGAAAACATCTATTTCTGGTTCATCCCCTTCCTCAACAAAGAGCATTTCCGGTTGTTGTGGACCATCAAGATACTCAGATTTGATACGAAGCAATGTTGCAGCATAAAAAAGTGCACGACCGGATATACGCAAATCAAGAGCACGTTGTGACTCAAGTTCAGTAAAAAATTTATCGCAGACATCCAGTATATCAATATTCCAGGGATCAATTTCCCCTCTTTCTGCCAGGCCAACCAGAATTTTTAACGGGTCATCAATTATCTGTGGGGGCATCTGCGATAATCCCTGTTACGAGTGTACTTTTATCAGGACGAATGGTAACGCCAATAATTCGGTCTGCTGCATCGATCATCGGTTTTCGAAGTGATATATTGATAAACTGAGACGAAGATGCAAGTTCCCGTATCATATCAGCAATCCGTTCGACATTCGATCCATCCAGATTCATATCAACCTCATCAAATGCGTAAAAGGGTGCTGGAATATGCTTCTGAATAGAGAAGATAAAGGCTAATGTGGTCAGAGATTTTTCTCCACCCGAAAGTGCAGAGAGAAGATGAACTTTCTTATCACGGGGCTGGACTGCAAACGAGAGACCTCCAGCAAATGGATCCTCCTGATTGTCAAGCTTCAGCTCCCCGCTCCCACTGGTTAACCGTGCAAATACCTCTCTGAAATTATCATTGATCCCATGATATGCTTTTATAAAAGCTTCATACTTCATCCTGGTAAAACTCTCAATCCTGTCACGAATCGATTCAAGCTCATGTGAAAGGACAGACAACTTCTCCTCTCGGTCACTTGCCAGTTTCTGTACAAGATCATACTCTTCAATAGCACAGAGATTCACCGGACCAATCTTTGCGAGTGTCTCATCTGCTTCTTTCATTCCACTTAAAATCTCATCCCTGGTAAGAGTAACCTCCACCAGATCATTTTCCCCTTCCAATATCAGAAGTTCTGCGTTCATTTCATCTTTACGGGCACTAAGTGTCTCAATAGTAATCAGGATACGATCACACCTGCGGGAATGTTCAGTTATCTTCTTCTCATATTCATCGATCTGTTCAACCAGAGTATCCCGCTTTTCCTGGAGATCAGCAATCTCCTGTGATTGTTGCGCTTTAAGCCTCTCGATACAACCAATTTCATGTTTCATATCGACAATCTCCTTCTCTGCGCAAACAATTTCTGCATCTATCCGTTCATTTTGCCTTTTTATCTCCTCCATTCGCGCCTTTTTATCATCGCAGTTCCGCTCAGAAAATTGTTTCTCCATATTATTATCTGAGATCTCCTGATCCTTATTTTTCAGACGCCGTTCACTCTCAGCTTTTAAAATCCTCTTCTCATCAATCAAATCCAGTAGTTGTGGAATGCCAGTCTCCTCTAACCGGCGATGTATCCCTTTTATTTCCAGGTTCATCTCTTCTATCTCCTTGTTAAGGACATCTACTCCATCCTCTACTTTTGCCAGTTCCAAAGCACCATTCATAGTGATGGCATTGTAACCCTCTAACTCGATTTGTACTGACTGTACCTCAGTGTGCAAGGCGTTTTGCTGTCGTAAGCTCTCATCAAACATCGCCTGTGTTCTGATGATATCCTGTTCAAGTTGCATACGCTCCTGATGGGCTTTTTCACGTGCACGTGATATCTCTCCAATCGCCTCTAGAACACATTCTTCTTCCTCTGTACGGTTCTTCAGTCTGATTGTCATCTGAGTAAGGTCATCTCCCAAAACTGCTCCAAACCCTTTTACCTCTTTTTTTGTGCTCCCACCAGTCATCGATCCACTCTTCTCAAGTAATGATCCATCACTCGTGACAATACGGTACTGACCCATCTTTCGTCGGGCATGTAAAAGAGTATCAATGACGACTGTGCCACCAAAAACCACCCTGAATGCATCTACAAATTCAATCTTAAAATCGAGCAGATCAATTGCATACGCAATGATATCAGGATCTGAAAGTGGTGGATTTACCGGTGAACGTAGTTTATTGAGTGGGAGAAATGTCACTCTCCCAAGATTGTACTCCTGCAGGTACCTGATTGCATCAGATGCTACCGTGTCATCCCTGACAACAACATAGAATAATCTTCCACCTGCTGCTGTATTGAGCGCGTTGGCGTACTCAGGTCTGCACCGGCCAAGATCCGCTATCGTCCCGTATACACCATCCATCTTTAAAACAGCTTCAAGAGCCTTACCATGTCTTCCCTGGGCATGATACTGTGCTTCTATCTTCTGAATCTCAAACTGTAAGGTCCGAATCTCCCGGTGGAGGGATTCAGCAGTATCGCGCTTGATATACAGATCAGTATCATAGGAAGTAATAATGCCATCAAGATCTTTCTTGGCTGATAGTTTCTTGTTAAGTACATCTTTATACTCACTACATTCATGCTCAAAATCTGCTACATTTTTCTGTAATGTAACGAAACGTGTCTCAAGACGATCTTTTTCTGCAGATCTCGTCCGGCTCTGTTCAATAAACAGATTTTGTTGACTAAGCAGTTCTGAACGCGCCTCTTTTTTTCCTGAAATTGCATCTCTGATATTTGAGAGGCGTTTTTCATCTACTTCAAAATCCTGGCGTTCTTTTAGGATCTCTTTCTCAAGATTATTACTCTCTTTCTCAACAGCAGATAATCCCATCGCCAGATTAGTCCTGTCAATCGAGAGTTCACGTAACTTACCAGATAGTTCTGTTATCTTCTCCTCATACCGTTTGATTGCAGTATAAGTCTCATTTAATTGTCTCTCATGAGCCTCTTTCTCTTCATTATAGCGTAATATGGATCTCTCAGCCTGTGTTATTGATGCTTTTGCCTCTGCAATCCTGTTTAAGAGGACCATATAGTCACTACCACTCTTTTCCTGAATCTCACGATCAATAGTTGCAATATCCCCACGCAAGAAGTCCCGCTCATGTTCTGCCCAGGCAAGATCATCTTTATGTTTCTGAAGATTTTGTGCTTCTTTTTCTATAGTTTCTTCAAGATCCCGTATCGCATGGACTTTATCGGATACCTCTGCTGCATGAAGACACTTGCCAAAATAGTCCAGTTTATCCTTCCAGGAGGAGTACGTAAGAGCAGATTCCCTTTCTTTTGCAAGTTTTGCCAGTCTCAGTTTCTGCTCCTCGAGTAAAGCCGTCTCAAGATCTATCTTGCCTCTGACAATATTCAGTTCTTCATGAGCAAGTTGTTTTTTTGCATCAAACTCTGCAACACCAGCAATCTCATCTATCACTTTCCTGCGGTCCAGATCACTCATCTCAATGATCCGGTTAATGTCCCCCTGCATAACGACATTATACCCATGCGGAACTATGCCATGTGCCGCCAGAAACTCCAGTAAATCCCCTTGTCTGCAGGACTTTCCATTCAGAAAAAGGTAATTATAATATGCATTACGAGTCTGTTTTATCCTGCGTTTTATCGTAGTTCCATCTGAAAAGGTTATTGTGACTTCAGCAGTATTTCTGCCGGTATTAAGATTTATCAAATCTGTAAGCTTTTCTGCACGCAGATTACGTGATGTTGAGAGAGCCAGCACAAAAAGTATACTGTCTATGATATTACTTTTTCCCGATCCATTTGGACCAGAAATGATAGTAAAACCTTCAAAAAACGGAATTAAGGTCTTTCTACCGAAAGACTTGAAATTATCTATCTCCAGTTGACTGATGTATAACACAGGCAGGGCACCAGAACATCGTGATTGAGGTTATTCATCCTCTGCAATGATAAGATTTGAATCGTCACCAGGTGAAATTCTACCTTTCTTCTTTGACTCTTTTCCTGAACTATATGCAGAAGCAACGATAATATCTTCTCCGTAATCCTGTTCTGGCTTGAGAGTTCCATCTGGTTGCATCTTTAAAAAAATTTTTTCTTGCCTGACAGGTGGAGTAGGTATAGGAGGATCTGGCAGAGGAAGTACCTTTTCTTTTCCTTTCTCAGTAATATCAGGATTATCTGTAGTTCCAAGGGCATCCGATTTTTTTGGAATTTCCCGAATTATCGGGGTGTTGCGCTGATCCTTAAGCATCTTCATGACAATTGCCTTAAGATCCAGCATTTCTTCAATCATACCTCTTACAAGTGCATCAATCTCATTAATCCTGATACTCATCTCCTGTATCTTGTCATTTATCTCATCTGGTTTAGTATCCCTCTCATCTCCCATAACAATCACCTCTCCATGCAGGACCTGAAACATCGTCATCTGTACAAAAAATTTACAGCCGTAATATATACATTATCATCAAAAATATAAACATTCGCCTGTATTTCTGATAATCCAGACAATTCAGACAAAAACGGGCATGACCATACAGATATATCATTCCATGCATCTGGTACCTGAAACAAAGGTGCCATATGCCTTATCATGTGATAATCCTTTTTTATTTTTTAACGGAGAGACCTCGATACTATTTCTGTTATCATGCATTTAGCATACCATAATGGTATAGGGCTAATAATTGAGATCCTGTTTGGTGGTTTAGGATAACTCGAAACTATATTACCAGAACAAACGTAATTTGTATGCACATGTCATATCTTCAAACAATCGATCCTGAGATAGCATCTATCATAGAACAAGAAAAAAACCGACAGATGACAGGTATTGAACTAATAGCCTCAGAAAACCTGGTGAGCCAGGCGGTTCTTACTGCTAATGCCTCCATCATGACCAATAAATACGCAGAAGGATATCCAGGCAAGCGATATTATGGGGGCTGCATATTTCATGATATGGCTGAGAATCTCGCAAGAGATCGTGTCTGTGGTCTCTTTGGCGCAGAACATGCCAATGTTCAGCCTCATTCAGGATCTCAGGCAAACATGGCGGTGTATTTTGCCACTCTCAAACCAGGAGACAAAATTCTCTCAATGAACCTTTCACAGGGAGGGCACCTCTCGCATGGATCTCCTGTCAATTTCTCTGGCATTATTTATGAGGCACATCAATATGGTGTCGATTTAGAGACTGAAGTGATGGACTATGGCCAGATTCATGAAATGGCCAGAAAGGTTAAGCCAAAAATAGTTATCTGTGGAGCAAGTGCATATCCACGCGAAATAGACTTTAAGGCCTTTGGTGAAATTGCAGAGGATGTTGGTGCATACTGTCTTGCAGATATTGCACATATTGCAGGACTTATTTCTTCAGGTCTTCACCCGACATCTGTTGGTTTTACCACTTTTACAACCTCAACAACCCATAAGACATTGCGGGGGCCCAGAGGTGGATTTATCCTCTGTGACGAGGAATGGGCAAAACCTATAGACAAAGCAGTATTTCCTGGAATGCAAGGTGGTCCATTGATGCAAACCATAACTGCAAAGGCGGTATGCTTCAAAGAGGCAGCAACCTCAGAATTTAAAACCTATGCAAAGCAGGTTATAACAAATGCACGCGCCCTTGCAGAAACCCTGACAGATAACGGCTTTCGACTGGTATCAGGTGGAACTGACAACCATCTATGCCTTCTTGATCTGACAAATCTGGGACTTACCGGTTTGGAAGCTGAGAACGCTCTTGGTAAAGCAGGAATTACCGTAAACAAAAATACCATACCAAATGAACAGAAAAGTCCGTTTGTCACGAGTGGTCTAAGAGTAGGGACACCGGCAGTCACTTCACGGGGCATGAAAGAAGAAGAGATGCGTTGCATTGGTGACTGGATATCGCGTGTACTTAAAGATTCTTCCAATGCAAAACTGCAGGATGAAGTTAGAGGCGAGGTGGAGACGATGGCCTCCCGATACACTATCTTTCCGGAAGTCAGTCCATGATTCTTGATGGAAAAGCTCTCTCACAGCAACGACTGGAACTGCTTAAAGATGATATCCAGGAGAATAATCTCATGCCTCATCTTGCAACAATCATTGTCGGTACAGATCCAGGTTCACAGATGTATGTCCGTATGAAACATAAGGCCTGTGAGCAGGTTGGAATCCATTCAGTGGGGCTGGAACTTCCAATAACATCCACAACCGAGGATCTATTACGTCGTATACGGACACTTAATGCAGATACGGAAATCGATGGCATCCTTATCCAGCTTCCTCTTCCGGATCATATCGATACACATCAGGTTTTAGAAGCAGTTCGCCCTGACAAGGATGTTGATGGATTTCATACCCATAACATCGGGAATCTTGTTGCTGGGATACCAGGTCTTACCCCCTGTACTCCTACTGGTGTGATGTCTATTCTCAATGAATATAAGATACCACTTGCAGGTGCTGATGTTGTTGTCATTGGCCGGAGCATTGATGTTGGAAAACCCATGGCTGCACTTCTTACCAATGCAGATGCTACTGTAACAGTCTGCCATAGTAAAACCAGAGACCTCCCTTATTACACACGGCATGCTGACATCGTGATAACTGCAGCAGGGCGACCAGGACTCATCACCGCTGACATTATTAAGCCTGGTGCAACTGTCATTGATGTCGGGATAAATTATGTAAATGGTAAACTCTGTGGAGATGTAGACTATGCAGGAGTTATGGCAATTGCTGGAGCAATTACACCAGTTCCAGGGGGTGTTGGACCAATGACGATCGCAACTTTGATGGAAAATACCTATCGTACCGCAATGATACATGCATGCAAACCTGTACAATACATACCGTAACGGTTGGTACCGGATATCCGGTACTGATGGGGATCATCAATACAAGCCCTGATTCTTTTTTTAGTGGATCGTATATTCCGGTGCAGAAAATTCTGCATACTGCAGAAAAGATGATTCATGACGGAGCAGACATAATTGATATCGGTGGACGAAGTACAGCTCCTGGCAGCCATCCAATTTCAGAGGAAGAAGAAAAAAGACGTATGATTGATGCTCTTTTACAAGTGCAGGGAACAGGCATTACCCTCTCTGTTGACACAATGATTCCCTCAGTCTTTGAAGCATGCCTCTCCTACGACATTCATGCGTTAAATGACATCAGCGGACTGAAAAACTCTCATCTTGCGTCTCTTGCAGCGGATGCCGGTCTTCCGGTTATTGCAATGGCCAGTGGAAAAATTCCAGGGGATAGTCTATCATTTTCTGCAACCTGTTCCCTATTGCAGGGAATTACTCTTCGCTGTCAGGACGCGGGAATAAAAGAATATATTCTCGATCCCGGTATTGGGCGCTGGATTACAGAACGGACTGCAAGCGCCGATTGGGAACTTTGCAGAAAATTCGGTGAACTAAAACAGTTTAACAGACCACTTCTGGCAGCAGTATCACGTAAATCTTTTATTGGAGACCTGACTGGAAGAACACCTGATAACCGCCTTGCAGGAACGCTTGCAGTTACCATGAGTCTTCTTCTCAAGGGTGCACAGATGATACGAACCCATGATGTTTCTGAGACTCGCGATCTTATCCGCGTATTTACTGAGATGGAAGGGATATGTTAACCAGGTCTCTTATATTACTCGGCATTCCGACACGAATTATTGTTGATGGTGATGATATCGCAGAGATTGCATCTGCTGCAGGTGATACAGATCCAAATCTAAAATTCAGAGATGGTGATATCCTTGTTATTGCTGAATCTGCATTGGCGACCGCTGAGGGCAGAATAATTCGACTGTCTGATATCAACCCCTCCGAAGAGGCATACTGGTATGCTAATAAGTACCATATGGACCCGTCTCTTGCTGAGGTAGTACTCAGCGAATCAGATTCAATTGTAGGTGGAATCGATGGATTTCTCCTCTGTATGAAACAGGGAACATTGCTTCCAAACGCCGGGGCAGATGAATCAAATGCACCCAAAGGCCATGTTGTTCTTCTTCCAGAGGATCCTGACAAAAGCGCATGCTCAATCAGAACTCATATCTTTAATACCTGTCAGGTTCAGGTAAGTGTCATCATAGCTGACAGCAGGACACATCCGATGCGATATGGATGCAGTGCAATTGCTATCGGCTGCTCAGGAATGGAGGCAGTCTGTGACGAACGGGGGCGTACCGATCTCTTTGGCCGGCGTCTTGAAGTTACCAGACGAGCCATCGCCGATAATGTCTCTTCTGCGGCAGAACTACTAATGGGAGAAGCAGATGAATCTGTCCCGATGGTAATTGTCCGTGGACTTAATGTCCGGACCGGAGATTTTGTGGGGATCGAACAGATATCCCCTAATGAATGCCTGTTTATGGGAACAATAGCACGAAACAGGCTAGATACTACCAGAAGAACGCCACCATAGACATGGCAGAGTCTCCTGTTTACAGATGGTCTGAATCTGGAGTATACATTAAGTATACTGTTGCCAACATTCCAGAGGCTGTTTAAGATGCATATCCGCCAGTCAATCCATAAACTGTCCCCCATCCTAATATAGTATTTGAAAACAGATCAGGATTGAGATCATACGCATGAATAAAAGCCTTCTGTGAATCAGTGAACATACCAGCATCCCGGAATGCAGATCCCAGAGAAAACCAACCCCAGAAATCATCCGGATCAAGGGTTGTCACATACTGATACGACTGAATTGCAGATCCATATTGTTTTAATTCATCATGATACCGTCCCTTTTTCTTCCAGGCCTCACTATTGGTGGGATCAGTTACCACTGCAGATCCATATGCCTGTGCTGCTTCGATATAACCCCCTTTTTTCAGATACAGATCACCTAAACCGACCCAAGCCCAGGAATTGAGAGGATCTACTGATAACGATTTTTTGTAGGCCTTTTCTGCGGTGTTGAGATCTCCAAAGAAGGAGCTTGTCTTTCCAATTCCATACCAGGCCCACCCATTTGATTCATCTGCCTCAGATGCTGTACGATAGGACAGGATTGCTTCCTGTGGATTGCCAGATGCCCAGTATGCCTCACCAATCTGATAATGAGTCCAGGTACTCGTAGGATTGATACGCAAAGATTCATTAAAATCAAAAAAGGCTTCTTCATATGAGGCATTATGTAACGCTAAAAGACCTTTCTCATACCAGTCACCAGCAGTATCTGCCGGCAATATAACAACCAGTCCTGTCAGGCAGATGCCAATCAGTACCAGTGCTGATAGTATCTTCATATAATATCAGATGGTATTTTACAATACTAAAAAGATAGAGTTTATCTGCCAATCCCTACACGGCCATGAGTCACGAGTAATTTAAATCCAATATATTCCAGCATTTGCTTCGCATTTCCCTCTGTATGAAGAAATACTTCGACAAGATCCTCTTCTTCATCTATATCAACATGAAGTCTGAATGAATCCACAATCTCATATGAAATATTGGTTTCTTTCGCAAATGTGATGTGTTTACAGTAGCTCTGCCCATAATAATGAGCTTTGAATAGCTTCCCTTGTCTCATAAATATAGCGTTGGTTCCACCACCCCGCCCGGGAACAACCGCCATCATCTCATCACCAGAGATAAGACGCCTGACCGCTTCAGGAGATACTAAAGCACAATCTGCCATGATAATTGCTACTGGTCCGCCATATTGTGACATTGCTGAATCCAGAGCGGCATTAAGTCCCTCTGTCGAGACCTGAACAACAATCCCATGGTATGAGTATGGTTCTGTTGCAAGGATTATCGGTTCACACCCGGCTCTCAGGACCGCGTCCAGTACATCTGCAAGCATAGCTCCTGCAAAGCGTTCGCGTTCATCCTGACTGAGAATATGAGAGAGCCGGGTCTTAGGGTTTGCTGGTTTGAATGGGATAATTACTGGAATACGCATTGTACATACTGGTTCTGTCTGAACCCATATAATCAACGCTAATCAACAGGGAGTCAATCCTGATTTTGTATTTTTTTTTATTCTGCAAATTGTATAGTTAATGGCCAAACTTTTTGAAAGGTCTGCCTTAATCTAAATAGTGCGATAAGCAGTGCTACGCCTTCTAAATAACCGCTGTTTCACTTTGATTCTAAGAAGACGTTATGCATGGCACTATAATCTCATTCACCTGTAAAACAGATATCCATCTATATCCAGAATACGAGATGTCATATCTTTATCACGAGAGAGCTTAATTATATCGATATGCACCGCCGTGTTATCACATACTCACGCAATGTCTTTCTGCCCCTCACACATGTCTGTCATAACCGGTGTGGGTACTGCTCCTTTAAAAGACCAGTAGGAAAGGATGCACTCATGGATCCTCGTGAGGTTACCCGGATACTGATGCTCGGTCATAAAACAGGTTGCACAGAAGCATTACTGACATTTGGAGAGAGACCTGAAAAAGAACCTGGATTTAGCAGTCTTCTTCTCCCAATGGGATATGAATCAATTCTTGATTACTGTTATGATGTCTGCAAGAAAGCTATCACATTGGGCATCCTTCCTCATACAAATGCAGGAATTATCAGTCCTTCTGAAATGAAACGACTTAAAGAAGTAAATGCAAGTATGGGACTGATGCTTGAGACGACTGCGGATATTCCTGCCCACCATAATTCACCAGGAAAAAAACCGGAAGTACGAATTGAGATGATAGCTGAAGCCGGAAGACAGAAGATACCATTCACTACCGGTCTTTTACTCGGTATCGGAGAGAAACAAGATGACAGAGAGGAATCACTCCATGTCATCAGAGATCTCCACACCAGGTACCATCATATTCAGGAGGTTATCATCCAGAATTTCTGTCCTAAAGAAGGAACAGAT
>CAYRYR010000085.1:0-11283 GCA_964428385.1 uncultured Methanoregulaceae archaeon
CCGGAATCGGTTTTGTTTTTGGAACGGTCTCATCAACAGGTGAATTTTTTGCTTGTTTTCTGCGTTTCTACTTTATCTATAAACTAAAATAAGATATGCACGATATTTTATAGGAATGCCCTTGAATACACAGAAGTAATACCATTTCAGTTGTCTGATTCAAAAATAATATAAAAAAGAGATTGCCAGGTTCAAGGGTTCATTCTGGCTTAACTATATCCTGTGTACGTTGGTCCCAGAGTGATAGGAGAGTTCACGTATTGTGAATACCAATCAATTCTCTGTGGGATATTCAACCCTGCTTTTATCATTGCATCAGGATCATCATCTGTTCTGTAAGGGTTGGCAGAGTGATCTTTGGTTGAGAGATCTGCATATTGATAGGGTGTTGATTTTGGTGCAACGGTGTTTTCGTCTATCATTCCCAGAGCAGCCATAAGGTCACCAAAATTCATTCCTTTAAAAGACTGATTGCCATTCGATTCGAGTTGGTTTAAGAAGATAAATATCATTGAGAAATAATCTGTTTTTGTATCTGCACCAACACATGCATAGGTATCAGAATCTAATGCGGCAGGTATCTTATCATAGGCCCCACTCTCATATGCTTCTTTTAGATCCGCTGTCATAATAAACAGTATTCCTATGGTTCGTAGATCATCAGAAGATAGTGATGATGCCCCTTCATTTGTAAAGAAATTCGTTAATTCTCTTGTTATCTGTTCATTTGACATCTCTGCTGCATAAATGGGGGATACACAGAATAACCCCATAAAAATAATGCAGATAATAATACTGCCATAACGGCTACAGTACTCATTTACCATACTGTATCCATAGTTCTGTTCTTATAACTGATTAATGGTCATCGTCATAATTGGTGACAGAAATTGTTTTCATTCCAGGATAGGAACAAATATTGTGCAAATTACGTTAATTACACAGTAAAAATTTTATTTTTCCTAAATCAGACTACAACCGGAATATCTCCTGCTGAAGCGAAGTAGATCTCTTCATACCGTTGCCAGAGAACGTTGACCTGGATGAAGAGGCTGATATTGCATTCTGATTGTGCTTGACATTGGAAGTCTTGCTACCGGGGCATATGATGACTGCCTGATAAGAACTGCCGTTATCGAGTTGAGAGAGACGGTAAATCGCGAACCGTCAGTAAACTCTAAGTTTAATGCTTTTCCTGATGAAGAGAGATGAAGAACTCCTGCTACACCAGTAAGATACTGCTTCCAATTCTGTCTGATATTCTCAATCCTGGCAGAGTATCTTCCTCTTACAGCACTATGCAATTCATCTGATCTGATGGCAAAATACTTTCCCTCTACCATGAGTTCAAAAACTTCTACTAAAGCTCCGTTCTGATCTATCGTTGCCATTCGTGATTTTTGTATATATCCTGCTTTTGGTAACATGTACATCACCTTGTTCTACTTCAAAGGTGTGAATTCTCACTATTTAAGGGCTTAATTAGCAGGGTGAAAGTAAAAAAGCATTTCAAAAATAAGATTTTTGAGGTTCATTTTGCAGGAATTTTTCCAATTAAGAATCATTACGTTAATTTTATTACTTTCGCGATTAAGGAGGGTTTACATGAAATGATATGCATCTTTCACAATAATTGTGTGTGACCAATCATTATGGTGTACAAAAAAAGGTCATTTTTTTACCATAGTACAGACCAAAAACCCGGTATTTCTTTAACGATATGATCTGCCTAACTCCTCAAGATCCTGCATAGACAGGGGGGTTGGTATGCAAAACTCCGTTGTTTGTATGATTTGTTGTGCAAGGACACGATATCTCTCTGCCTGATCACTTTGGGGTGCATATTCAATAACCGTTTTTCTATTAAGTTCTGCATCCTGTACGATGTCTGATCGTGGAATGTATGCAACCAGTCTGCTTCCAACTCGTGATGCGAACTCCTCAACCAGTTCTTCTTCCCGTAAAAGACCCCGTGCATTGCAGATTACTCCTCCAAGACGGCATCGGGGTTTAGTATTCCGTGCGAGACGTTCAATAGCTTTACAGATATTATTAGCAGCATACAAAGCCATCAGTTCTCCTGATGTGACCAGGTAAATTTCTTCTGCATATCCCTTCCTCATGGGCATGGCAAATCCACCACATACAACATCTCCAAGGACATCATAGACAATGATATCTGCATGGAGGACATCTAATCGTTCAAGCAGTTGAAAAGTGGCGATAATACCACGTCCTGCACAACCGATTCCAGGTTCCGGTCCTCCTGCTTCCACACACAAAATATCCCTGTATCCACTGTATACAACCTCTTTTACTGCTATTTCTCTATCCCCGCGTTCACGGACCTGATCCATTACGGTTGGTATCATCTCTCCATGCATGAGCATTCGTGTACTGTCCCGCTTGGGATCACATCCTATCTGCATCACGCTATATCCGTTTTCAGCAAAAGCTGCAGAAATATTTGCTGATGTTGTGGATTTTCCAATACCTCCTTTCCCATAGATAGCGATCTGTCTCATCATCTCATATGTTGTGGTTTACCCCATTTAGGTATACGTTACGGAGTCTGCAATCTGCATTCTCTACATCCAATAAAATGAATAATTTGCGATATAGGGTGACGCATGTACTATATTTTTAGTCAGTATCCGGTAATGTAGTATATATTTTCTCAATTAATATCCCGAGCAAGTTTTTTGTAGTTTCATTCTTTTTCGTTCATGAAAAGGAAGAGACTAGAAACCTGTGTAAAAATGTTTTTGTAAAAATCGATGAAATTTGCTGATGTAGTACTAAAGTGATAACTCTTCTCCATAATACAAAATGGTACTGATTATTCATTGGATGTAACAAAAAAATAATTCATTATAGGTATCTGCCGGGTCTTATTCTTGATCGCGAAATATACTAAAGATAAGAATAACTACTGGCATTACCTCTATTCGTCCTATCCACATGAGAATAAAGAAAATCCACTTACTGGCATCAGGTACTGTTGTTGTGAGATAACCGCCGGTTATACCACAGGTAGCAAAAGCTGATGTGACATCAAATAAAAGAGGTGCTATCCTGGTCATGTCAGGATGGATATGGAGCAGCATGAGAAATGCAATAAGTACTGTCAGAATAGAGAAGATAATCACAAGCATATTTTTAGAGACTTCGGTATCTGCACGAGAAGGGGGGATCCTTTCACCATCAATTTTTATTGGAATAAGAATATGTGGAGTGGCAAATGTTTTTCTAAGCCCCCATGTAAATCCCCGATAGACTAGTGCCAGACGCCGAAGTGTTATTCCCCCTGAAGTACTGACCGCTCCTCCCCCGATAAAAATGAGAATCAGAAGAATGAGAAAACTGCTCTGTTCCCATCCGATTATTGAACAATTCTGAAATCCGGACGTAGTGAGAGATGAGACAACCATGAATGCACTTTCCCTGATGGAAGTAGTTCCAGATATTTTCTGTAGGAAAAGAAGGTTAAAGAAAATCAGAATTGTCCCTGCAGTTAAGAGAATTATCATGGCACGTATCTGATCATTATGAAAAAAATTGATTTTTCTCCTTTCTTTTAAGAGAAAAAACAAGGGAAAAGGCAGAGCCGATAGAATTGTGATTATTATCAGGACTAATTCCAAATATGGATTGTTGTAAAAAGCAATATTTCCAGGATGAGGAACAAACCCCCCTGTACTCACTGCTGAAAGGGCGAGAGTAACACTATCCTGTATGGCCACCCCTGTTAGTGCCACAAGAAAAAATGCAAAAACGGTTAGGATACCGTAAATTACCCAGATGTCTCGCGCAATCCTGATAATTTCTTTGATAATGTTCTCATTACGGTATTCACTCCGTTCTTTGCCTGATAAAAATGGATTATTTCCTCTGGCAATGCATAACACCACTGAAACAATCCCAATTCCTCCTATCCACTGAAGATAGGAACGCCAGAAGAGAAGTGTATGCGGGAAATTATGTGGATCTGATATCATCGAAAAACTCGATCCGGTCCATCCGGCCATCCCTTCAAAAAAAGCATTTGTATATCCCATATTTGTTGCAAGAAGAAAGGGAATAGCTGAAATAATTGGTACAATAAGCCAGAAGAGTGCTATTGTACTTAATGCGGTGCTATGTCGGGAGTACTGTCTATCTCGGGAGAGAATCATCAGAATATACCCTAAAAATAGAAATATTGCTGGAACGAGTCCCATTGGGATAAGTAAATCCCATTCCTGGTATATAAAAATCAGTATCAGAGGGACTGCAGTAAACGGGGTTATGAACCGGAAAAGTGCCCCGGCATCTGAAAGAACGGTATTAAAGAACCTGTTCCGATACATCGTACAGATATCCTATCTGTGCGGGTATTACTGTTTTCATTCATAATTATAGTACCCGGCACAACGTCTTCTAATAATTAGGTGGTACAGAGGTTATAAGAAGGCGTCCACGCTGATCGCACTGCTTAGATTAAGGCAGACTTTCAAAAAGTTTAGTCATTAATTATATATACAGGCTGTGGCATTCCGATGGTGTTTCTCCTGTTAATGATACGCCATGACAAAAGAAGTCTCACCAGATCAATTGCATTGATAATCTTACATTCTGAAAAGATGTTAATGGGATGAACACCGGTCTGTTCTTCAATATTCTGTTCTATCTTTTTTACGGTCTCATGAAGTATCTCTCCATCAAACGTGAGAGTTCGTAACGATCTTGAATCTATAATTCTCGTACCGCAAAGAAGAAGAAAATCAAGATGGGATGCGGAGAGAAGAGAGAATATGTCAATATTAAGCTCAATATCCCTGATGCATTCTTCAGGATGGGATAGACAGAGATCTACCTGGTACATTGGTTTGTGATCTGCATCTTTCAAAAACTGTGATGGATGTATCTGAATGACACTGTCTGCAAAAGCACGCTGTGGATGAACAAAGATAAGATAATCAGATTCTCTCCTTTTTATCTCATCCTGTACTTGTTCTTTTTTATAGTTACGGGATGTTAAGTCCCGCCGGGATTTCCATAGATATTTGATTTCTGTATCAGGGTCAACAAAAATGGAATAATCAAGGAGTTGCCTCAGTTCTGGTAGTGAAAATGTGTGCAGTCCTTCAAGGATGAGAAAAGATGGTGGATAAAATGGTACAGGATCACTAAATGTTCCGGTTGCATGAATATAAACAGGTTTTTTTATCGGTTTGCCTTCTTTAAGCTTGTTAATATCCCGAATTAAACGGTCAAAATCATTTGCTTCATAAGAAAGCGGAGTAATACCTCGTTTTGCTCGTTCCTGCCTATCATATAGGTGATAATCATCTAAAGAGATAGTAGAAACCTGTTTACTACCAAAGATATCAACGAGAGCATTGGTGAATGTTGTTTTTCCTGATCCGCTATCTCCAGCGACTCCAACCGTAAAGATAGACAACGATGGCCCTAATGATTGATTCGATTGAAATGCGCACATGTAAAAAAAGGTTAGATTAATAGAATTTATGCTTTGTTTGTCCAGAGCCCATGGACATTGCAGTATGCCCGTGCCTTTACATCAGGTGAATCAAAACAAAAATGTGCTTCAGGCTTGTCTCCTGGTTTGAGTTTCTGTATCTTAACCGTATCCGGAGTAATAATACAAATAGCTTCAATGTAGTGGTTATCTTCCATTGGATGAGGTACTTCACCACATGAAACAAGTATTCCGTCTGGTTTCTTTGTAACAACCGGGACATGTTTCTCTTTTCCCATATCTGCAGTCTTCTCCTGCAAGAGGACCATAGGGGCGCCACAACAAACCAGTTGACCTTCTCCGCCATGGAATACAGTTATTATCTGTCCACAACGTTCACATTTATACATTTCTTCAACATGTGCCATAATATCACTCTTTAATCCGGGATCATCATGATGCGTAACAATTGGGATCCTGGGTCATATCCAATGGTTATGATATATTCTTTTATATTACTATTGGATTGATTCAATCTGGGAGAAAAAGCAGGAAGATATCATATAAAAATCGATTTTAAATGAGAATATCCGGGTTATTATGATGTTTTTCTGCTATTTGAATTGCCAATTCAGATAATGCATTTCGCGTTTTTTCATCTGGAACTCCCTGTACCAGTATTGGAGGTAACATTTCTGCTTTGATATGAGTAAGCATACTGGTAATTATCTCAACTGTTTTACCTCCCCATCCATATGATCCGATAATTACTGCATATCGTGTCTTAGGGCGAATTACATTCGCAAGATAGGTAGTTGTAACCATTGCAGGATGAGGGCCAAAAAGAACAGTCGGGGTTGCAAAGATAACTGTCGATGCATCGATTAGAGCTGAAGCAATAGTTCCTGAATCTGCTGTTGCAACATTGATAACCTTCACCCCCACATCATTCTCAATAAGACATCTCTCCAGGTACTGTGCCATCTGTCGCACACTCCCATGCATTGAGACGTATAACAAAACTGCTGTATTCGTTGTCTGATCAGCAGTCCATTTCTGATAGAGATCGAGAATGAATGATGCAGGGGCAATGAGTGGTCCATGACTGGGAGCTATTATAGTTATCCTTTTTTCTGATAGTCTCTGTAGATAATTCCTGATGCTTGTTCTAAATGGCATCATGATCTCAGCATAATAACGCCGTGCCAGGATCTCACCGGTTGCATAATCTGACAGGAAGAGATCACTTGTTGCATAATGTGAGCCAAAGAGATCACAAGAGAATAGCAGTTCCTCTTCTTTACAGTATGAAAGCATCGTCTCAGGCCAGTGAACCCATGGAGTTATCAAAAATTCCAGAGTTTTATCACCAAGTGAGATAATTTCACCGTCTGTTACCAGCTGACACCGTTCATAAGGTACACCCAGGTGTGTTTTAAGTAGTTCCCGACATTTTTCACTGCAGAGGACGGGTGTTGTAGGAAAGAGTTCGAGTAAGAGGGGAAGAGATCCTGAATGATCCTGCTCGGCATGATTGATAATGATATAATCCACTTTTGAAAGACCGAGCTCGACGAGATTTGTTACAAACTCTTCATCTTTTGTTGGATCGACCGTATCAATTATGGCAGTCTTTTCACTCCCCTTAATTACATACGCGTTGTAACTCGTACCTTGTGGCAGGGGAATTAATTCATCAAACAACTGTCGATCCCAGTCCTGAGCCCCGACTGAGTAGATTCCTTTTTTTATTTCACGCAACGTCATTTTTCCATACATCCGTTTCTCACCAGTTCAGATGACCAGTGAATGAAGAATAATTGGTAGTTGTATTATAAAACTATCTGTATTTTGAGGGATTCAGATCAAGGGTGTTCAACAAATCCTGAAGCAGTGAAGTTGGGGATATAAATATACAACAATCACTTCCTTTTAACAATTTGAAAGAGAATAGGATGCCTTTAGTATCGCAATCTATTATTTACCCGTAATCTGTACAATCTTTTCTGATTTTTAAAACTTGATATATCTCCTTTTAAATTAAATTTGACTTCCTAATTTCTATTAATAACCAAGAATAGAAACAATAGCAAAGATTTATTGTTATTGGAGAATTACTATCTTCATTGAATTCATTCTCAAAGATGGAAAAATAAGATTTCCAATTGAGTATTATAGTGCACTGTAAAACTTCTTGGAATAATCGAAGTGAAACTGACGGTTATTCCAAGGTGTGCAAGCTAATCGCACTACATAGATTAAGGTAAACTTCTAGAAAGAAGTTGCCATTAACTATATAATGATTTTGTCTATCAAGGTGTGATACATCCGAAATGCTCAAAAAATTTGAACGCTTTATAGGTAGATTCAGATTACAGACTGTTTTAACCGTTTCTCTTGTACTATTCATCGCATTAGCGATAGGAATAACGGGTTTTCTTTCGTTCCAAAATAGTCAATATGCTATAAATGACCTGTCCAGCCAGTTGGAAAATGAAATTTCAGATCGTATTGTAGAGCATCTTGATAATTATCTTGAAATACCGCATCTTATTAATCAACTCTGTCTGGACAGTATCAGGTTAGGTGAGATACATCTCTATGATAATGATAGCCTAAAACAACATTTTCAGGAATTATCATATCGATATGATTCAGTCAAGGCAATTTGCTATGGGAATGAACTCGAAGGAAATTATATCATCATTTCATCTGTGGGTGCACCGGGAATTGCCAATGGAACCGACCGATTTTTAGGTATTTCCCTGAAAGAAACGAATTTTACTTTTGAAGAATACAGGATTGACCACGAAGGCCAGATACTTGAGCAAACCCTCTCCATACCAAATTATGATCCCCGAACCCGTCCCTGGTACAAAGCTGCAGTTGAAGGGAAAGGATCTGTCTGGACACCCATTTACATGTGGCTCGATGGAATTGTAAGTGTGGATGCCGTTGTCCCGGTTTATTCGGATCAGGGAACGTTGGTGGGTGTTCTGGATACTGCCCTGACAATGACCGGAATTGGAGATTTCCTGCAGAATCTGGAAATATCAAAAAATGGACAGGCGTTCATCATTGAGAAATCAGGTCTGCTTGTTGCTTCATCTATATTCAGGGAACCATACGCAAAGGAAACAGATGAACTCGTTCGGCTTTCCGCTCTTGACTGCAATGATACCGTTATTTCTTCAACCACTCACTATTTGATACAACATGTTGCCCCTCATACAGATTTTTCTACCAGGCAGCAATATGATTTTGATATTGCAGGTGTTCGACAATTTGTTCAGGTTACACCATATAGGGACAGATATGGTCTAGATTGGCTAATTGTAGTAGTAATTCCGGAATCAGATTTTATGGTAAAAATCAATGCGAGCAATCAAACAACGGTGCTCCTGATTATTTTCACCATTATTGGAACAATTATAATCTGTATTCTGTTGGCCAGGTGGATAACAAAGCCAATTTTATCACTAAATAAATCAGCCAAGGCACTTGCCAATGGTGACTGGACAAACTGGGTAGAATTTGATCGCAGTGATGAATTAGGAGAACTTTCGCATTCATTCAAATTCATGGCTGATCAGTTAAAAACAGCTTTTTTGTCCTTAAAATCCAGTGAAGAACGATATTTAAGTCTTTTTGAGTCCTCCGCAGATGCCATTCTTCTCTTAGACGGGTTATTGTTGTTACATATTAATCGGGTCGGAGAAGAAATGTTTGGAATATCCGGACGAGAAGCAATAGGAAAAGATGTAAGAGTGGTATTGGGAAGGGATGGACTTAGCATTAGTGAGATGATAGAATCTTCCATATCTGCACAGGATAATGGCTATACAGATAATACGATATCCCGGATTTGTGGAGGTATAGAACATTTCATGAACATTCGCCTCACACAGGTTTCGGCAGAAGGGACAATTTATAATCTTGTTCTGATACGGGATATCACGGATCAACGTCAGGCTTATATTTTACTTGCAGAACAAGAAGCCCTTCGTGAATCATATGCTCATATACAGATTATTCTGCATCTTTTCCCTGATCCTACCTTTGTTATCGATAATGATGGTCATATTCTCTTTTGGAATCAGGCTCTTGAAAGAATGACCGGCGTCGTATCTGAAGAAATGATAGGAAAAGGAGATTATGCGTATTCTGAGGTATTATATGGTTCAAAGCGACCAATTCTCATTGATGTTGCCTTACATCCTGAAATCCCTTGTGAAGATTTGTATCCGTATCTTGAACATTCAGAGGATGTTCTTAATGCCAGTTTCTGGAAAAATGTATCTGGTGAGAGGAAATTTTTTTCTGTGATAGCTGCTCCATTTTATGATAAGAATGGACATATTAACGGAGCTATCGAGTCAATCCGGGATATTACTTCTCATAAGAGGGCTGAAGAAGCATTACGCATTGCAAATAAGAAATTAAACCTTCTTTCTACTATTACCCGGCATGATATCATAAATAAAGTAATGATATCAAAATTAAATGCAGATCTTCTTTTAGAATCTGATATGAATTCTGAGCAAAAGAATTTCATTACAACAATAAAACAATCGTTGACTGCAATCAAACATTTCATCGCCTTTACCGGAACCTATCAGGAACTCGGCCTTAATGTTCCCATCTGGCAGGATGTCAGGGATACGTTCAACCGTGCTGCTTTGGAAATAAAAACCAGTGATGTGGTCATACATAATGAAGTTTTTAACATTTCAATCCTGGCGGACCCCTTGTTTGAAAAGGTCTGTTACAATCTCATTGAAAATGCAATACGGCATGGTGTTCACTTAACGAGGATTGATATCACTGCATATGAGACGAATGAGGGGTTACGGATATCAGTTGAGGATGATGGTTTGGGGGTTTTTGATGATACAAAGGAGAAAATTTTTGAGCGAGGATATGGTAATAATACTGGATTAGGATTATTTTTGGCCCGTGAGATCCTTTTAATATCAGAGATTACCCTTACTGAAAGAGGTCAGTACGGGACTTCATGCAGGTTTGATATTGATGTCCCGAAAGGCAAATATAAAAGAGATAATGAATCTAAATAGGTTCTATTTTTATTTTTCATAAATGAAAATCAATTCTTTTGATACACCTGGTATGGTGTTTAAAAGTATTACGTAAGATTGAGTAGTCATACTACCAGCAACTTTTTGGTAAGGCACTATTTTTAACTTCATTCTGGAAAAAATTGTAACATTAAAAATGATAAGAACATGATCGGAGATACATTTGAGTGCATTTACAAGAACAATATTCAATTAGTGAATAATACTCATTATTCTTCTCTGACTTTAACCAGTTATCTTTTTTGTAGTCTGTCTATTGGATTTTTTACCGCCTTAAAAATTACAGGGCAACTTAACGTGTTAGAACAAGCCTTGATTCTATTGATTTCGTCGTAGTCTCTTTGTATTATAGACTTTTGTGAAAACAGACTCATTCTGAAAAATAAGTGATAACATACTATCATGTTCAGGCCGAAGCTAACCCCTGACATTCACATTGACAATGTTCCACAGCATTTTAAGAATTCCAACCCCAGAGGCATGCAGAGACTGTTTCAACCTCAATATAATTTCCGATTGAACTGATGTAATACAAGAAGGGAATGCTCGTTTGCAGAGTTCTAAAACCTGGGGTTCCCCCCTCTGTGTCCTCTGCGGTTAAATTATTTCAATTCTCAAACGAAAGTGATTCTAACATGACTATTTCATATCACTTGAAAAATCGACAGCGCCAAGGAGATGATATCAGGTAAAAGGAATACTCTGCCAGAATGTGCAAAGTATTCC
>CAYRYR010000086.1:0-11097 GCA_964428385.1 uncultured Methanoregulaceae archaeon
TGGGATCTGCAGCAATGAAGCACTAGGATTTAATTGGAAAGACGATCAGCCGGTTTTTATTGAGCGAATGGTTGAGTATGCGTATGGAGCTGTTGCAGGCAAAGAAAATAAAATTGGATATATAAACTTTTTAATGAATATTACACCCCATTGCGACTGTGAAGCCTTCAGTGACTCACCAATTGTTTCTGATATTGGTATCCTCGCATCCACCGATCCCGTGGCGATTGATCAGGCCAGTATTGATCTTATCAATAACGAGACAGGAAATACAGGAACACTACTACACTCCCATCACGCACCAGGGGAGGATAAGTTTACCGGTGTCTGGGAGAATATTGATGGCAGGCATCAGCTCATCTATGGAGAAAAAATAGGACTTGGAACTCGTGATTATCGACTGATTGAGATATAATAGCCGGAATTTCCTGTCAGATGTCTCTGCTGTGAGGTTTCTCATTCTTTGCAAATGTTATCCTGCGCTTTTTAGGGGCGCAATGCGTGATTTATACATAAACGCACATTTTTTTATGATGCAAATGACAAAATCTCCAGTGGAAATAAAGGGGTTTATATTCTTGATCAAAATCGATGTGACTTTTCGTTGGATTATCAGTAATTTTCAGATATTCCTAAAGTGACAGGCAATAAAAAAACTGCATATATCAGTTTTATCTCACTGCGCCTGGTTTATACACGATACCTCTGGTAATAGTATCAGTCTGCACCTGTGCACGGGCCTGAGGGGGGACTGCCCCGTATGAATACTGCCAGTCGCCGGCAACACAATAGACTCCATGAATGATATCAGGAACCATCTCAAAACAAGAAATACAATCAGGACGAATCTGGTTACAAAGTGTGGTTGCATATGCATCTGCAAATGCAGGATCAGAGGAGAAGACGGTCACACTATCTGCGATACCAAGAGATATCGAGTGACCAACTGTTGCTGATGAGGTACAGACTCCATAGATCCGCTTCTGAGGCGGGAGAACAAATGCAACATCTGACTCTCCTTTATGGGTGCCGGTGTACAGTCCGATACACACAGGCCGGTCAGAAACAAGTGCAATATCCCCCCCATTGTCAATGATACCATACACTGCTCCTGCCTCAACCATTGCACGGCACCCGCACCAGGCGATAGTCCCTGCAACTGCTGCCATTGGGCCAGTCCCGGCAGACTTTGCGGCCTCACCCATCTTCATTACAACACTACTCTCTGATCTGACTGATATTGGAACGAAACTAGTGAGAAATTGAGGATCTTCTGCGATATATCGCTCGATCTCCTGCCGGGCCTGTATCATCGCGCCCTTAGCTGCCTTAATATAATCTTCTTCTTCCGCAATAATCGTAGCAAACGTATCGCGAAACTCAAAATGAGTCCTAATAACCGGCATAAAAATAAGAATCAGTATGAGATGCTGAGTGCCTGGTGAGGACAGGCAAGGACACACCGTCCGCATAAAATACACTTCTTCTCATTGGTGATAACCAGCCATTCATCATCAAAGGAAAAAACCTCTTTTGGACAGATGCTGATGCAGGCACCACAACTCACACACCGGTACGTATCACGCTGAACACCAGAATCTATGATTCTGACTTCTGCACCAAGACTCCGCAGCGCATCACTGACAATATGGCATTCGGTATCAGGGACATCAACAAGTGCTTCTCCCTCACTTGAGTTTATAACGGCCCGTTCGACATTTATCAGAACACCGGTATCTATGACGGCCTTTGCGATGATAGGATTTGTCCCTTTATCATGGAACCTGACAAGGAGTTTCATATATCCATCCCCTTTGATTTGAAGAGTCTGCCGAGATCACTGGCATGCAATAAGGCGATACAATTACCTTTTGCATCAACAACCGGCAGGGCACTGATGTGATGATGTTCAAGTTTCTGTGCAGCAATATCAATTGGCTCCTGTGCCTCCGTTGTTATGACGTTACGAGTCATTACCTCTTTCACTTTCAACTTCCGCTCCGGATGCACGACTGCTTTAGAAATATCAAATGTCGTTACGATGCCAACGAGATGTCCCTCATTATTCTGGACCGGGAGGTGATTTGCCTCACCTTTAAGGAGTTTCTTTGCTGCATATTGTATCTCTTCATCCTCCTTTACCGAAATGACCCGGGTGTCCATGATCTCACTCACGAGAGGAACCCGTTTTGTCTCACGCATCGGTCGGGATATCGTTGCCGCATCTATCCGTCGTGTCGGGAGACAAAGTGTCATATGGCCCTGATCCAGCCAGTCTTTCAGTTTCCTTGCTACCATAAGAGCATTATGATAACTCGACAAAGAAGACGTCCTTACTTCTTCTCCATTTAGTTCAACTCTGCCGCTCTTTAGCTCTGCATAACTTACCTTTCTTATGGAAGGCCGGTTCCTGCTTGGGACACCATAATCTTTGATACCGACGAGTATATCCTCATCTCTGACTGCAGTGCTTCGCACCACATCGATATCCAGTACAGGCAGGGGAATGCCAAGACCCACATAGAGCGTAGGACCATACATGTGCATAATTGCCGCTCGCATGTAGTCTGGGGACATGTCTTTCATATCTCCGGTAGTCATCAGAGTTCCAAACCCACCTCCTGATGAATGCTGTGTTCCCTCCCCGATAACCATTCCCTGTGCACCACCCAGGAACATGGGCACTCCACTTCCAATCAGACGAAACCCTGGATCATTGCTTATGGGATTTAAGGTCCCGGCACCTGAATAACTGATATTACCGGCGTTTGGAAGGAGTGTTCCCATATACGTGTACAGTGTTGTGTTTGAGGTATTAGTTGCAGCATCGTACCGCTGATAGGCGTTTCTTGGGTTGACCATGATGGCCTGATTGAGATCATCAATAGTGAGTTCTGTGGTGATACTCCTGCGTGGATAACAATCAGAACCCCTTGATTGTGCTCGCAGTTCAATGGGTTTTCGCGTGATGAAGTCTTCAATGACGTGAGCACCGCCATATTGTTCCCCTCTGGTCTCTGACTGCATCGTTGCCCCGATATAGGTATCAACGGCAGCAATTCCGCCATATCCCTCTACATCATTGAGCCAGATTCGTTCCATCTTGATAGGGGGTTCTGCATGACCAAAATTTAAAAATCCACCAGATGAACACATCGCCCCAAAGGTCCCGGTTGTAACGACATCAACCTCTAAAAGTGCGCCTTCTTCGCCGAGTTCGTCAACGATGGCAGGCATCTCGTCAGCAGTGACTATTCGCGCAGTCCCATCCTGCAAACGCTGGTTAATGAGGTCGATGGACTTATGCATACCGTACCTATGGGTAGTATACCGATAAATAGCAAGGGTTCTCCCTATAGCTTATGGTGTCGGATATGGTCTCTACTGATAGTAGTTATTCGGCCAAATTGGCAATCGCCAGGCTGTTAAACAGATCGTATGAAGTATGACGTCTGTGGGGTCTCTCATGTATACCGGATTCATTACCTATATGCATTCAGCCTTCTAAGAAATGGGTTATGGACGATACACTCATTGAGCTCTGGATAATGATGGCTGATCGTGTATCGCCACAACTCTGCTATATTCATCCATCTCATATGACAGCACTTATTCAGGAGGCTGTTCGTCTCTTCTCGCCATTTCGACATGAGATTGATGCGGCTGTAGAAAACCTTCAGTACATAATTTCCCACGCACCAGCAGACTCGTTTGCATTCAGGCAGGCAGAAGAGCTACTCAACATTATCGACTGGCAGAGACACTATCATCCTGACTGGAATGCAGAATCACACCAGCTCCGTCATATCCGTTCTGGTAGATGTGGGGAGGATATTGCTCATGCTCTTGCACTGATGCAGGCAGGAGCAGACAAAGAGGTCCTCCAGCTGACGCAAAAAATAATAGAAGAAGGCGATCCAACCTCTGATGACCTGATAATGACACGGCTCATCAGGGCAGCTTCGTACATCTGTAGTGGTAATCCGGATGAGGGCGAAAAAGAGATAATGAACCTGTATGTGATACCCGATTGAAGTGAAAATAGTCCAGGATACGGTTAAAACAAAAAGTTTGGAAAATTTATCGTTTAACCAGTCAGAGGAACCAGCACAAATAATATCATTGTATCTGTGAGTTACCCAAGTACTCTTCTTTGTAAAGAACGTAGGTATGGTATGGATCGGGATAATATCATACAGGAGCTGGAGATGATTGCCCCACCTGAAACAGCAGAGGCATTTGATACCGGAAAAATAGGGCTTATCATCGAAGGGTCACAGGAGGTTCACACCGTATGTACAGCGCTGGATCTAACCCCGGAGGTTGTCAGAATGGCTATCGAAATGAGTTCAGAGATGATTGTAGTTCACCATACGCCGATTTGGTATCCGCTCACTGCTATCAAAGGTGCACCAGCGGTGCTGTTTCGTTCGGTATTGCGTGCTGGTATCAACGTGTATGTGATGCACACGAACTATGACCATGCACAAGGAGGAGTAAACGATATTCTCTCGCAGATGCTTTCTCTCTCAAACACAACCCGGATGAGTCTGGGTAATATTGGTGACTGCAGTCTGTCTCTTCATGAGATATCAGCACGACTGGGAGGGGGAATTCGTGTATTTGGAGCAGAACGACCAATTCACCGGCTGGCGGTAGCCGGGGGTTCCTGTTTTGATCTGGATCTCATCACAGAGGCATCTTGTATGGGAGCAGATGCATTTCTATCGGCAGAGTTACGTCATTCTGTCGCCAGGGCATCTCCGATACTCCTGATTGAATCAACACATTATCAGACAGAAGCCCCTGCAATGCGGGTTCTTGCAAAGAAGATGGGCTGGACGTTTCTTGATGATCCACTGGTATGGCATACAGTCAACGCGACCCGATAGAAGCACTGGAAGTAGGCGAACCCCTGAATCTATACCTCCGGCGCCGGATATCAGGTCAGTGGCAATCACGTGGCTCAAAAGCACTTATGATAATTGACGATGGAAAGGTCATGCGGTTTTATGACTTTTTTGTGGTTACGGGAACAAGTGGTGAGTATGTGGTCGAGGATGACTTTTGTACCTGTGATGATTTTCTCAACCGGGGTGGTCCATGTGGTCATATTCTTGCGGTCAGGATAGCCCGTGCCATTGGCAAATATGAACTTGCTGATATCTGGTACTATACAACGTTAGATTACCCTTAATATTGCCAGAACATAGTACCCAGGTTAGTATACAAGATTCCGGTTTCGAAAAAGACAGAAATCGTTTATTTTAGAGAACAATTGGAACGTATCGAATTTTTGCTCCCGATAATAAGCAGAAGAAAGAGAACTCCTCCAGCAGCAGCAAAGATTCCCATCACCCCGAACATCACCCCGAGTCCTGCGGTATCTGCTATAATTCCCGCAAGGATAGGACCAACAATATCCCCTGCACCGCGTAATGCATTATACGCACCCATTGTCTGTCCCATTTCATATATCCGTCCGATAATGACCAGTAATGCATTCACCGCCGGATAGACAAAGAACATCCCGACTGCCATTCCTATTGCTACCAGGAATATAAGCGGCATAGTGTTTGTCAGTTCAATACAGATGAGTGCTCCCCCGCAGATGAAGGATCCGATACAGACAAACCATTCACTTCCAGGTCGGTCTGATACAACAGATCCAAAGAACATCTGCAAAAAACCCGATAAAAAGACCATAACTGATATAACAAGACCTGAATCAGAACCCATTCGTGTCGTACTGATGGTGGCAATATGGAGTGGGAGAAACGAGAGCAGGCTTACAAAACCCATCTCTATTAATAGTGAGATGCTACAGATACCAGCCATCATTGGATGAGAGAGAAGTGTCACCCATGTTGTTTTTACCTGCTCCTCTTTGTTACCCGTTTTTATCGTATTATCAGTCAGTTCTGCAGTTCTGATATCAGGAAGGAAGATGATAAGAATAATGCAGGCAACAGCAGAGAAACCTGATAATGCCAAAAACGCAGCATCAAATCCGAAAAGATCATAGATGAAACCACCAAAAAGAGGTCCGGCACCGAATCCAAAGAGAGTCGTTGCCTGAAATTTTGCCATATACCCTCCTTCCTCTCCTTTTTCAGCAACTTCTCCAAGGTATGCCATTGCAACCGGTGCTACCATCGCTGAAGAGATACCATGCAGGATTCTGATGCATATCAATGCGGTGACATCATCCACAAAGAGGTAGCCAAGTGATATGATGCAGTACCCGAACAGGCCCAGTGTCATAATCTTCTTCTTACTGGTCCGGTCAGATAATTTCCCAAAATATGGCATGCAGACGGTTCGTGAGAATGCAAACGCAGAGAAGACCGCTCCTATCCAGAGACCCGAAGCTCCCATGGTATCAGCAAAGACCGCCAGGAGAGGAACTACGATCCCGATACCGATTAAAGAGATGAAAAACGCAAGCGATATGATAAAGAGAATCTTCGTCTTGTCGTTTGAATCACGATATGCATATGCAGACAATGGATATCTGTTGGAAGGCATTCGAGATAGAGGTTGGTATCACAATTAGGCCATCAGGAAAGCGGGGTGAGAGAGGGATTATCAATTCAATTCAGGAGAGAATAGAATAAAGTGCATGTATTCATTAAAAAATTGACAATTTCTATGAATTTTCCAGGTATTTGATATGCCGAAGCGTTAAATGTACATGCCCTGCAATTCATATCAAATAACCGGGAGAATGCATGAAGATACCTTGGTACGCTCTTTCACAAGAGGAGATAATTAAGAGACTGAATACCGGATCAGAGGGACTTTCGAGTGCAGAGCGAAAGAGACGCCTGAGTGAATATGGAAGAAATGAGATAACAGAAGAAAAAAGAGAATCCCCGTTCATTGTCTTTGCAAACCAGTTTAAGAATATACTAATAGGCATTCTCCTGATAGCTGTGTGTATCTCTTTTCTCATAGGAGAAATCTTCGAGGCGGCAGCCATTCTCTTCATCGTCATAATGAATGCATTCATCGGATTTGTGAATGAATGGCAGGCAGAATCCGCGATTGATGCGCTAAAGCAGATGCTTGCATTACAGACTGTTATTTTAGTTGATGGTGAAGTAACGCTGGTCGATGCAACAACCATCGTCCCTGGTGACATTATCCTCCTGGAGATGGGACAAAAAGTTCCTGCTGATGCAGTACTACTGGATGCAACCTCTCTTGAGATAGATGAAGCACCGCTCACCGGAGAATCTGAACCCGTAGAGAAGTATCCCGGGATAATACCCGAGGAGACTGCCTACAGCAATCGGAAGAATATGGTAATGATGGGAACATCGGTTCTCAACGGGAGAGGCAGAGCTGTAACGGTATTGACCGGGATGCAGACTGGGTTTGGAGAAATTGCAGGGTTGACCGGCACGATAACAGATGAAGATACCCCTCTTACGAAAAGCCTCAATACTCTTGGTACTCACATCAGCATCATCTCTGTTGGAATCGTATTGCTGATACTTTGTATCGGCTTTTTACAGGAGAGAGGTCTGCAGGAATTGTTTATGATTGCTGTCTCACTCGCTGTTGCTGTCATCCCCGAAGGTCTTCCTGCGGTTGTTACTCTCACACTTGCTCTTGGTATCAGGCATATGTATACCAAGAAGTGCCTTATCCGGCATCTTGGTGCAACAGAAACTCTTGGAACGGTCTCAGTCATCTGTACTGATAAGACAGGGACCCTCACCAAAAATGAGATGACAATACAGGAGATAATCACTCCTGATACCCGGTTTTCTGTTACTGGTACCGGGTATGAACCAGAAGGAACTTTTCTTCATGAGGGTGGATCCGTTAGTCCCTCAGGGCACCCGGATTTGATACGGTTTCTTACTGCAGGGTTTCTCTGTAATCATGCAATCCTCAAAGAAGAGGAGGGCTTATGGAAAATAATAGGTTCGCCGACTGAAGGGGCATTTATCGTTGCTGCAGGAAAAGCGAAAATTCCAGAATCTGTATCCTGGAAACCCCATATTTTAAAGGAATTTTCCTTTGATAATGTCAGAAAACGGATGACGGTGGTCTACCAGCAACAAGGACAGTATATAGCCTTTACTAAGGGAGCACCCGAGATGATCCTGGATAGATCATCTGCATTTTTCAGGGATGGAGTCTATACCCCGATGACTCATGCCGACCGAAACCGGTTTAGTGCAATCTATGAATCCCTTGCACAGCAGGGACTCCGGGTTCTTGCCTGTGCAGAGCGGAATATTTCTGATACGATCCCAACGAGTGCACAGGATTGTGAGCAGGATCTGCTTTTCCTGGGGTTTGCAGGAATTATTGATCCACCACGGGAAGAGGTCAGAGAAGCATTACAAGATTGTGCATCATCAGGTATCGATGTCATTATGATAACTGGTGACTCTGCTTTGACGGCAAAGGCAGTAGCAGATTCAGTAGGTCTTGTAAGTCCGGCTGTTTTAACCGGCCAGGATATTGATGCCCTTTCTGATGATGAACTAAAAAAGCGGCTTTTTAATGTCCGGATCCTTGCACGGGTCACTGCTGCCCATAAGGTCAGAGTGACACAACTTCTCTCTCATTTGGGCCACATCGTTGCCATGACCGGTGACGGTATCAATGATGCACCTGCTTTAAAGATGGCTGATGTTGGGATAGCAATGGGAATAAAAGGGACTGATGTATCCAAGGAGGCGAGTGATATTGTCCTTGTGGATGACAATTTTACGAGTATTGTCGCTGGAATCCATGAAGGAAGACGGGAATATGACAATATCCAGAAATTTACCCGGTATCTTCTCTCCTCAAATATTGGAGAGATTATAGCTATCATCGCCGGCCTTATCATGAATCTGCCACTGGTCCTTCTTCCCCTGCAGATTCTCTGGGTTAACCTTGTAACAGATGGTATGGCTGCACTTGCCCTTGGTGCTGAACCGGCAGAAAAGGATGTAATGAGACAGAAACCCAGAGATCCAAAAAAGCCGATTCTTGATAGGAATGCATTATTAGTGATTGCAGGTTTTGGTATCTGGATAGGACTTCTAACCTTTGTAGTATTTTTAGCCTGGATGGGTGATTCGACAGAGAAGGCCAGGACCATGGCATTTACCGGGCTTATCGTCTTTGAACTCATCAATGTGCTCAACTTCAGATCGTTTCGATCAACCCTTAAAGAGATCGGATTATCCTCAAATCCCGCTATTGTATATGCTCTCATTGGAAGCATTATCATTCAGATAGTTGTTATCTACCACCCGTTCTTCCAGACAATATTCAGAACCGTTGCCCTATCTATACAGGACTGGATTCTTCTTATGATAATTGGCCTGCCACTTCTGATTGTGGGAGAGGTGTATAAATTTTTGCAACAGAGAAAAGATACACCTGAGTATCTGGTGCATACGGGATCAAAAATTGCGAATAACCAGAAGTGATGAGATAGATTCATACCAGTTTTCTGTCATGTCATCCCGAATGAATGGGGGAATGAAAAAGGGTTTTTGGATATCGCATGTCTCAAATGTGCCATAATAGGAGGCTCAACGTGCTAAAATTACGTTACGATTGAGTATTAAGAAAGACGAATGAAAAATTTCCCTTCTCTATAAATCCTTTCATCACCAACCTAATCGTTCTGACATGCTACAATCTCCGTGTAACCCGGATAAACAGCACCAGGACAATGCAATAACAGATACCATAAACCAGTCATGAAACCATCCATCCCAAAAACCGCATCGTTACGGCTCCCCCAGATAATCGCTCTATATATCGGGTCAGTCCTTGGGTCTGGCATTCTCCTTTTGCCTGGCATCACCGCTGATTTTGCCGGCCCGGCATCGCTCCTTGCATGGGGATGCATGAGTCTTTTGGCGTTCCCCATGGCTCTTACCATGGGTCTGTTATCGATATATTATCCTCATGCAGGTGGCGTTTCGCATTTTGTATCCCGGGCATTTAATCCCAAAGTCGGTTCCCTTGTCGGATGGTTCTTTCTCCTCTCGGCGATAATGGCGGTTCCAATCATTGCCCTGACCGGGGCAGGATATGCCACTGTTGCATTCGGACTGACAGAATCATTCAGGCTCATCATCACGGTATGTATCCTGATTACTGGTATCGGGGTGAATTATATCGGCATGAAGATGACAGGTCAGATTCAACTGGCTGTTGTAATCGCAACCATCCTCATTCTTGTCTGTGCAATAGCTGGGAGTATTTCTTATATTGATCCTGCAAACTTCACCCCGTTTATGCCATATGGAAGCCTGAGTGTCGGGTATGCAACAACCCTGATATTCTGGTGTTTTCTTGGATGGGAAGCGATATCCCATGTATCAGAAGAGTTTGAGAATGCACAGCGTGATGTCGTAAAAGCCACCATCATTGCTTCAGTAATCATCGGATGTATTTATTGTGCAACAGCCGTTGCTGTCATTGGGACACATAGCTATGGAAATGGGATATCAGCGGTCTCTCTCATTCATCTCATCAGTCTCTCATCAGGTCGGTCAGGTATGTTTATCGCCGGTATTATCACACTTTTTATTACCACGGCTCCTGTAATCGCCTATATTAGTGCAGCTTCACGTCTGGCATACTCTCTCTCAATAAATGGGTATGCACCTAAATTCCTCTCGTCTCTCTCAATCCGGTTTCACACCCCGGCAGGGGGGCTGATATTTCTTCTGATCTGCTGCATCATCCAGCTCATCCTTTTCTCCCTCTCTATTATATCCTTAAAAGATCTGGTTCAGATTCCAAATGCAACATTCATTCTGACCTATCTTTTTGGGTGTGCTGCCGGCATTGTTCTCTTAAAAAGGCATCGGGGCGGTGTTTTTGTTAGTGTTACCTCACTCATCCTTACCAGTATCATCTTCTGTTTTGTGGGATGGGCATTTTTGTGGCCGGTTCTTATCACAGGCACATGGTTCTGTTATATGATGATATCACAAAAGGATAGAAATAAAAAAGAATTTTAAAAAGGAGGCGGTTCTGTCGATTTTTTAAGTGATATTGCCAATCATGTCTTCACTCTTTACATCGATGTTTCCAGTTGAAACGACATTCGTTTGATGATTGAAA
>CAYRYR010000087.1:0-10944 GCA_964428385.1 uncultured Methanoregulaceae archaeon
ATTACATCCTGCCTGAACGTGATGATATGGTATCACTTGTTTTTTAGACAGAGCCTAGGGCACCCAAAAAAGAAGTGAACAGGAATGTATGGATTCACTGAATCCGAAATATTTTCAGGGATTTTTCATCAAGAATGGATATTCCCAAATCTTCACAATACTCCTGCATCGTCTTGAGTGTTGTCCGTGCATCTTCCAGGGATTCATCAGCCCGTTTCATATCGGTGTTGGTTATCTCTGACGCATATGGACTTTCAGGTGTTGCAACAGTCTGTTCAAGCAGATGGGCACCTTTGCTGATATACTGGGTATAGTCCTGAACCTGATTGAGGAAGGCGATGTACTTATTAAAGAGAATAAATTCACTGTCACTGAGATCATAGAATGGATTTCCTTTTTCACGTGTTATATCAGCCCGGTAGGAATGGATGGTATCTGATAGAAACGTATTGAGGGTTCCGGCATCCTTGTATACAGCGTTCCAGTCATAATCTTTTCGATACTGCTCAATGGTACGATAATGATCAGCAGTTTGTGAAAATGTCTCTGTTATAAGTGATCGAAACAACTGTGAGGAAGTTTTCTCCTCTGGTGAGATGTAATCTCCTGTATATTGGATATTTCTTTCGGATTCTCCATTTAAAAGACCTGATGAATTCTGCTGAACTGTACACCCGGCAATGAGGATAGTACACAAAACGAAACTTATGAGAATATAGGTTTTCCTGACCATGTAAGGGATGTACTCATATAACCAGATATAGATATGCATCACTGTTTTCTCCTGTGAAAGGTTTCTGTGATGAGTTTCCCGTGCGATTTTAGGTTCTGTAGATTTTTCTTGTGGGAGGAAATTGTCGTTGTATCAAGGTAATGGCATTACTTTTTAGAACCTCTGCCTTACTTTATGGAGCGCTATCAGCGTGCACATCCTCTAAATAACCTATATTTCACTTTGATTATCTCATGAGGTAATACCTTACTATATTCACTTGGTTATGTTCGACTTCTTTCTCCTCTCTATGCTGTTTAAATTCTTAAAGTGAAGTTTCCAATCATGTTTTTTCTCCTTACTTCGATCTTTCCAGTTGAAACGACATTCGTTTGATGATTGAAATGATCTAACCGCATAGGCACGCAGAGAACGTTTAAGCCTCAATTTCTCCAATTGAACGGATATAATCATAGAGGTTACGCAGCGTATCTGACACCTGGTTTTTGCTCTTGGAGGTTTGAATCCTTACGCGATATAAAAATATGAAAATCAGAATGTCATTTGATGTAATCCTGCCTGAACATGATGGTATAGTATCACTTGTTTTTTAGAATGAGCCGTTACATTTACCTGTCAGGAGGGCATAATACGTTTTATGACTGATATGCCGATGGGAGGCGGAAGACAGAGACGGGGAATACCACCAACATCCTGTATCTGTCCAAATTGTGGATATGAGGCTGAAAAAACACGCGGTGTTCCCTGCCGTGATATGACCTGTCCGAATTGCAAAACGGTACTCATGGGAAAGTAAGACTCAAAAAAACTGTTTTTTTGGATAAGGTTTGGAGATCTACTGGTATCAGATCTGGTTTTTAAGGTTTTATCTTATCAGGGCGAATAGGTTGAATGTTTTACCCTGTTGATACGTATCATGATATCTGCAGTTTATATCCAACGCCGGTCTCAAACACTGGAGCTACTGATGCGAGTGCTATTGTAGCAGCAAGCCCGGTGCAGTGGCATGGATATATTGCCTTTGGTGCAATTGTTCGCAGAAATTCGCAGGTAGCAGTGATTCGTGATTCATCAGCATCGTGCAGATGCAGACCGCCTATGATGGCAAGAACCGGTGCAATACCAGTGATAGAAAATGCATGATCTATTGTTGAACAGATGCCTGCATGAGTACATCCACAGATGAGAACAATTCCATCAGGATTTGTATAGAGTAATGAAGAGTCATCCGGAATTATATCTGGAATGTCTCCTTGTGGTGTATGCAGGGTTCCGATAGCACGTCCTGGCTCAAAGGCAGCGTGTTTTGGTATTTTGCCAAGGAATGTAATTGTATCAGTCAGCTGGTATGGCTCTTCGCTCATCACCACGGTTCCGAACTGACTGACCATCTCCGGGCGTATTAACGAACCAATCTCTCCCGCCGGTGCAAGTGTTCGTGAATACCATGCTGCAGGGTGACTCACAAACACGGGTTTCTTATGAGGTATTCCTTCATGTTTTGCCCGTGAATATAATGCAAGAAGATGAGAAAGACCCCATGTATGATCAAGATGACCATGTGAAAACACAATATAGTCGGTATCTAACAGATTGATGCCCATTGCTTCAGCATTTTTAATAAAAAGATCCGAGTATCCAAGATCAAAAAGAATGGTTATCTCCCCATCCTCAATATAGAATGACAGCCCGGGTTCGCCCAAAAAGTATCTGTCAGTTATGGTATGGTTATCACAGAGTATTGTGAGCTTCATGATTGTATCCAGGTATATCTGACAATACAATACGTTGAATATTCCTATTTATGGAATCATTCCGGTATCTGACCAGACGCTGAACCCATCAGAAAAGAGTACCACACCCTGACTTTAAAAAAAAGTTACAGAAGTTTGTTGCCTGCCTCAGGACCGGGTGCACAGGAAAAGACTTCACGGATCTTCATTATCATAAGTCCTTTTGCAGGAGCTTTTGCCATCTTTGCCCGTACAGTCTCCTGCATCTTTTCAAATTCAGGACCACTGGTCTTTAGTTCGACATCTCCTTTTATCTGGAAACATCCCTTTGTTTCCGGACCATACACATATACAGACATCTTTGGGTTCTCCTTAATATTAGCAAGGGTTTTTTTCATGAAATTGTCTGCAATCCAGATGGTCTCATCGTCAACGAGTTCTAAAAATCCAATGGGAACAACATTTGGCCAGCCATCTTTTGAGGCTGTAGCTACGGGAAATGCTTTTATTGTTGCTAAAGCCTGTTTCATCTCAGGGTTAAGTGCTACCATGGTTTCACCATATGCTAATCTGTTGCATAGCACTATTAACTTTATGGATAATGTTATTTCCAGAAGATAACGATATTGCATGGTTTTGAACCGTTTTCAGAGATATCCCTGGCATCTGCTGCCATGAGAGCGGGTATTTATTTTTGTGGTTTCTTATATTACCCGGTTTTTACGTCAACCATATAACGTGGTAATCTTTTGGTTTCTAAAGGTTTTTTTCATTTCAGATAGAGCAGAGAAAGATGTAATATAGGGATATTCTCTCATGATACAAGTTCCCTGATATCTGAAGCAGTATGTGGTCAGTATAAAAATCCAGTACATGATCCTGTACTTCTTGTATGCATTGTTCATTTCCTGATAGTGTTGTTAATGCATTCAACTAAATTGTTAAAAAGATTCTTCTATATGTAATACATACTTTACATTTACGCAGAGATTGCTGTGATAGTGAGCAGAGGATTATTCGGTAGTATGGAACTATCCACATATACGATTGACGTTTGGATTGTACTCTGGATATATCCTGTAATTGAGAAAAAGCAGTTTATAGGAACTAATTTCCAGGAACGAGATGTTTGAAGAACTTCTCCACTGCCACAATCCGGTAATTTCTTCTCAAAAACCACTAGCAGAACAAGAACACGCCTCCTGATTTCTGCAAGAATACCGGGGAGATGGGATACAATGATACATTCAGATGCGTTTTGCATCACATTTGTCTTTCTTTCCGGTTTCTTGTGGATATCATGGATAGCAACAATCGTACACCGGCAGAATAGCATCATGTACGATTATTGTAGATGCAATACGTGAACAATATGAAACCACGAACATATGATCTGATACAAAAATACCCTGGAATTCTAGGATTTTCTCTCTCTATCATGATAATTTTTGGAATATGCGGTGTAGCCAGTGCAGATCCAGATAATAACCAAACCCTTACGATAAATGGAACAAATTGCGAATATGAGCCTGATTATGAAACCCTCTTTTCAGATGATATTGTCCATGAGATTCATATCATAATTGATCCGCAAGACTGGCAGACGATGCAGGATGATCTCGCTGCCAATTTTTCCAGAATGTCAGGATTTCCTGGAGATGACCAATCTCCTCCCCTCCCTCTGGAACCCCGGACACCTGGCGATCTGGAAAATATGGGGAATATGAGTCATATGGACCGTATGGGAGGTATGCCTGGCTTTGGTGATACTGATCCGGTGTATGTACAAGCGACTATATCCACACATGGAACGGTACTGGAACATGTCGGGATCCGGTATAAAGGATGTAACTCGCTTCAGGGTGCAATACAGGAGAACAGTGGAAAAATCTCATTAAAACTTGATATGGATCATTATGAGGATGAGTACCAAAAAACCGATGATCAGACATTATTCGGGTTTGGCGAGTTAAATCTGCAGTCTAATTATGCAGATACTTCCCTTATCAGGGAAAAGATTGTCCCTGAACTCTTTACCTCTGCAGGGGTAATAGCTCCGGATACTGCTTTTTACCGGGTTTATGTTGATTATGGAGATGGTCCTGTCTACTTTGGTCTGTACACCATGATAGAAGCTGTGGAAGACACGCTCATTACAACCGGTTTTGTTGACGGGTCCGGGAATCTCTACAAACCAGAAGGTTCTGGAGCGACATTTGAAGAAGGAACCCTTAATGTGTCTTCATTTGAGAAAAAAACAAATAAAAAAGAGAATGATTACTCTGATATAAAAACGCTGTATTCTGTTCTTCACTCATCCACCAGACTTGAAAATCCGGTGAGTTGGAGAGCAGATCTAGAATCTGTTCTAAACGTCGATGAATTTTTACGATGGCTTGCTACCAATACGGTTATTCAGAACTGGGATACGTATGGAGGTAACAGCAGGAATTATTACCTGTACTCTGATCCTGACACCGGGACTTTCTTCTGGATACCGTGGGACAATAATTATGCCCTGATGGATAGTATGCCAAAGAAAGCCGGGTTTGATGATTTTAATCGTCCTGATTTTGCAGGCAATGAAACCGAAGTGAATCGAACAGGGATGTTCCCTGGTTTTTTCATGGGAAATATATCAAATCCGGCACCTGCAGGAGGCAATATGATGGATGGGTTAAACACAGAACAAGGACGTGGCCCGCCGATGCCTATGGGTCATAATGGCGGGGGAGGGATGGGTAAAACGCTCTCTATCAGCCTTGATGAGGTTGGGGACAACTGGCCTTTGATCAGGTACCTGATGGATGATCCGGTATATCAGGCACAATATCATTCGTATCTGAAAGAGGTTGTTACCGGAGCTTTTAACCCTGAATCGGTGATTGCACAGTACCAGGCGTATCATGATCTCATACAGCCGTACGTGGTTGGAGATGAGGGTGAACAGCCAGGATACTCGTACCTGACCAGTGCAGAAGACTTTGATACAGCTCTTTCTGCTCTCATTGCCCATGTTCAGTCCCGGCATACAGCAGTTATGGACTATCTGGAGACGGTGGAGGCATCAGATTGATGGCATCAGCACAAGAGAATGGAACTATATATCTCCCATATTCTGGTTATGGTCCGGTTCTTTCAGACATTACAAACATACTTGCCTGTTATTCGCCAGTCTCGCTTGAAGATATGGCTGCTGCCTCTCTTATGGACAGGCGGGAACAAAAATTCCTTTTATCAGAGGAACAGGCGATATGTATTCTAAAAACCCTTGTCTCGAATATGAGGATTCTACAGATACAGGGAGTACGGATGAGTTCATACGAGACAGTGTATTTTGATACTGATGAATTTACCCTGTATCTGCATCACCATAACGGTCGCAAAAACCGGTTTAAACTGAGAACCAGGCGCTATGTTGTATCTGGTCTCTCGTTTCTGGAAGTCAAGCAGAAACTCAACACCGGGCTTACCAAAAAAGTCAGAATGCAGACTGAAAACCTCGTTAGCCTCATAGAATCCGGGATTAAAGAGTTTATTTCCGGGCATATGCCATATGATCCCGGACTCTTAACACCCCGGATTCTGAATACGTATAAGAGAGTAACACTTGTTTCAGCGGATTTTTCAGAACGAATAACATTTGATTTCTCTCTCTTTTATGAACATGACGGGCATAGTATACAGCTTCCAAACGTGGTTATAGCCGAGATTAAGACTCGTGGGAAGATTCGGGATTCACCTCTGTCATCACTGATGCATCAGATGCATATCCGTCCGACCAGTTTTTCAAAGTATTGTATTGGCATATCACTTCTCTACCCTGATGTGAAAAAAAACCGGTTTAAACCAAAGATCAAAAGGATTATGGAGATGACACAAAGGAGAATTGTAGTATGTTGATTTATTCATCACTGATGCTTTTCATTGGATTTCTGATAAATTTTATCTGTGCCATTATCATTATCCGTGGGATTTACTACTCAAAACAGAAGGATTATAGTTTTATCTTTACGTTTATGGTTTTCAATACCGTCATCTATTTTGTGATGAATCTTTTTACCAGCGTTGAACTCTCTATTGGTGTTGGTTTTGGGTTATTTGCGTTATTCTCGGTTCTCAGATACCGGACAGAGACGGTTCCGATACGGGAGATGACGTACCTGTTTGTGATGGTTGCACTCCCGGTAATAAATTCGGTCTTTTATGGCAACGGCTCTTATGAGAGTCTCTTTGTATCAGATCTGCTCATAATAAGTGTTTTATGGATGATGGAAAAGGGGTGGGGTTTTAGGTATGAAAAACAGCAACACATCACATACGAACGGGTAGATCTGATTAACCCTGCACGAAGAGAAGAGTTATATGCTGATCTTTCAGCCAGAATCGGACGAGAGATAATTAGTCATGATATTCTTCATATTGATTATCTTCGTGATACTGCCGAACTCCTTGTCAGGTTTTCCCCTGATAAGAATGATGGTACTGATTCCCGGCAATTGGATAAAGCACAGGATGATGGATTTATGGCATCCCCTGATACCTAAATTGCATTAGTGGATTGACTGATGCTTCGCATGAGGGTTGGTTTTCTGGTATTATCCTGCCAGATACAGTCTATTCATTGTAATCATTTGTTCTAAATACCATATGGCATATCAGATGTATTCCTCATTGTTCTCATTTCATCATATTTCCAGGTGAATTTCTATACCATCTACTCTTTAACTATCCGATCTGACTGAATGATACCATGGAAATTAAGATAAAAAGAGAGTGTCAATTTGCATCATCAGAAAAAAGGATAAAATAACATCAAAATAGACCTTTTACTCTACCCTGAAGCCATACCAGTTCCCGGCGTCCAGGTGCTCTGGATTGTAGCCATAACTGCCGTTAAAAGAATTCAGATCCTCAGACAGGGTAAACAAAATGGCTCCGGTCTCATTCCATGTACCCAGAAACCTGGTTTCATCATCATTCAGGGTTCCTTTAACTGGGCCGTTCGGATTAGGGATTTTCCCGATAACCTCAAAAGTCCCAGAGACCCTCGAATCGTTTCTGGTAAGATGAAAGATATGACTATCTGAAATCCAGGTTCCGGACCATCCATCCGTATCCTCTCCGGTAAAGGTAAATGTTCCGCCGTTTGTTGCATTGGTGTAATATCCCCAGGAACCGGAAAGGAAATTGGTATCGTTCTCTTTTGTAAGCAGTACGGGTCCAACCTGGCTCCAAAATCCGGTAAAGGTTTTTTCATCCTCGCTTACGATTCCATTGATCCACCCTGCATCAGCAGAACCCGGCAGATTGGATCGAAATATTCCGATAATGTTGTTCCCGTTCTGGATGAACTGGTACTGAAATAATTCTGAATCCCATATTCCGGTCCAGTTTGCCTGTCCAAAAGAACTGGTACCGTTTTCAGATCCCAAAACAAAACCACTCATCATCACGATAATTAGAAAAGAGACCCATAGGATGTGTCTGTTCATAGTACTTCACTTCTTATATCAGGAATGAGGTTCGCTCATAATAAAGAATGTTGTGAATATAGTTAATGGCAAAATTTTCCAGAAAGTGTGCCTTAATCTATGCAGCGCGATTAGCGTGCACGTCTTCTAAATAACCGCCGTTTCACTTCGATTATTCCAATGCGTTATGCCGGGCACTATAATAGTCTTTTCTGTCAGACAATGGTTCTGCCCGGATATCCTCCAACAGATAACCAATAACATATTTATCCGGGTTACATGTATAAGGTGACAGGCATGTAATTCTGTGTATTCAACAGAAGATGAGTATCGGGAGTATTATACCGTGAGATCACCAGATAACCAATCATTCACCTGGAATGCTGCAGACTATAGTACAAGTTCTCTTGCACAGCAGATCTGGGGCAGATGAACTTATCGAGAAACTCAGGCTATCCGGAAATGAACTGGTGCTTGACATTGGTTGTGGTGATGAAGGTGACTTTAGCAATAGCAGAGCCAGGTACCAAAAGGATTAGTAACCGGTATTGACTCGTCGCCTGAGATGATCTCTTTTGCTGTGCATCAGTATCCCGCAAAATACCTGTCCAAATCTTTCTTTTACCCTGATGGATGCCTCCAACCTGACGTTTCACAACACATTTGACAGGATATTCTCAAATGCTGCACTACACCGGATCTCTGATCACCAGCCAGTTCTTACAGGGATAGCACGAATTCTGCAATTGGGAGGATCTATGGTGATCCAGATGGGAGGAAAAGGGAATGCAGACCCAGGCATTCGAAGCACTTGGAATCCTTTTAAAAGACAAATGCTGGTATCAGTACTTTCTGGATTTCTCATTCGCGTACAGTTCTTTGGCACTGAAGAGTACCGGGAGTGGATAATCAAAGCAGGACTTCTCCCGGTAAGGGCAGAATTAATTCCAAAGGATATGACCCATCAGACCCGGGAGAGTTTTGCCGGATGGATTCGTACCACCTGGCACCCCTATTTGCAGCGGATTCCAACCGATCTTCATACCGTATTTATTGAATCACTCATCAATCAGTATCTCTTCTTATATCCGGCTGATGAAGAGGGGATAATCTATGTGGGTATGGTACGACTGGAAGTGGAAGCAAAGAGATGCCAGACGCTCTGAATGTATATATTGCATCGGCATCGTTTTGGTGGTCTTCAGCTGATAAGAAAATTGCGCCTGACACATCATTTTGCACCATCGGATATCACAATATCGCCCTTGGTAGATATGGAATCCCACAGAAGATTGGTATCTTTCAGATACTGGTCAAGATGAGTAATCTGAAATGTACCGTCTGATTCAACAGGGGCTGTCATCACAATTGTTATCAGGTCGCCAGATTCGTCTCGAACTACTACCGTTATGGTACAGGATCTGGCTGTTTGGGGATGCCACTGTATATACTCTCCATCTTTCTCGATCTGTATTGATCCCACTATTACCTGGTTACTCTCCTGTATTACCCGCATGAGTTGGATATGGACCTTTGATGTCTGAAGCTGATCTTCTGGATGTTCTTCTCCATTTTCCAATAAAAGATTATCAGATTCTGATTTTGACTGCAAAGACACGGATATCTCGTTACTTCCCGGTTGGTACCCCTCTTTTTCAACTTCCACACGAATCCAGATTCGCCCGCTGCTCATCTGTGGCCAGATGCCGGTTATCACCCCTGTTCCTTTAGAATCAGTGGTAAATGATGCTGCAGGGATCGGGGTATCAGATCCAGAAGAGAAGATGATTGTCCCATTTATATCGGCAATCGCTCTGCCATCCTGATCAGATACCTGAATGGTGAGAGAGAATGGATCCCCTGGTTGGTATTCGGATGCATCAGTAAGTATTTCAGGATAGAGCATCAATGATGGCGTTTTTACAATATCGATTGTCTCCGGGGGACCTTCAGGTGCTTTTAGGATCTGAACACATCTTTGGATGTATTCCGAGGGATCTTCAAAATGGGTTTCATAGCCTTCTGGATCTACTTTTCGGTTATAAGCACACCAAACGCTGTAATTTCCGGTGATATATCCGATCTCACATCCTATCGGTGGTCCACCAGCATAAGAATCGTAGATATCCTGATAATATCCAATCTCACCGATATCTATCAGTTCTCTCTTTCCGTATCCTGATGACGGGTCTCCCTGAGAGTCATCGATAGTCTGTTGGATAGCTGCAACCTCACTATCATGTGCTGCGGGTTCAAAATTAAAAACGGTTATTCGGAAAAAGATACGCACACCTTCCCTGGGTGGATTATATTTTTTCGACTGATAATACGTGTAGGCGATATCGATAGAATCCTGAGAGATCTGGTGATCTCCAAAGGGGGTACATGAGTACGGATCAAAGAGTGACTGGATCTCACCAGTAGAAGGAACCAGATCTTCCTTATCCATCGCCTGTCCGTGTGATACCAGAAGCAGGAGGAGAACAATGAGGGGAATCAAAGCATTTCTGGTCATAGGGCACCTCTATAGATAAATAACCATATCATCATAAGGTAATATATCTTCTGTCAGGAGGATGCAGACGTGAAATAATCCTGTTCTCTGTTATACAGCCTTTTTCGTTTTCTTTCAATCAACCAGATGACCCGATTCATTTACCTCAACATCCCCGCCTCTTTCGAATTTATCCGAATCCGCGTTCATAGGATGGGAGTTACGCAAATGAGTCTTAATTTAAAATTATGGGACCCAGGTCTGATACTTAATAAGAAAATTATGTTTTATTGGTTAGTAAAATTCTCACGCTGCGTAACTCCTGTAAGATAAACCTGCTAAAATCACTGGCGTTTCAAATCAAATGAATTGGAATTGCAAGTAATTTCAAGGAGGCTGTCCGAGAATGGTAAATTACTCATTTTGATAATTCAGTTTGACCTTCATATGCAAATTATAGTATAATGCCAAACTTTCTGAATTAATCCAGAATGATTGGCTTATACTATG
>CAYRYR010000088.1:0-10864 GCA_964428385.1 uncultured Methanoregulaceae archaeon
CATTATCAGAAAGTGGAGGATAACCAGACATAATCAAAAGATGTATGGTAAAAAATTGATTAATTCAGGGTTCTATATCTCTCATCTTTCTATATGACTATTTGTGGTATGCTATCGCATGCACAATTCCATTATTCACCATGCGAATATCCAGGCAAACCTGTTGTGTGCAGGAGATCTTTGATACAGATGATATCCTGTTATATTGCTTTTTATTCGGCCAGTCAAAGGTTTTGAACATAAATGCAGTGTAATGAAGATCTACACATAACGTTTTTTAAAAAGAGGGTGTGCCAGATCTCTAGAATCCAATACATACTTCCCCGTCACTACTACCAGTCGGCTCTTTATCTTTAATGGCAAACATCAGTATGATCCCAATAATTTCGAGTACCATACAAAAAAGAAAGGCTGCATCAAATGCTCCGGCCAGGTCTACAGATGGGATAGTATGGGCAGAGACCAAAGCAAGTTTTGGTCCGGCAGCAACTGTTGCAACCAGCATCACTGAAGCTACCCCAAGCGACGACCCGAGATTAGTCATCATCTTAATCAGTCCCGAAGACATGCCACGTTCAGATGATGGAGATTCACCCATGACAGCACTGTTTAACGGAGAAAATGCAATGCCAGTACCGGCACCCAGTAAGAAGAGGTAGATGCCGACATGGCCGATGCTTGAGTGGGCCGAGAGAGTAGAGAGAAGAGAAAGTGCAATGGCACAGAGTACAAAACCGGTAATAATGGGTTTTTTTGTCCCGATAATATCAGATATCTTCCCGGCAATCGGGGCAGTAACTATCATGCCAACCGGGAGGGCAAGAAGGATCATTCCGGCATTATCAGTCGGAATTTTTTTTACTAACTCAAGGAAGAAAGGCATGATGACCATGACTCCGGCCATTGCCATCTGAATAAGCAGTATGTTCAGGCTCTGAAGGGTGTATGCCCTGTTTGAGAAGAGTCCGATGAGAATCAAGGGTTGTTTTGATTTTCGTTCCTGTACGTAAAAGAGGAACCAGAAGACAACAGATACCAGAAGAGCTCCTATCCCGATACTCGCATTCTCACTCTGAACAGAAGTCAGACCAATGATGAGTGTGCCTAACGCAACAAAGATAAGTATCACTCCGGGAATGTCCTCTTTTGCCTGTGGTGCAACAGGATTAACCCGTGGAAGAATCCGAATCCCTAACAGGATAGCAATTATACCAACTGGCAGATTCACAAAGAAAATATACTGCCAGCTGAGTACACTGGTGAGAAAACCCCCGATAACAGGTCCCAGTGCAGCCCCCAGCATAGTAAACATGGCAACTATACCCAGCGCCTGTCCACGTAGAGAGGCAGATAGATAGGAAGTGACCATGACCGCTCCAAGTGCGGATACAACTGCACCTCCTACCGCCTGAATCACCCGGGAGAGAACTAACAGATCGATGGTGGAAGAAAAACCACAGAGAGCAGAACCGATGGTAAAAATAGCAAAACCGCCCAGAAAAATATTCCGGTACCCTTTCATATCCCCGAGACGCGAAGCCGCGAGAAGAAGACTCACAAGAACGATGAGATACGCATTGAGTACCCAGGATACAGTTACAGTTGAGACTTGAAGGGATTTTGCAATGGTGGGAAGGGCGATGTTTACAATTGTTCCATCAAGACCGGCCATGAATGAACCAAGGGCAATGACGACAACAATCAACAGTTCTTTTGGTGACATGTTCGAGGAAGTGTTAGTTTCACTCATGCTATCAGACCTGATAAAGAGTAGATGGATGTATATCCATATGAAAGCTTCCAAATGAGGACCGATGAATATAGAACAGACAAAAATGCAATTAAAAAGGGTATGAACATATACAAATGATGTTTCATGCATAAACTATCGTCTGATTCCCTTCCTCTATCGTTACATTACTTAGGAGGGTGTTCAAGAAATCCGGATTTCCTAAAAGCCTCTGAAAAGGGAGCCTTTTATATACATTAATTTGCAAATGAGCTTAAAAACTGAATTATCAAAATGAGTGATTTGCTATTAGCAGTTTCAGTACTAGGATTAAACCGGTGGACACAGGCAGCAACTGCAGATGTATGCCAAAAAACAGCTGATATGGAGATCTGTGTGCATCCGATCTGAAAATAACGATTACAGATATGGATTATTTCACAAACTTTACAGTGTTGTCTCACCTTTCAAACCCAAGAAAAATTCTAAAAAAGTCTGGTTCTACTGGCTGGACATTCATATCAGTTGCTTTACCGGTTGTATCACATTTGACAAAGGAGGGGACGACAATCTGTTTTCAGACTCTTGTAAATACCCGGATATCAACAGATAACAAAAAACTGGTATCACCTATCTAAAAAAATGATTTCCACGCACATTTCAGATATGTCTGATTGTATCACCCAAAAAAGATCTAAGGAGGGTACCTTTTATTTCAGGCTACCACACGGGAATATGTATCGGTCATGTTCTTTGCAATGGGATCCCATAGAAACATCCGATCAACTTTCGCCCTGCCCCGTCTGCCAAGACGGTCAGCAGTATCAGAGTCATTAACCAGATTATTGATCCCCCAGGTGAGCGATTGCGTCATGGGTTCAACTTTTATGCCGTTTACGAATGGATCGATATTTTCAGACAGACCACCGACATTAGATGCAACAACGGCTTTTTCTGCACTCCATGCCTCGAGTAAGACAAGACCAAATGGTTCATTCCTGCTTGGGATGACAACAAAATTACATGCATTTAAGAGACGGATATATTCTGAATCAGGAATGTACCCAATAAAGTTTATAGGAAGGCCATACGCCCGTTCCTGCAGGTAATGCCGCATACCCCCATCTCCGGCAACAATTACTTTTGCGTCCCAGCGGTACTGACATACGTCTCTGATAGCATCAATAAACAGATCAGGACCTTTCTGGTAGGAGAGTCTTCCAACAAAGAGGATGAGTGGAGCATACGGATGAATTCCATATGAGTGCTTCACTTCACCAGGATCGATATTGGCCCGGTACTGACGCGGGACGACGCCATTGACCACTACATCGCACTTCCAGTCAGGAACGTTATAGAGCTGCATTATCTCATTTTTCATGGTGGTTGAGACAGTCGTCACCCTCTTTGCAATAAGTCCTCCGTACCACTCTCTTCCAGATATATCTCTGTACTCCTGCCAGTCGCCAAACTGATTGCCATTTCTCCCAAATTCCGTTGAATGATAAGTGAGGATAGTATTACGGTCCTGCAGAAAATGGAGTGCCTGTATTACGTGCCAGTCATGGAAATGGAGGTAATCAAAAGCCCCCTCCTTATCAAACCGGTGGAACTGGTCAACCATGGCATAACACATATCATCACAGTACTGAACGGTGTTATTCCCATGAGGCTGGCAGTAGTGGTAATGGACATTATTAATTGTCTGATCAGACATCCATCCACGGGTAAAGAAATGTACTTCATGATTCTTTGCAATACTCTCAGCAAGGTTGGTCGCAGCACTTGCTAGTCCTCCAACACGTTCAGCATATAGTGATTCCCAGCTGAAAAATGCTATCTTAAGGGATTCCATAATACCTCCTTTCTTTCACCTACTATGATAATGATCTCTTGTCGTTGTGTACAGTCTTTAATAAGTTCTGCAAGATGTGGATCCTTTAATGCATCATTGATCCAGTCAATGAAATCTCCACGTTCCTGATGGTAGGAGATTGAATCAATGGGTACAACATGGAGAAGATCAAAAAACTGATCCAGATTGTATGCTGTATATCCACAATAACCAGTCGGACACCTAAAATGAAATGCTTCTTCAGGAGGAAATGTCCGAAGAGCCTTTGCTGATTTCTGATTCTTCATCAACCTGATGCATCTCTTCTCAAAATCCGCCAGGATCTTCATATATGTCTGAAATGCTTCTTCTGCTGTATGATGGCTGAAATAATTATGTACTTCACTACAGGTTCCGTATTTGGACGCCATATAGTAGAAATGATCACTAGTCTGGAGATACCGCCAGATGGATTTGTCAATTGCAAAGGTTTGTGCTTTTTGTATCGCAGAATATGCAGTATACTGCCGTTCATTTCCTACCCATGCTGAAACATCTTTCTCAATATCAGTCCAGGAAATAGTATCTATAACATCAATGGTTCCTACAGGAGTGTAATTTAAAACGGCTTCTGATGGCAGAATGGTTGAAATTCCCTTCTTTGCCATTTCAACCGGCAGACCCTGTAAAAAATGAAATATACCAGTCTCTTTCTTGAAATGTTCACCAAATGTCTCATAATCTAAGAAGATAGTGATGATATCCCCTGTTGAAGACGAAAGCCAGTCGGTATAAGCATCTGTAGTAAGTGGATATTTATCCCAGCCCGGATCTGCAAACCGAAATGCAATATCATCAGATAAAGCGGTATTTCTAAGAAATACAGGTATATCACAGCAGTTGTACAGATAATTTGGACTTCTCCATCCTAGGATACGATCAACCCCTTCAGTAAAAATCCCTGCAAAACCCATGTTCTTTGCATGAGTAGCTAGCTCATTATTGAACATGAATTCAGTATTTTCAAGGATAGATGGACGCACGTGAAAGAGATCGTGCATAAGGTCTGTATGCATATTCACCTGTTCTTTAAATTCAGATTTATCTGCAAAAAGACCAGCAATGCTATGATAGTACGTCTGTGCAAGTAGTTCGGTGTTTTTATGGCGTGCAACCTGGTCAAAAAGGGAGAGAACATCAGGATTCCACTTTTCGAGTTGTTCGATTAGTGTTCCGGATAATGAAAATGCACAGGAAAATCCTTCATCAAGCATCTTTAGTATTATTTTTGTTGCCGGGAGATAGCAGGTGTCAGAAACCCGTTCCAACACCTCACGGTTGAGTGTGTCAAAATAGAGTGTATCCAGATCTTTCTGTTTTACTTTTGCATTCGGTGAGAAGAACCGGTTTAGCCGGTATGGTTGATGTACTTCAAATCCTATACAAATTTGTGGCATTGATATTTTCCCTCTATCTGAAAGATGAACTGGTATGACATCCTTCTTACCAAACAGATACCATACCCATTTTTTTCATACTGCCCTATCATTGAAAATGGCGAGTGAAAACTTCTAAAAAATCCTGTTATTATGGAATTATATAAGAATGTCAGAATTTTGTTGGTATTCTACATTCATCCGGATCATCAGAAGTTCTGTTTCTCTCCTGACTGGATGTTGTTACTAATTTTTAATAGATGTGTGCGTAATCCTCATATTTTGAGACATAATCTGCAATCAAGAATAAAAAGAAATAAGAGTAATCGTCGTGTAGAAAATTACGCGGATCATCAGGTCCCGATCTTATCCAAAGTAATCTGTAATATACCATCGTTAAATTTTTTGGTCCCTAATCTTACCTGATCCGATATTATTATCTCTTTTTTATATCTTCGTTCTGAATTCGAAGCATATATGATAAGATGATTATGTTCTAGATCAATCCGAATCTTTTCTTCACTGACATCAGGTATTTCAGTAACGATATGGTATTTTTTACCACCATCCCAGATGGATGTGACAGGCTCAATATATTCATCTCCGGGTTGCTCACTCTTTATTTCTGGCATCATTACCCTGTATTGTCCTTATAATTCTGTGTAATACGAAACCGGAAATTTTGTTTTGTTTTCATCACTTCTTCTCTTGTTCACCTGCAACAAATTCTACCGTGCTGTAATTTGTTACTCATACAAAAATACACACCCGGCAGACATCACGTGTATCCATCAATCTGATTCAGACCTGATATAGGTAAAAACTGAAGAATTGTGACTGAATATGATAATGTAACGAATATTATTTTGTCATGTATGCACAGATTCTCTCCTCTACTGAAGTCACATCTAATCTTCATATAAAATTTGCCTGACAGGATATCTTCCCCCCCCAGATAAGAGATGATAAAGATTTTTTCAGACCTTTTTGGCATATTCGTAAAGATACCAGATGTAAAAATAACTTTTTTCTCTGACAAAATAGTGCTTCGGGAATTTTTCAATATTTGTTTCAATTTTTGATCCAAAATCTCCCTCTCCATTTCTGATCCTGCTAATCAGCATTGTCTGAAAGTAAAAAAGCCAATATCTTGCGATTTGGAATTTAAAACGAGTTGAATAACCAGATATTTTTCAATCAGGTATCTTTATTATCACCAGCGCTCTCATCAGTGACTCCGTTTAGTATGTGCTGGAAAATATGCCGAAACTCGTTTAATTTTTTCCGGATATATACTCTGCCTTCTTGTGTCGGAACATATAATTTTGATTTCCCTGACATCTTCATCTTCAGGTATCCGTTCTGCTCAAGATGATAGAGGAGCGTATAAATCCGTGCCTGAGGGACAAGTACCTGGTACCGGTTATGGATCTCATGAACAATATCATACCCTGATACTGGCCGGTCCAATAAAGAAAGAACAACTGGTTCCAGGGATTTTTTAACCACTTCATCAATGGTTGTCTGAGGCACAACAGAGACTGATTGCGAAGGAAATGAATGGTGTGCAAAGGATAATGCTGTTTCTGTCCCGGTAGATATAATAATATGGGGGATAGTAAGAGAAAGTGTCTCTATCAGATGATGATCAGTTGATGTAATATTTACCGCAATAATTCCTGAAACCGGGATAGCCCTCTTCCTGAGAGAAAAAACATAATCTGTTACGGTAATGATATCGTTTTGAGCTGCATTCAAAGGAAGATCTAAGAGAATTTGTACTGACGAAGAAGAAACGTTCTCTCCTGAAAAAAAAGGGTGTTGTTTTAAATATGAAATAAATGAGAGAATATCATCATCCTTTATTCGGTAGGTGATAAGTTTCCCGTCCTTTATTTCTTGTAAAAAATGTTTAATAACAGGGGAATGGGAATACGCAAACAGGCTCTTTATACCTTTATGTACTCCCTCTTCTATGGCAAATTTAAATGTTATTTCTTTGACTCCCTGATCAGAATAGAGAAAGAGGATAATATCAGTACACATATCTTTGAGAAGGATTGTTTTTATCCCTGATCGGTCAAGCGATACAGAACGGATTTCTTTCTCCTCACCGCTCTCTTCCTGGAAAGATAAAGGATCCCGGAGCGATTTTTTAATCTTTGTATCAATGCCTTTACCAGCTGGTTTAAACAGGGCAACTTCTATCGCAGCTTTTACCTCCAATTCATTGAAGGGTTTAACAATATATCCTGAGGGTTGCACATGTTTTGCTTTCTCAATAATTTTATCATCAGCATATGATGTTACAAAGATAACCGGAATCTGCAGATCAGTTATGATAATCTCTGCTGCATCTATTCCATTCATTCGCCCTGGCATAACAATATCCATAAGAACAAGATCGGGCTGTAGACGGCGTGCTTTTTCTACGGCTTCTTCACCAGACGCTGCCATCCCAATAACCGCATATCCCATTGTACTCAATCGTTCCTCGAGTTGCATGGTGATGATGGCTTCATCATCAACTACCAGTATCTTTGGCATGAGTCACATCACAGTATCAGGATAGGAAATGTAACAATTACTTCTGTTCCTTCTTTTCGGTTCAATGTCAGTGTTCCTTTTAATTGCTGCTCCACCAGATTTCTAACGAGTTTAAGTCCGAGACTATTTGCCAGGGAAATATCAAAATCAGATTTTATCCCAATTCCATTGTCCGAGACTATAATACAAATACTATTGTCCTCCTGATAGAATAGTATGGTGATCTCCCCGTTTTCTTCTCCTTTAAAGGCATGCTTATATGAATTAGAGATAATTTCATTGATAACCAGGGCACAGGGAATGGCCTGATCAACGGGAAGATATAATTCTGATGCCTGAACTGTACAGGTAATGTCGCAATTTTGAGGAGTATAAATCTGTGATATCGCTGTTATCTGATCACAAATCTGGGTTTTCATAGCAATTTTATCAAATTGCGTACTTTCATACAACCGGGTATGAATCTGTGACATTGTTTTAATCTTCATCATAACATCAGTAAGTATCGAACTGGTACCCGGATCCTCGGTCCGCATTCTCGTCATATCAAGCAGGCTGGAAATAAGCTGAAGATTGTTCTTGACACGATGATGAATTTCGCGAAGAAGCACTTCTTTCTCATCAAGAGATGCAATAATCTGTTTTTCAGCACGCCTACGCTGAGTAACATCGCGGTAACTCCAGACTCTTCCAACAGTGACATCATCAATCATCTGAGGAATTGAGTATCGTTCAATCATTCTACCATCTTTTAAAGCAAGCATATCAAACCGTTCCCGTTCCGGATGTTCATTAAGTTCCTGAACACATGACAGATATTCAACCGGGTCTTTGAGCTGTACAGCGATGAGTTCTACTATCTGAAGATGTGTATACTGTCCCGAAACACTCCATTCAATCTTCCATAAATCGGTAAATTTCCGGTTAAACGTGGTTATGTTACCCTCATAGTCAACAACTAAAATTCCATCAGCAGTTGATTCAATGGCTGCATTCAACAATGAGAGTGTATTTCTGATAGTATTCTCTGCCAGCATACGTTGTGAAATCTCTTCCTGCAGGGTTTTATTGAGCGTAGCCATCTCGAGGGTTTTTTCACGTATCCCACTCTCAAGCTTTTCATTAAATCGTATAAGAAGTGCCTCAATGCGTTTACGCTCGGTTATATCCCGGGCAACAGCCAGAATTTCTGTGATAGTACCATTGTTATCCCGTAAAACAGTTGCATTGTATAATACTGGAGTTATGTGTCCATCTTTATGGTGTATATGCAGCTCGTAATCGGTGATAATCCCATCCATAAAGACTTTCTCATATCCTTTTATTGCCTTTTTTGGTTCAGTGAAGTAATCTGAAAAATTGGTACCGATTAACTGCTCACGTGAGTAGCCGGTAATCTGCACAGTTGCTTCATTTACATCATGAATAATACCATCCGGACCAATGGTAACGAAAGGATCCAGGTTTGCCTCAAGCAGATTCCTGTTGTAGACATTTGCCTCTCGTATCGTGTCTTCGTTCTCTTTCTGTACGGTGATATTATTAAATACCACAACAATCTCGTCTGTTGCGAGCGGGTAAATGTAGTTATCAGTCCAGACAGTTTTTAGTCCATTCGGATGATATGCTATCTGAAATGGTTCTGGAATCCCTGTTCTCCATACCCTTTGTAATGCAACAGGAAACCCGGTACTATCCAACTCCGGGAATAGAATGTCGAGGCTATATCCAATGACGTTGTCTTTTTTTAATCCCAGTATCTTTGAACCTGCCGGATTTATGTCTTTAAAGATGAACTCAGCACCATTATTTTTCACATCATATACCACAACTCCGCTTGATATTACACCAAAGAGTTCTCTGAATCTGATTTCACTAGTAAATAACTGTTTTTCTATTTCTCTTCTCTTTGTAATGTCACGGATAATTGTCCATATGCCACAGGGATTGCCTATCTCATTTTTGATCAGGTGTGTTCGTAGCTCAACGGGGACAATAAAACCATCTTTCCTTTGATATTCTATCTCATAAAGATCAGAGAAACCTCTTGTTAAAACCTGATTCTGAATTATATCCATCTCAATGTCATGCCATTGTTTCGGCGTGATATCATAGTGTGTAAGGGAATAGATCTCATATGGTTCATATTGTATCAGTTGTACAAAGGCATCATTAAACTCAGTGAATTTTCCGGCCATATCTATCTGGGCATAGGCATCCCGCATATTGTAATAAAGGAGACGGTATCTCCTCTCACTCTCACACAGTGCTTCCTCTGCATCTCTTTGTTGTGTGATATCTTTGAATATACCAAATATCCCGATACAATTTCCATCAGCGTCCCGTAACGGAGTTTTTGAGGTGTTAATCCAGTATTTTTTCCCATTCAGCTGATATTCCTCGGTTATCTCATGTGTTCGCCCTGATATCATTACCTGTTTGTCATCTGACCTGTATTTTTCAGCTAATTTATGTGGGAAAAAATCATAATCGGTCTTTCCTATAATATCATCTGGATTAATATTCAGATCCACAGCATAGCGGGTATTGCATGAGAGATAAACCGAGTTTTTATCCTTTGTAAAGATCTTCTGGGGGATGGCTTCCACTATTATCCGGTATAGATCATCGCTTTTATGTGCCTCTGCCATCTTATTTTGTGTCATGATATCAAAAGATAGAAGATGTGTTGTGCGCTTCTTTTACTTACCTTTGTAAATCTGTAATTTCAGTCGTACCAGTGTGTTATCAGAGGGATTGTATGTACCAAGGTGTGCCAGAATTCCTGGTTTTGGTTCGCCCTTTTAATCTCACGGATGATACTGATTTGAGTTGCCATCCAGTATCAGTGGTGCTCTTTTTTTTCATTATGTTTGTTCAGGAACCTTTCACTGCAGTTTTCATTCATTCGTGAGAGAGAAACTTCCAGATAACATAAGCATCTCATCTTTTGTTCCAGGATTTTTCCGGGCGGGTGGGTAAAGAGGTTCTATCTGCACCATTCTGCTATGCATCGTTGGCAAATGATCTGATGCAGGTTGTAGTATGGTATATTTCTTTTCTGTTTTGGTACCTATAAACACCTATTCCAAGCCAAAGATCAATTGGCATACAACAGAATTGCACCGGATGTGCCGTTCAATGAATGCTACCCTGGCTTTGTCATGAAAATGGATCCTCATTTTCATAGGTTGAGCCTGATGTCTTGCATCATCGCGTTTGTCATGAAAATAAGATGTGCGGCTTATTTTCATAAAAAGAATAAATATTTGCACCTGTAAGCAAATACGTTAAAATACCCAGGGAAACTTGATTTTT
>CAYRYR010000089.1:0-10855 GCA_964428385.1 uncultured Methanoregulaceae archaeon
GAGGGCAATGAATCCGGGTCATGGATACTGGCTGTATATGAATAATGAAGGAATTCTAAGCCCACTATCAGGATAATCCCTCTCATCAGCAGGTCGTTTCAATCCCTCACTATCTTCTTTTTTCTTCACCTTCCCGTATAATGCACTGACAGATCCGGAATCAACTGGTTTTGCAGGTGGAATCATCACAACCATTATCTATTCATCAAAGAAATAACCACTACGGTATGGATCCGGGATTTGAAAAGAATTTAAGAGAGCAATACGGATTCAAGCGATGGAGGTAGGCTATGCACCACGAGGAGTCAGCAGGGGAAACAAAGCAAATATTGAATAGAATCGAGAAAAAAGAGCATTATATAAAGAAAACTCTCTGTCGTGCAGACACAAGCAGATACACCCCCGGCATATTCAAAGGGACCGGGAGGCTCATTCTTACCAGCATCCTGGTTCTCTGCCTGCTCTCCGGCTTTGTCAATGCCTCAGGTACCGGATCTTTAACCGGGCAGGATGGCAGCACTATCCTGTCAGGAGATAATTTTCCAATTATTCCAGATGGACAACCTAATTTCAGTGATATCTTATCTGGAACAGATGAACAATCATCACAACCGGCATACCGTGAAACCCAGGCAGTAAGTCCTATCCAGCCCCATGAATTTTATGGCACGGTAACGGTTGCCGGAAGCCCGGCCCTGGTAGGAAGTATCATCTGTGCAACCATAAATGGTGAGGAAAGGGGCAGCATCACAACGACCGTCTCCGGCCAGTACGGGTCACAAAATTGGCTCTTACCCCGTCTCTCTGTGATCGCAGCCGATGAGAGTGAGGTTGGGGCAACGATTCACTTCTGCATCAACGGTGAAGAAGCTGATCAGACAGCAACCTATGTTGCAGGAGCAACGACAAACCTCCCCCTGACACAATCAACCACTACCTATACCATCACCGCCACCGCAGGAACCGGTGGGACCATAAGCCCTACCGGAGCAACTACCGTTATCTGCGGAGCGGATCAGACATTTACCATCACTCCTAATGCCGGATACACAATTGCAGATGTGACGGTAGATGGTTCCTCAGAAGGAGCAATTTCAACCTACACATTCCCAGAAGTCACAGAAAATCACACAATTGAAGCGTTATTTACAGTTACACCCCCGGAATCATACACCATAACACCAATTTCAGCAACCGGAGGAACCATATCTCCCGCAACGGTACAGTCAGTATCTGCCGGCGGTTCAAAAACGTTTACCATCACCGCCAATTCCTGCTATACCATAACCGATGTCATCATTGACAGTACGACACATCTGGGGGCTAAGATAAGTCCGTATTCCTATACGTTCTCTAACGTGCAGGAGAATCACACAATTAAACCCATTTTTACCATAAAAACGTATACCCTCACCGCAACGACCGGATTCGGCGGTACTATCAGTCCATCTGGAGCAACTACCGTTACCTGCGGAGCGGATCAGACATTTACCATCACTCCTAATATCGGATACACAATTGCAGATGTGATGGTAGATGGTTCCTCAGAAGGAGCAATTTCAACCTACACATTCACAGATGTCACAGGAGATCACACAATTGAAGCGTTATTTACAGATATACCTCCGGAATCATACACCATAACACCAATTTCAGCAACCGGAGGAACCATATCTCCCGCAACGGTACAGTCAGTATCTGCCGGCGGTTCAAAAACGTTTACCATTACCGCCAATACCTGCTATACCATAACTGATGTCATCATCAACAGCACGACACATCTGGGGTCTCAGACTAGCCCATATTCCTATACGTTCCCTAATGTGCAGGAAAATTGCACCATCCAGCCGGTATTTTCTGCAAAGACCTATATCATAACGGCAACTGCAGGTACGGGAGGGAGTATCAGTCCAGTCGGGGCAACAACCGTTGTCTGCGGATCTGACGTAACCTATACGATAACACCCACTACCGGGTATGTTATCAGTGAGCTTCTCATTGACGGCGTTACCAAAACTCCTGCCGCAACCTATACCTTCTCGGATGTGACTGCCGATCACACCATCCATGTAGGATTTACCATAGGATCCGGGTTTGCCATCACGGCAACTGCCACGAGTGGTGGGACGATCAGTCCTGCCGGGGTGACCCAGGTTTCCCCCGGGGGCTCGCAGATATATGCCATCACACCAGCTGCCGGGAATGCCATCCAGGATGTTTTGGTTGACGGTGCATCTATTGGTGGGGTCTCTACCTACACCTTTTCAAATGTTCAGGCAGATCACACAATCCACGCGGTATTTACCGCAGGGGATACCTGCACTATCACACCATTTTCAGCAATGGGAGGCACTATCGCTCCGTCTGCTCCTCATACTGTTCCGGTGGGTTCTGATGTCTCGTTTGTGATGACCGCTGACTCCTGTCATACCATAACCGATGTCATCATTGATGGATCCACTCACCTCGGTCCCCAGACAAGTCCCTATACCTATACTTTTAAGAAAGTACAGATCAATCACACGATCCGTCCGGTCTTTTCATCAAAGGTATATACTATCATGGCAACGGCAGGGACCGGCGGGAGCATCTCTCCTTCAGGAGAGATAACAGTTATCTGTGGATTAGATGTGACCTTTACGGTAACACCCGGTTCCGGGTATGACTATACCGATCTCGTGGTTGATGGACAATCAGTCGGGGCTCTGCGGAGTTACACCTTCACAGCCGTGACTGCCGATCACACGATCTATGCTACCTTCACTCCGCAACCGACATCCCATACCATCATTGCAACCGCAGAGGGAGGCGGAATCATCAGTCCTTCCGGGGCAGTCGTGGTTGCTGAAGGGGGAGAAAAGACCTTTACCATCGGGACCGACTCTTGTTATGAACTAAAAGACGTTCTCGTAGACGGGCAATCAGTTGGAGTGGTCAGGAGTTATACCTTCTCTTCAGTGACCACGGATCACACAATTCATGTCACCGTCTCCCGGCTCGAGTACAGGATAACTGCCAGTGCCGGGACCGGGGGAAGTATCTCCCCTGTCGGAACCATCTCGTTCTGGTGCGGAACAGATCAGACTTTTACTATCACCTCCAATGCCGGGTACCATATAAAAGACGTCCTCGTGGACAGTGAGTCAGTCGGACCGGTCAGGAGTTACACCTTTTCTGTAATCGGAAAAGATCACACCATATCAGCAACATTTGAAGAGAATATCCCGGGGGAGTATGTCATATCAGCAACTGCCGGGGAAGGGGGAACCATCACTCCCTCTGGTGCAGTCATGGTTCGTGATGGAGATGATATCACCTTCACCATCACTCCTGATACTGCATACGGGGTAAGTTATCTGGTGGTTGACGGAGAATCTCTTGGTCAGCTTAATGAATATACCTTCTATAGCGTGGTCGCTGACCATACCATTGATGCCAGATTCTCACCAATATACCCCGCACCCGTGGCAGACTTATCAGGCATGCCGCTGGGGGGACCCGCTCCGCTTACTGTTGAATTTTTTGATCTATCACGTGGGTACATCACTATGTGGTCCTGGCAATTTTCTCAGGAAGGTGGAGAAGTTCATACCTCATCAGAGCAAAATCCGGTTAAAACCTTTACTAAGGATGGATACTGGGATGTCTCACTCAGTGTTACTGATATCTACGGCAGGGTTGACCAGAAGGTCGTTTCAGATTATATCTACGTTGGATCAGGCAATCTCCCCTATGCCTCCTTTACCGTATCACCGGACAGCGGTATCGCACCACTCACGGTAACATTCACCGATACCTCGACCGGCCAGATCTCTGCATGGAACTGGGATTTTGGCGATGACATCACCTCTGCAGAGCAAAACCCGGTTCATATCTACGAACAGGCTGGTGACTACATCGCCACTCTGCAGGTAACAAATGCATATGGATCAACAAAGGCTTCCCGGAAGATTGTAGTAAGTAACGAGCCACATGAGTCATCACTCTCCATGCCCGGAGGGGTCTTTTACCGCAAGGCTGGAGAAACCACGTGGCAGTATCACCAGATACAGCCCCTTTCAGAGCAGTTTAACTGCTGGGAGTATACGACTTCTTATGAACCCTCCCCCCAACGTCTCAATTCTCCCTATGTTGTAACCTATGAGGACTATCCACAGTCAGCATTTACCCTCGCAATCACCGAATACAACAAAGAACTCATCCTTGATGACACCTATCAGTTCCGGTATTGCATCGCAGACGGACAAAAACTCGACCAATTATCATTCAGCATCCCGGACGAGACCAATAAGATAGTGCAGGCAGTGTATTATGAATCTGATGACGATACATTTCATCTCTCATTTGTCAGTCCGATCAACGGGGCGACAATTCCTCCCGGCAAAACAAATATCAGGGTACAGGCAGAAGGAACTGGCTTAGATCCGGATCATGTTTTCTATATTAATCCATCAGGGGCACAGGTCTCCCTTGCCTATAACCAGCAGAGTGGTCTATTCGAGGGAGAGTTTGATGCAACACCATACCTTGGCCAGACGATTACCCTTACTGCACTGGCACAGCGAACCGGCGGGTATCCTGATGTCAGGGCCGAAATACAGGTCATAGTTATGAATCAACCGGTCATTGCTGATTTTATTGGTTCTCCTCTTTTAGGAACCGCACCGCTTACCGTGGCATTCATGGATAGGTCCCGAAATAACCCGGTCTCATGGCTTTGGATGTTTGGCGATGGCAGTATATCAGACAAGGAAAACCCCACCCATATCTATGAAAAACCCGGGATATACTCGGTAAACCTGACTGTCCAAAATGCGGTATCTGAAGAGACTGCGATAAAGACAGATTATATTACGGTGGAAGACCCAGGACTTATTGCTGATTTTGAGGTTATCCCGCGATCTGGGACAAAACCTCTCACCATCGCAGCGTATGATAAGTCCATTGGTGATATTGTCTCGTGGGAATGGACATTTGCCCATGATTCAGGCAGTACACCGATACAATCGTTTGAACAGGATCCAATAATAACGCTGGATAAAGGTGGCAACTGGGACGTCATCCTCACCGTTACCGATTCATTGGGTATGACTGCGACCCGGACTGAGAAGAACTACATCCATATTGGCGGCCCACAGCCGGTTCTGGAATCCCCTGTATTCTCTGCAGATCCACTTGCAGGAAATCAGCCTTTGGAGACAACATTTACCGTTATTTCTCCTGATACTGCCCGGCAGTGGTACTGGAATTTTGGTGATGAGACTCATTCGTATGAAAAGGAACCGGTTCACACCTATGAAAAAGCGGGATCCTACTCTCCGCAGCTTACCATCTGGAGCGATGAAAACTCTGCAACAACTGTTCTTGCCAATGCCATTACTGTGAAAAAGACATCAGATAATCCGGTTGCCCTCTTTACTGCAGACCCGGTCTGTTTCGTTGCCCCGGGAAAAGTCTGGTTTACTGATGAGTCAATAGGTGGTATCGTTTCATGGGCCTGGGACTTTGGAGACGGATCCGTATCAGAAAAACAAAATCCAGTTCACAAATATACGTCAGGTGGTATCCAGACGGTCACGCTTACTGTTACTGATAAGGCTGGAAAACAGGATACCCTCACCAGGGATACCTACATTACCGTTTATCCACAGGGAGGTGGAACCCCTGGTGATGCTCTTCTGAAAATGACGCGGGGAACCATAAACCAAGGTCAGACTCTTACCGATACCTTCATCATTGACTCCAGTGTCAATTCGTTCTCGCAATTACTCAACTGGCCGGGTAGTATCCTCGGTTTCTCACTCATCTATCCAGATGGCACTCGTATCATCACCGATCCCGCAAGTCCGACCGGGACGACAAGCTCCAATGTCCATTATTCAGCTGGATCCACATACGCAGTGTATGACGTAGGGGAGCCGGTTCCTGGAGAGTATACCTTTGAAGTTACTGCCTATGAAACCGGTGGAGATGAACCCTATTCCATTATGGCAGTAGTGGATACCGGAGTATATATTGAAGCAGCCCTTGCTGCCGACACGATATATCCGGGAACACCGATAGAGGTTACTGCCCGCCTTCTTTCTGAAGATACTCCTATTACTGACCCGTCTCTCTCTGCTACCTGTGAAACTCCAGGCGGATCTGTCTATGAAATACCCCTTATACTTGATGCAACCTTCTCCTACTCAGGCAGGTTTACAGATACCATTACTCCTGGCATCTATACAATAATCATAACGACTGATAGCGATGAGGTACAGCGGATTGCAATTTTTTCTTGTGAATCAGAAGGATATCTCATCGAAGTGGTTGCAGATGCCAACGGAAGCATCACCCCTAAAGGGGATACCTATGTCTCGGCAGGTGAAACGCCTTGTTTTAGCATTACTCCGAACACCGGTTATCGTATAGCAGATCTCAAGGTGGATGATGTATCTGTCGGCCCGCAGACAACCTATCAGTTTGATCCGGTGCACGCTGATCATACGATGGAGGCTTTTTTCACCTCTGACACTCCTGAATTTGATTTTGTGCTGAATCTGGTGCCTGGCTGGAATTTAGTGAGTATCCTGCGATATCCGATTATCGGCCTGGACACTCTTGGTCGGCTCTTTGGTGGAATTGATAATGACGGGCATAGCATCTTTATGTATAACGCTTCAGTTCAGATGTGGGATCTACCGTTAGAGAGCCATCCTGTTATCCCGCTTGAAGCATACTTTGTCTACTCAGAAGAGTATGTTGATATTGGTATCATGTTTGCATCAGAGCAGATAGCACCTCAGGTACTACTTATGCCGGCATGGAATCTTATTGGATATACGGGAGAAGAATCCGAGGAGACCCGGCTCTATCTCTCCTCTCTTCAGGATGCATGGACCTTTATCCTTGGTTTTGATGCAGAAAAACAAATCTATGAAGAGACGATAATTAGAGGTGGAACCGGACCCTTTAGCGATACACGGCCAATGAATAGAGGAAAGGGGTATTGGATATATTGTGAAGAGGAGAGACTCTTTATCCCATCCTGAGTTATTATCAGAATTTTCACCCTACTAAATTTTTTATGTCCAGTCAAAAAAAATATTAATCTCTACATAAAGGTGAGGATAGTTTAGTACAGAGGGTATTAATCAGAATCGTAAAATATACCCCAGGTTGGAAAATTCCTGTATTTAATGGTGATATCGTATCTCCGAGTTACTTGCAAATTCATTTTTTGACATCTATTCACTTGATTGGTAACCCTGAGTAACAATTAACCTGGTGGCAACGGTACAATATAATTGATTTATAACGTTCACGTCCGTAATGTCGGGGTTATTGAGTGGTACTGAAAGAACTCATCTGTCCAAATAGTATGGTATGAATTAGCAAATGGGGTTTTTTATTTAAATTTATGAGAATAAGTATGATATACTCACCTGGGAAATTGTGTTTTATTAGTTATCAAAATCTTGGTTTGCGTAACTCCTATATGGATTGATTCATTTCCTGGTTTTTTGTAAGTATTCTGATAGACAGATGTTTCTTACCTGATATTTCGGAATTTTAAAAAAATGATAGCCGGTTAGTTCCGGCTGGTCCGGCCAGACTGCCGGACATACCTATCGTGGAATAATGTCCTGGCGGTCATGCAGTCAGACCTGGTATTATTATCCCAATAAAGATAAAAACGAACAAGACGGGCGCAATCATATGGATAAGCAGGGCACATGTCATAGCAGATTGTTTTAGATTCATGGTTTGTTCCTTTTCCAGACACAAGATACATTAGCATTCCAATGTACTGGACATCATGTATTCTTTGCAGTGATTTAAGTCCATTCTGCTCATAAGAGTTATGGCAAATAACCTGTCAGTAATGTCACGGGATAATATACACCTTGACGATTATCTGTTTCGTATCATCGGGCATCCTGTTATACGGTTACGAAACTACCTGGTACCCTGATTACATTTTTTATTGAATGGAGGATGATAGTATGGTTTTATTTTACTGATTATGACATAATGAATAAGGAATCCTGTACTACCCCAGGTACTTGAGTCAGATTGTTCAAACCATACGAGAAACAATTCCTGTATAGAAATCATCGTTCAATCAGAAGTGTTGATCACGTAACAAGACATACCTGTATATATATAGTGATAATATGGATCCTGTCATCACCCCGTTTCTTGCCCTTTATCAGGAAGACTGTATCAGAGGATCCCCTAAGTATATACAGAATGCATCAGTTGATCTCATCATCACTGATCCACCCTATGGTATTAATGGTGATATGCTCCACCGTCATTATCATCGGGATGAAAGGTATGTTGTTGATGGGTATATTGAGGTAGATGAAAAGGATTACCTGGATTTTTCCTACCAGTGGGTGAAGCAGGCAGAACGGATTCTTCGCCCGGGAGGGTGTGCGTTTATCGTTTCAGGATATACCAATCTCTATGCCATCCTTGATGCATTGCGACAAACCTCTCTTACAGAAGTCAATCATATCATCTGGAAATTCAATTTCGGTGTTTATACTAAGACAAAATTTGTATCGTCACATTATCACATACTATACTATACAAAACCCGGTGGTGACCGGACATTTCATCAGGAATGCCGGTACGGAACTGGTGAAAAGGATGAACAGGGGGGGTCACTAAATTATCAGGATCGTGAAGATGTCTGGCTTATCAATCGTGAATATAAACCCGGCCAGGTTAAAAACAAGAACGAACTTCCGACTGCACTTCTCGTTAAAATGATTCAGTATGCAAGTAATGAGGGAGATATCATCGCAGATTTTTTTCTCGGTGGATTTTCAACTGCCCGTGTTGCTGTAGGTCTTAACCGACGGGTTGTTGGATTTGAGTTATCAGAAGCAATGTTTGCAGCACGGTCACCAGATGTTGCCTTAGTCATCCCTGGATCACTTTGTTCTGAGTTTCGGATACCTGATACTACCAAACCCGTGAATCAGGGCAGGAGCTGGACAAAAGAAGATCTTACCCTGCTTGAGTCCCGGTTCATTGCACTCAGACGGGAAGGGAAAAAAATTGGACAGGCACAGGCAATTCTCATGGAGGAGTTTGGTCGAGGCAGGTTTGCTATTATGAATGCATTACAGCGTACCGGAAATGTCAGCCAGCAGTCCCTCCTGTTTGAAGACTGATATTTAATCTTTTTTTTCTCTGGCAGAGAGGAAACGGCTATTGTTTCGGTGATACATAATGAGAATGACAATGAACTGCATCATGTGTAAACGATGGTATGGACTTTTTCACTTACACTGCATACATCTTCTCAGATATATTACAAAAAAACGGTCTAACCTCTGTATCTCACAGAGATTTTCTTTCAGTAGGTGGTTTTCTTATATCTCATCAGCTTCACCCGTTCCGTTACAGAATGGGCAATCGGTGCATACACCGTCATTTTCAAGTTTTCCTGTTCCTTCACAAACAGGACACTTTGCCATAGATTGTACATGTATGTTTTTTGAGCTTAACAGAGTTATGTTGTAATGTATCTGGCTCATCAAGTGGAAGTCTTAATCCGGATTCAATGGTTAGTATATAGAAATTAGGTATTTCCGGTATATATCTGGAAAAATGCTCACTAGCAGAAATCGGTTAAAAATAGATTTGTTGTGATTATTTCCTTATCGTTTCATTTGAGGTTTAAGATTTACCTGCATGTTTTGGGGTTTTTTGACCTGTGATCCCTGGTTTATCATAAGATCGGTTGAAAATTGTTGATATCCGGGTTTGCCTACCTGGACTTGGTGTGTACCCGCAGATAATCCCTCCACAGTTATCGGTGTTGTCCCTTTCTTAATTCCGTCAATATACACCTCGGCCCCTGGTGTATTAGACTGAATTTGAATTGAGCCCCCGTTTTTCATCTGGTTTTTTATTTCTGATGGATTAGTTTTACTGATATCCTTTGGAACAAAATGTGTTGGAATTATCGTTGGAATGGGATTTTCATCCTTTATCCATGGTTTTATGGTGTCGGGTTGGATCTCATATCCATCAGTTCGACGGATAGGTCGTGTTGGAATCTCTGTTGGTATTCGTGTCGGCATCTGGATATGTGTGGAAATAGAAGATGTACTCCCTTCTGTCTCATCATCATTACTGCTTCCCATGCCCTGTCTGACGGTTGGGACTGAAGTAACAATACCAGGGCCGGTGGTTGATGTGGATTCTTCAGATACTACATCTTCATCCTCTCCGGCACTACTCTCTGTTTCGGATTCAATTCCTTCTGTACTGGGTTCTGATTCATCAGAGCTGGATGAATGGGTCTCTATTCCTGTCCCTGTATCTGCTTCTGATTCGGTTTCGGATGAACCAGGGGCTGAATCCTGTGTTACCGGGTCAGGATTGACAATAATGACCGTAGGGCCACCATATGGATAGACATATCCGGAATAGATAATCTCAGTTGTGCTCATTTCTGTTATGGAATTATATGAATACATAGATGTTGAATCTGTTTCTGATACAGTCTCGCCATCAGATGTTGTTTCAACAGGATTCATTGTTATATAAACTGCATACTGAGTATCAGTGAGAACTTCAATCTCTGTTTTATAATCCTCATATCCTGGAAATGCGAGGAAAAGAGGGTAGATACCAGCAGAAAGCCCAATGATTGTTGCGGGGGTTGTTCCGGTTAGTGTTTCATTAAAGATAAGATCTGCCCCAGCCGGAGTGGTATTGATACTAAGAGAGGTATCATCTGCAGCTGTTATATAACCCGAGAGAAGTAACAGGCAACAAATAATAAGGATATTGGCCCTTGCTGTGAAAACGTACATACAGTACATCTTCGTAATTTGTATTACATGTT